>JAHJDF010000074.1 GCA_018812595.1 Gammaproteobacteria bacterium
ATAGCGAAAGGGAATGTGTTTGGCGCAAGTGGAGCATTTCCCGCGAAGCCATATGTAGCTTAAGAGCGGAATGTTGTGCCAAATTTTAATTGGGTGTTTGCAGTGCGGGCAATGTGAGGTTGGGACCGCTAGATTAAACGTCGCTTGTTCGATAGAGGTCTCATCTTCCACCAGAGAGTCTAAACATTCTTTGCGCCATTCTTTTTCTAATAAGATCGGCAAACGATAAATGACGACATTTAAAAAACTGCCTATCACTAAACCCACAATGGCGATTAAGAAATAAAACAGGAATACATGCGAAGCTAAAAAATCAAGCATTACACGACTGCTCCTAATTTGAATATTGGTAAATAAAGCGCGATGACTAACCCCCCAATCACTAAGCCTAATAAGAGCATTAATAAAGGTTCAAGCAGTTGATTTAAAAGGTTAATGATGTGGCTCACATCATTGTCATAATATTCAGCAACCTTTTCAAGCATGTCCTTTAACTGGCCTGTTTCTTCTCCTAACTTTGTCATTTGAAGCATTAACGCCGGAAAAAAACAACTGGCTTCTAAACTGTCGTGAAATGTTTGGCCTGTTTTTATTGCGGAATAGGTTTTTATTAATGCCGTTTGAAACAATGGATTAGAAGTGTTTTCGGATTGGATTTTTAGAGTATCTAACAGAGGCACGCCAGATTTTAAAGTGACAGCGAGCGTTCGAGCGAAGTTCGCTATGAACGATTTTCTGAGCGCTTGACCATAGATCGGAAGTTTGAAGATGCATTGAGTGACCCAAGCATTGACGCGCTTAGAACGTTTTCTCATTACGGAGAACAGTTTGATCAAGAATGCAAAACCAAATGCAACAAAGAGTCCGTATGCCCGTGCCATAGAGGACATGCGAATCACAAGTTGCGTCAATATAGGCAAGTCTGCTCCAAAATTTGAAAACAACGTTTCAAATTGAGGCACCACAAAAACCATCAAAAGAGCGGTCACAGCGCAAGCGACAATGAGTAATACGATGGGGTAGATCACCGCTTTTTTGATTTTCTTTTTCGTTGTCTCTATTTGTTCACGATAAGTTGCGATGTGATCAAGCATTGTGGCCAATTGTCCAGATTGTTCACCTGCTTGGATGAATTGCAGTGCAAAATGATCGAGAGAGTGGATATGTGTTTTGAACGCTTCAGACAAAGCATTTCCTTGTTTTATCGAGGTTTTAATTTTCGTTAGCAACGTAGATAAAGCAGGGGTTTCACAGCCAGAGAGAATAATGTCAAACGCTTGGATTAACGGAACGCCTGCTTGCACAAGTGATGCTAATTGTCGAAAGAAGAGATTAATCGCGCGCGCATTGATTTTATTGTTTCGCCGAAACGGAAAGTAGAATGTGCGACGGATGTTTGATACGGCGATGTGTTTGTTCGATAACGCGATATAAGCAGCCTGTTTATTTACGCTGCATATCTCGCCGCTTATTTTCTTGCCGTTTTTATCGATTCCTTTCCAACAAAAAGAACATTCTTTTAGCGGATTTTTATGATTGAACCACTCGGTAAAATTCATCAATGCTCAATACACCTTGTTTTATTTTTTCGATGCCAGAAGCCTGTAAATCGAAAATGTGTTGTTGTTTGGCGTGTTCCCTGAGCAATCTGTTGCTGTTTTCTTGAAAAATGTCCGTTTGCAGGGTGTCTGATAGAGGAACAATTTCATGGATTGCCACGCGGCCTTTATATCCTTGGTTGCATTTATCACATCCGTTTGCAAAGAAAGCTTGTGTGTCTTGTGGTAAATCAAGCGTTTTGGCGACGCTTGCAGGAATAACCTTTTGTATTTTGCATGTTGAACACAGTTTCCTTGCAAGCCGTTGTGCTGTCACAAGCGTGATAGCGCTAGCGAGGTTGTAAGGTTCGATCCCCATGTTTTTGAGCCGGTTGATGGTGTCAAACGCACTGTTCGTATGCAGGGTCGCGAGCACTAAGTGCCCTGTTTGAGCAGCTTTAATTGCGATTTCAGCGGTTTCACGATCGCGTATTTCTCCGATCATGATGATGTCGGGGTCTTGTCTTAAAAAAGCACGCAGTGCAATTGGGAAAGTTAGCCCTGCTTTTATATTAATGTGAACTTGATTGATGCCTGGAAGATTGATCTCCACAGGGTCTTCAACGGTGAGAATGTTTTTGTCGGATGTGTTTAATGTTTTCAATGCTGCATAGAGTGAAACCGTTTTTCCACTGCCTGTTGGGCCTGTTACCAGAATAATTCCCTGTGGTTTTTTGATGGCTGTTAAAAAATCATCGTATTGCTTTGTGTTGAAGCTCAAATCCTGAAGCGATCGAATGTGTTCATTATTTTCCAAGAGTCTTAAAACGATTTTTTCACCCCACAGAGTCGGACAAGAGCTGACACGCATATCGATGCTTTTTTTTAGATGAGACCAATCTATTTTTATCCGCCCGTCTTGCGGCAGTCTCTTTTCGGCAATATCGAGTTTGGACATGATTTTTAAACGCACGGAGATTTTTGGTGCCAAGGTTGTTTCGAATGAGCTTATTTGAGTTAGGAAGCCGTCTAGTCGAAACCGAATGCGGCAATATTTTTCATAAACTTCAAAGTGGATATCGGAAGCAGATTGGTGAATGGCTTTTTCGATGATTTCATTAATCAACTGCACGATTTTTTCATCCATTGGGCCATGGTGTTCGATATGCGTTGTGTTCGTGGGCTGATCGCTTTTGCTTAAGAGAGACAGCTTTCTTTTGATTTCGTCGTAAGGAGCCAGTCGAGTTTCTATAGAGCATTGAGAGAGAAACTTTATTTCTTCTACGGTATTTAGGTCTAAAGGATCAGCTGTTGCTATATATAAAGTGTTCTGAACGATTTTATACGGAAGCACATTTAGTTTTTTTAATAGTGAGAAATCGATTTTTGTTGGCGGTAGTTTTTCTATGTTCAGCATTTTCACATCCAGTACAGGCGTTCCAATCACTTCGGAAACGAGATTTGTCAGCGTGGTGGAGTCCACGATCTGATGTTCCGCTAGATAGTGAATCAGCGATCCTCCTTTCGCTTGTTTTGTTGCATGGGCGAGCGTTTCAGGGCTTAAGAGCTGTTTGCTCAAAAGGAGTTCTTTAATTTTGATCTCGTATGGCGACATAAAACCTATTTCCTACACACGCCGGCTTCCACACAAGAACCGCTGACGCTCCATTGGCTTCCGTTTTCATCGGGGGTCAAAGAGAATGTGTAACTTCCTGCTTGTTTTGTGGCTGTAGCCGTAATAACGCCTTGTTTGACGGTGATGTTGTCTAGATTTTTGGTGGCGTTCGGGGCGGTTGGAATCCCGTTTTCTCCTTCATTCAATTCATCCATTGGAATGCCGTCTTGAAGTGCCAATGAAACTGCTGTCTTGAAAGGCGTTGTCGCCATAATGACTTCAGAAAAACGCGCTTTTTCTGTGTATTGCTTATAAGAAGGGATCGCAATAGATACCAAAATCCCGATGATTGCGATCACCATAAGCAACTCGATGATCGTAAAAGCGTGTGCTGAGCGTTTCATGTTTTGCCTCCATAAATATGAGGCACAGATTATGAAGAAGGGCGATGGCACGAATCATCCGCAAGAAATACGTGATTTGAGAGCGCTGTCATTCATTTCAGTGAGTATCTAGATTTGATATGCATTTTTCTTCCTCGATTGCTTAGAGAGATGTAGGGCCTGTGCCCTGTTCCATGGGGCTGCTCTGAAGCACAAGGGTAAATGCGTTGCAATTGGAGAACCTCACTTTTATGATCACGCGCTTTTGAGCCGTTGGATATTTATACATTGGAGGGTTAAACAATGAGCGAACATATTCTTTCTGTTAGTGACGATACGTTTGAAGAAGCTATTAAAGATTCTAGTATCCCAGTGCTTGTCGATTTTTGGGCAGATTGGTGTGGACCTTGCCGCATGTTTGCACCTGTTTATGAAGAAGTTGCTGCTCTTTATGCGGATCGAGTGAAATTTTTGAAAGCGAATGTTGATCAAGCGTCTGGCGCTGCCGCGAAATACGGCGTGCAAGGCATTCCTACTTTAATTGTTTTTAAAGAGGGTGAGGTCGATACACGACGTGTTGGCGCTCTTTCTAAATCTCAATTAATTGAGTTTGTTGACGAACTTTTATAAGAAAATTCGAACTAATCCTATCCGAAATATTCCTTTGATTTTTGGCGAGGCTGCACTATATTTCTTTGTTGTTGATACAAAGACCTCGCCAAATTTCTTTCATATTTATTCACTTCATTTCCTAATTTTTTAGCAAAGGTTTGTTTTTTGAAAGAATCTAGAGAAGTGTGTGAGGCTTATATCCATCGCTCTGATCAACGAAAACGGGCACACGTTTTAAAACCCTTACTCGATTTCTGCATCATTCCAATCACGGAGTATTTACGAAAGAAATAGAGTTGTTTCTTGAGTTCCTGATTTCCTTGTTCATGGCCAATTATTGAAATTACAAACAATGCAAAGAGGTAGTAATGAATCTCACCGAATTAAAAAGCAAGACGCCGGCAGAACTTATTCAAATCGCCGAAGATGGCGGGCTTGAAAACATTGCACGTTTACGCAAACAAGACATGATTTTTACGATCTTAAAAGCTCGTGCAGCGAAAGGAGAAGATATCTATGGAGACGGTGTATTAGAAATCTTGCCAGATGGTTTTGGGTTTTTAAGATCTTCTGAAGGTTCCTACTTAGCAGGGCCTGACGACATTTATGTTTCTCCCAGCCAGACTCGCCGATTCAATTTACATACAGGCGATACAGTTTCGGGAAAGATTCGTCCTCCAAAAGAAGGGGAACGATATTTCGCCTTATTGAAACTCGATGAAATTAATTACGACTCCCCTGAAAGCGCGAAGAACAAGGTTATTTTCGAAAATCTTACGCCATTGTTTGCAGATGAACGTCTCAAAATGGAGATCGGCAACGGCAGTACAGAAGATTTAACGGCGCGAGTGATTGATTTAGTAGCGCCTTTCGGAAAAGGACAGCGTGGTTTGATTGTTTCCCCTCCAAAAGCGGGAAAGACAATGATCCTGCAGAACATCGCTCATTCGATTGAGAACAATTATCCAGAATGTTATTTGATGGTGTTATTGATTGACGAGCGTCCTGAAGAAGTGACTGAAATGGAGCGTTCTGTTCGCGGAGAAGTGATTGCTAGTACATTTGATGAACCGGCCACTCGACATGTACAGGTTGCTGAAATGGTTATTGAAAAAGCCAAGCGTTTGGTCGAGCACAAAAAAGACGTCGTTATTCTGTTGGATTCTATTACTCGTTTAGCGAGGGCGTATAACACAGTGGCTCCAGCATCCGGCAAAGTGTTGACCGGTGGTGTGGACGCGAATGCATTGCAAAGACCGAAACGTTTCTTTGGTGCTGCACGAAACATTGAAGAAGGCGGCAGCTTGACGATCCTTGCAACGGCATTGATTGATACGGGGTCCAAAATGGATGACGTGATCTATGAAGAATTCAAAGGCACAGGAAACATGGAGTTACATTTGGATCGTCGTGTTTCAGAGAAACGGGTGTTCCCAGCCATCAATATCAATCGTTCTGGTACGAGACGTGAAGAGCTCTTGGTCAGTGCTGATGAGTTACAGAAGATATGGATTCTCCGCAAATTGTTGCAACCTATGGATGAACTTGCCGCTCTTGAATTTTTATTGGATCGTTTAAGAACAACCAAGACCAATGAAGAGTTCTTCGAAGCCATGAAGCGCGGTGATTAATCTATTCTGTTGTCAGGATTGATTACCCTGCTTCTTTATAGAAGCAGGGAGTTGCTACTGTTTAGGACCAAAATTGGGACGGTCGTTATTGGTAGTAGATTCTTGCTTGTTAGCATCAATAACGCTTTTCTCGAAAATTCTAACGGCATCTTTTTGGCTTATTTTTCTTCCTTGCGGTTTAAAAATCCCTGGCCGATACATTGAAACGTGCTGTTGTAGCTGGCGAGGAGAGCTCTTCTGCTTTTCCTTCTCCTTGATCAGAGCCGAATAAACGTTAACTAGAATTTGTGCGTCCATCAAAGCTTCATGCTTGTTGCGCGCACTATTATCAATTCTAAAACGTTTACATAAAGCATCTAAAGTATATGTGCCACGAGGGGGGAAACGTCGCCCCTTGGTTTTTTTAAAAGGAAAGAGTTCCTTAGCCAAAGCTAAGGTGTCAACAACAGTGCAAACCTGACTGATTGGCGGATACCCTTTTTTTAACTGAGCTAACTCACTATCTAAAAATCCCAGATCAAAAGGGGCATTATGAATGACTAACGTAGCTCCATTTATGCAGTTAAAAAAATCTTCTGCTACTTCGTCAAATGTTGGTTTGTCTTTTAGAAACGCATCAGAAATGCCGTGAATCTCAAATGCCCCAGCATCAATTTTTCGCTTAGGATTAATATAGAGTTGATAAGCGCGAGTAATTTGCTCCCCCTCCTTCTCCACCACGCTGATTTCAATGATTTTGTGGCCATCCTTATGTCGGAGCCCCGTAGTTTCTATATCTAAAAAAATTGTTTTTTGCATATCTCCTCCAACCTACAACTCATTAATAACCTTTATTGATAATGTTACTGTCGCTCTTAACCCCCCTTGAGGAAGATTCGATAGAACAATATCGCCTCCGTGGGCGCGGATCACATCTCTTGCAATCGCCAACCCCAACCCTGTTCCACCTGTTTTTTTAGAACGTGATTGTTCCAAGCGGTAGAACGGATCAAAGACCTTCATCATTTCTGAAGAAGGAATACCTGGGCCTTCATCATCAATCGTGACAATGACTTTGTCATCTTTTAAAGCCAGTTGTACATGCGCTGCTTTCCCATATTTGATTGCGTTGTCTAACAAATTAGAAAACGTGCGTTTTAAGGTGTGCATGCGTCCAAAAAATGGAACGCGCTTATTTAAAGCATTTAATTCCACCGGGAATCCTGTGTCGCTCATTTCATCACAGATAGATTCTATGAGCGCGTTGATGTCAAAATGTTCCATAGGTTCATCCTGATAATCTTCTTTGGTGAATACCAAAATCGCAGAAATCATCGTTTCCATTTCATTCAAATCTTCAATGATGTTTTTCACCCGAGTCGGATCTTGCAACAGCTCGGCTCTTAATTTCAGTCGTGTAATCGGTGTGCGCAAATCATGTGAGATTGCCGCTAGCATTTGTGTACGATCGCTCATCAAACGACGTATACGTCCCTGCATCTCATTAAATGCTTGAATGACCTCACGCAATTCAGGCGGTCCTGTCTCTGCAAGTGGGGCAGCATTTAGATCAAGCCCAAATTTTTTGGCAGCAACTGCGAATTGTGAAAAGGGCGCAGACAAGCGTTTGACAGACCAAGCAAAAATGAACAACAGCAAGAAGGTTACGATGACGCTGCTGATGACGATAAAAACCAACATCGGATTTATGCGACGAAATGTTTGTACTCTTATATTTAGCCATTGGTTATTGGGTAGTTGAAAAGATAAATACTGGATGTCTGGATGCGTTTTAAAAAACATATGCATTTCATAGGCATTTGTTTTCTTAAATTGATTCGCATGCTTGAGCGGGTTTTTACCAAGCCACAAATGAAACATGGGGTTTTTGACAGAGCTCAGGTATCGCTTTAATTCAGTGTCTGGAATGTGATGGGCAACATTTACTATTTTGATGATTTGATTGTTTCGGGATTGTTCAATAAATCGATGCTGTTCCAAACTATGCAAAGATCGGCCGATAAAAATAAAAAAAGCACTTCCTAAAATGAAAGTCAGTACAAGAATAAAGAAAGTATTTCTAGCGGTTCGCGTTGGAAAAAGCTTCATGACAGTTGCTCCACTTGTGCATTGAGTTGATATCCGCCTCCTCGAACGGTCACGATCAACGTGGGTTTTTTAGGATCGTCCTCGATTTTTTTTCGTAACCGGCCGACTTGTACATCGATTGAGCGATCGATCGGAGACGCTTCTTTGCCTCGGGTTAGATCTAGTAGTTGATCGCGTGTGAGCGTGTGCTCCGGGTGTTCCAGAAAAGCTAATAACAATTCGAATTCTCCGGTGCTAAGTGGAATTATCAGGCCATCTTTTGCAAGCAAACAGCGTTTGTTTTGGTCAAGCAGCCAATGGTGAAAACGCAGTATAGGAAGCTTTTTTATCGATTGTTTTGCTTGTGTGACTTCATTCGATGCACGACGCAAGAGCGCTTTAATGCGAGCGAGTAATTCTCTTGGATTGAAGGGTTTTGCGAGATAATCATCCGCTCCCATTTCTAAGCCGACGATTCGATCTGTCTCACTGCCTATCGCGCTTAGCATAATGATTGGAATCGATGAGGTTTCGCGTATTTTTCGACATAGATGTAGGCCGTCTTCTCCCGGTAACATTAGATCTAAAATAATGAGGTCGAAGTTTTTCTCTTTTAATTTTTTCTGCATTTGTTGACCGTCTGTAGCTGTGATGACACGAAAGCCATGCATGCTGAGGAAGTCCTGTAATAACAGACAAATTTTCGGGTCGTCGTCGACGATTAAAAGAGTTTGAAAAATGGTTTTGTTCATGATTTAAATATATAACTTAGAAAAAATGATTATAGCGTAGAGACGCGATTTATCGCGTCTCTACAGGGTGCGATAAATCGTCACCTCCGCGTTTCCGACGTCGTCCCCGCGAAAGCTTCGGTTCCGTCGTCCCCGCGAAAGCTTCGGTTCCGTCATCCCCGCGAAGGCTTCGGTTCCGTCATCCCTGTATGTGTTAGGTAATTCGTTGACAAAAAGGGGCTAAAAAGAAGCCCTCTCGGTTAGAGTCGAACTAGCTGTTAACGAAGGA
>JAHJDF010000106.1 GCA_018812595.1 Gammaproteobacteria bacterium
AACAAGTGTTGAGCATAGTCGCCATAAAGACTTAGAACGACTTGAATATTAGCTTTCTTCATTCTTGCCTCGGATGAATACTGATATAGCTAGATAAATAGCAGTTCAATCTTAAGAATTCCTTAAATGATTTTTTGATTGTTATGGCCTTGGAACAAGAGAGCAGCTAAGAGAGCGATCACACTGTTCAAACAAATCTCTCGGATTTGGGGAGGGCAGATTGTTTTCTGTGGCATACCTTCTGGCCTTCAAGTAGTCCTCTAACATCTCATTCTGGGGATATTTTTCTTTCAAGATGTTTTTCAAATCTTGTTGTGAAGGCTCCATGTGAACGGTGATGTGTCGATTGGAGTATGCATCGGAAGCGGAAAGACGGCCGCTGTAGAGGGGTGGATTTTGTGTTCCGATCAATAGTAATTGAGTTGTTTTCCCCTTCGATTCACCTTGCAAGACTTCATTGAGTTCTTTTTCGAGAAGCGGCATAACGAGATTGGCTTCATCGATCAATAAAATTTTTCCTTTCCTAATGCATGTTCGCAGGATCTTTTGCAGTTCAGAAAGGTTTGAAGGATTGAGTTGTAAATAGTCTTCCCCCCGTGCGTCCAAGTAGTGCTTCACGAACTCTGTTTTACCGATCCCCGGCAAGCCTTCAATCGTGATGCCTTGATAACCAAATTTGTTGAGATCGGGGCATTTCTGTTTGAGCGTTCGAATTTGCAGCAGTTTGTCGAGTTGTAAGAGTGCTTCGTAGTAGCAATCGGTCGTAACAAAGCCTTTTGTTTGCATCGAATGTTGACTGTCTTGAGAGGCCTTAATTGCAAGAGTTTTTCTAGAATGAAAGGCTCGCTTTTCTTCAGTAGTTAACTGTTGTTGAAAGCATTGCCTTTGCTCCTGGGGGAGTTGCCCAAAGATTTCGAGACAGGCCACGTAGGTAGCGAGGGATTGAGTGGTTTTCGAGTTGGAGTTGCCAAAGAGAGTTAGAGCAGGAGATGAGTGTGCTGATGACGGTTGCGTCAACGCATGCAACAACATCATTTGTAAATTGCGAGCGGTGATCTGTTGTGAGGAGCTATTTGCTTTTTGGTACAGCGAGATCAATCGATCGAAGAGCACTTGTTTATCGATATTTTTAGAGATTTCGTTGTTGTTTTGCGAAGCGATCTTCCAGATGCTGTCTAAGACTTTGTGACGCAAATAGCATTCAGGCAGATCGGAAAATGGAAGGATGTGCATTTTGAATGAATCGAAATAAGGCGGCAAATGACGGCCTTGGTAAGAAGCAGGGTTGCCGGCCAAGACGATTTTGTGTTGAGAAGTGAGCGTATGAAATTGCCCGTCGATGGAAATGCCCGAAGGACGCCCATAGATGCCGAGTAACTGGGAAAGTTGTTTTGGATCTTGAAGATTGGCCTCATCGATGAATAGGATTTTTGTGGTGTTTGAAGTTGTATCTGAAGCCCAGTCTTGAATGGACTCGAAACCGTCTCGGACAGTGAGGTTTTGGATGTGTTTGGGGAGGACGTTTTTGATGAAATAGCTCTTACCAACAGCAGTTTTGCCTTCGATGAAGATAACGGGATGTTTGTTGAGAGCTGTCGTAACGGCCTTAATACGAGCGGTTTCAAACACCTCCGCATCCAGCCCCCCGTCATTCCCGCGAAGTCCCCCGTCATTCCCGCGAAGCTTCCCGTCATTCCCGCGAAAGCGGGAATCCAGGTCCATTCCGTCATTCCCGCTTTGCTGTGACTCCAGATTTAACCCAATAACAGACCAAACGCGTGAATTGAACGAACGGTTGGCCGTTACAAAACGAATACGAGCCTTCGGAAAGAAAACTTTTGTATTGTTCACCCACAAACAAGGAACAGGCGCAAACAGCGTTTCAAGTTTGGAAAAGAGGAGTAGCGAGATGTCACCGGCCAATAAGATGTCTTCACCCCGTTTCAGGGCCTCTAAAAGAAAACACTCGCGGTGTGTCACGGTCTTGTTTTTCAGGTCAATCTCAACGCGAGCGATCAGATCGGTGTAGTCGGTATCCACGGTTATGGGAATGAGTGATGATTCGGCCCTTCTTGCCTGTAATTGAAGAGCATATGCCCAAGGATCTTCGGCCATAAGAATTGAGGCAGAGGCCTGAAGATCTTTGGCGTTCGATTCATCCTGAGTGGAACTATTCCGTGTGACTTGACTCGGAAGTTGTACCTGGGAATAAACAGAAAGCGTCAATTGACAGTTACAAGCTTGAGCGGTGTCGCACAACCGGGCCCATTGATCGTCTGTAAGAGATTCTGTGACGACGAGCGAAAGTGTTTTGTTTTTATTAGCTTCGATCCAGCCTTTCCGTGTATAGCAGCGCTCATTTTTAAACTCATTTCGATTGAAGAGCGAACGAAAAGAAGCGGCATTGATGACGAGAGCGTCTTTTGGCACAGATCTTGGATCGACGACGTTCACAGAGATTGCTTTCAAATCGTAAGGTTTTTCTTGAACGGATATCTGAAATTCTTCGGGTAAAGGATGTGCTGAACCGTTGAACCAAACGGAACGTTCGGTTTGGATCTTTCGACAGAAGGCCTGAAATTCAGGATCTTTAGGAGGATTGATGAGGGTGATATGCGAGCACTTTTCCTCGCAGCATTGAGCCAAGATGCCAGGAACAAACGTCCAACCTTGTTCCGTGAGCATCGTTTTGCCGATGAGCTGGGCTTTATCAAAAGTGTGATAGAGGTTGATCGGGAGCTCAGATGTTGACGCGTCATGGATTAATTGTTCTGGATCTTCGCTTTCGGGATGACGAAACGGGCAGGTTGCAACAGGCTCTGCAGGTTCTGATGGAAAGTGTGGGTCTTTCGGAATCGAAATTACCCGAACCGCATTGGAAGCGCCCACTCGAGATCGAAACGAGTCGTCCATATTATTCCATTGAGAGGTTGTCATGATGCCGAGGATGGAAGTGTTCAAAATGGGTGTTGAGCCGATTTTAGGATTGGGATCGTCCATGCAACTTTGAGCTGCTGTGATTTCTTGATTTTTAAATCCGGCCCATCGGATCAAAAGGGCGGGGTTTTGTTGTTGTTTTTGCAAGAAAGCAGCAAAAGGGCCAGGGACAATGGTATAGGAACCGTTTTGTTGGACCTGCAACGATCCAATGAGCTTCATGTCGTCCGGATCGTGAATGCCATAGCAGCAAGCATCAGCGGCAGAAGATTGAAGCATCTGATGGTAGAGGTTCCAATACAGTTGCTCGGCGTCTTGCGGGGTGTCGACCAAAAATAATGTTTTCTTTTGCAGTGCAAGAGGGTTGAGCTCGGAGTAAGAGATCGAATTTAATGTCCAGACTGCGAAGTTACCCTCGTACGGTTTTTCTTGTTTTTTAGGAGCAAGACACAGTTGAAGTCTCGTGTCAGGATTGAGAGGTGGAGTTGTTTTCAATTGAGCCGAAGAAAAGCCACCGAGATCGATTTTCTCCCAAGTGCCCGATAATTGTATTTCGACATATTCGTGACAATCGTTTTGGATCAAGCGAACAAGAGGGATATCGATGGCATGATTTTTTTGCAAGCGCCATAAGATATAGCAGAAAGCGTGTGCACGATGACGACAACTTCCTTTCTGCTGCACGGTGATGGCTTCGAGTATCTTTTCTTCAGAATTGTCGTTGCTAATTCCTTGTAATTCTCCGCTCCCGAATGCATTGAAATAAGTTGATAGCTGTTTGATTAATTCTTTGATGCCCTTGTTTTCGACGGTGTGTTGACAAGATTGCAAAAATGAATCGAAAGATTGAGTGTTGAGTTCGTTTTTGGATTGACCCGTTCGTACTACAGAAGCTGTATCAGAATTTGTATGAGGGAGTTTGAGAAGAAAACGACAAGGAATTTGTCCGTTGGCAAGGGGCTTGACGAGGTAAAAATGAGTATGGGCATCGTAAGCGAGTTCGTATGAAATGCCCTCAGGCACGCTGAGGGCGAGTAATTCTTCTTGGGGGTCCAGTGACGGCAACCGATTCCAATCTTCTCCTTGGAGAAGTATTTCACCTGTTTTGCAGTTATAGGATGAAGCGCTTAGATATTCATCAATTGTTGGAAGGTTGCTTCTTTTTTCGAAAGGAGAAAGGCTCACTTCTGTGAGTTGAAAAAAATTAGTTCTTGGATCGGTGTTGTAAACGGTTAGTCGATAATCTGCAGGATCCCAACCTTTAAAATATTGAGTAGTCGTAAATGTCTTTGATGGGTCTTCAAGAGTATTCGTGTCAGTTTGTAGGGAGCGTTGGCAATTAGCAAAATTCGTCTTAGAGACACTCTTTTCTAAAGAGTTTTCCGGCCCAGAAAGATCTTTGCCATAAAAATAAAGGTGCTTCAGTTTTGGCAGATTTAGCGCCCTAAGTGCTTGGATGTGTTCCAACGAAAGGGAGCAGTAGCTCAAGTTCAAGTATTTCAAGTTTTGGAATTGCGCGAGGAATTGCTTCAGCTCGTCGCTTGTCAGCCCAGAAAGATAATTTCTACCAAGATCAAGGTGCTCCAGTTTTGGTAGATTTAGCTCCATAAGTGCTTGGATGTGTTCCAACGAAAGGTGGCAGTAGCTCAAGTTCAAGTATTTCAAGTTTTGGAATTGCGCGAGGAATTGCTTCAGCTCCTCGCTTGTCAGCCCAGAAAGATCATT
>JAHJDF010000075.1 GCA_018812595.1 Gammaproteobacteria bacterium
GTCACAAATTGCAGGTCGCCTAAGTACACCGTCGTGTCCGTTCCCCTGTCTGCTCGGTCGTCTACTCGAATGAATCTTGTTCGGTCTGCGTTGTAGTAAAACGTGGTGCTCGCGTCTTGTGTGTGTATTTGCGACGGCTTTCCGTAGCTTGTGTACACAATCATTCTGCTGGCTTCTTTGTTGATCTTATCCGCATTGGTTTGATTGCCTTCGGCGTCGTACAAAAATCTCTCCACCGTCTTCCCTGCATCGTCTGTGATGCTTGTCACCGCATGCGGGCCTGCTTGGTCTCCGTAGTGGTAATGACCAACGTCCGATTTGTACGTGATGTTTCCGAGCACGTCGTAGGCGTACGTCCGTTTTGTTGTTCCGTTTTGGATCCATTGGGTGACGCGGTCGAGGTTGTCGTAAGTGTAGTGCAGGGCTTGAAGGTCGTTGGAGCCTTGGGAGACGCGAGGAATATATAAATATAGCCTTTACAAATCTTGTTGCCGATTCGACAACAAAACTACTCATGATAATTAAACCTTGTTGCTTATTTGGTCATTTCGGAATAAAGCGCGGTAAAAACAAATCAACCGAAATTTTACAACCCCAATAGCTTATAAATTTGAGAAACAATTACGGGAAGCTTTTCTTGAATACATGTCAGTAAATTCAACACGTCAATTTCGTTATTAAATAAAAACCCAAACCAAATTTCTCTTTTCACTTGCAATGATGAGTCTGCTGTAAAAGAAGAATTCGTCGATATAGTTTGTCCGCCGGGGATGTAACCCCCGCCTAGTGATATAGAGCAACCTTCTCCTAGAGAAACAGATGCTCCGTCCATTAAACAAATACCAGGCCCATTATTGGAAATTTCAAGTGAGGGATTTTCGTAACGTATCTGAGGAGTCAATCGCGAATGTTTATTTTCAATATTTATTTCAACAAAATCTGCAATCCACTTCATGTCAAAATGATACGGTTGAAGTCTTTCAAGATAATCAAAAAGCTTCTGATTTCCTTTTTGTAATGCAGGACATAATTCAGAATACTTAGAATGAAGTTGTACACTAAAATTTCCTTTATGAACTTTAAAGATTGGAAAATAAATTTTTCTCTTAGGAATGATCTGCAGTGCTCCAAAAATATCGCACATTAAATAATCTAAAATAGATCTAGCATTTTCTAAATAATTCTTGATTTTGATCTTCAATTCAAAAGGCACTTCTTTCACTTCTAATGCATTACTGTAAGTATCCTGTAATGCTGAAAATTGCTTTTTTATAATTTTCAACAATGCCTCAATTTCATTTTTTCTATATTTATCTTTACTCATAACTTCGCCAAATGTTCCATAAATTCTTTTGGGAGCTTGTCTTTAGCCCCCAAAATCTCCACACCTAATAATCTACCTTCCTTATCAAAATCTAAGTTAATGATTCCTCCGATTTCATTCACATCACAACAATAGGTTTTATCTACCTCGTTATTAGGAAGATTTGACTTCAAGCTAAGATAAACTGCATCAACATCTTGATCGTATGTAATATTCATGGTTTTAATCCCTTGAGATTTTCAATGTAGCTTTGACGAGTTCTCATAACAGTAGTAATCCGACCTTCTGAAGTTTGTCCAACAAATAGTTTACTTTCAGAATTATAATATCCTGTTTTCCACTCCCCTGAGTGATGATACTGAAAAGAGTCTTGTTTCATCGTATTTTGTATCTCTTCTTCACTAATTCCTCTCTGCGCCATACGCTGTGTAGCATGATTAGATAAATTCAAATCATTGATCACAGTCTCTTCACCAACCACTTCCTCCGTTCTCAAACTAAAAGCCATTTTTCCGAGAGCTATTCCTCCTTCTCCTCCGAGATACGCAACGGCTCCTCCTCCGAAGAAATAGCCTAGGCGGTAGGACAAACTGTGGGTATCTATGGTTCCTGCGGGACGACCGTAGGCTGTTGCTCCAAAAGTTGCTCCGTCTCCTACTCCTACGAAGAAATTGGCAGTCGCTTTTTCTATGGTGGTCCCCTTCGTCAAGACAAAAAATTCGTTAAATTAAGAGGCCTTATTTCTCCTCAGTTTTAAA
>JAHJDF010000076.1 GCA_018812595.1 Gammaproteobacteria bacterium
ATCGCATCGAAAAGAGTCTTCAGATTCAATTCCGCCCCACCGGCGCTAATGGTAATTGGAGCACCACTGCCTACAGATGGGACAGTTCCCAGACTCGCCAGCATATTCATCATCTTCTTCTTGTCCTCAAACTCGTCAATATCATCATTGATCGTAAACTCGTCAATATCATCATTGATCGTAAACTCGTCAATATCATCATTGACCGCATTGAAAAGAGGAGTCTTCAGATTCAATTCCGCCCCACCGGCGCTAATGGTAATTGGAGCACCACTGCCTACAGATGGGACAGTTCCCAGACTCGCCAGCATATTCATCATCTTCTTCTTGTCCTCAAGCTCTTCAACCGTCTCCCAATGACCAGGCTCATACACTAATTCAATAGGCTGCCCGCCCGTTTTTCCAAAAGTTTCCTTCATTCGATTCCCTTCAAGCTTTAAATTCACATTGGTTATGCCTATATCCAAACCAAGTAATTGGCCAATAGCCTTAGCTTCTATGTCTCCACCATAACTCTTATAACCTTGCGTATTAGTGGCCAACGCTTGAAAGAATGTTCTTGCACTCCTCTTCTCCCATTCGCTCTTGACCCCAACGTCAAAAGTGCTCGATTTTTTCGCATTTTCTATAAACGATTTTTTCAAATCGGGGTACAACATGAATTCGCTGTCTTTTATTTCTTTAGCTTCACATGTATCTACCAAAGCTTGATCTTTTGTTTCGTCGTTCACCTCTTTCGAGGATTCTGTCAATTTCGAGGATTCTGCCAATTTGGTGTTATAAATATCCTTAAAAATTTCATATGTTGTTTCCAAACTAACTGAATAATCCTTCAATAATCCGTCATCAAAGGGAAGAGGGCCCGCCGCTGATTTCGGATCAGCAAAAATATTATCTGCCCACGTAATCTCATATACAGCTAACTGACGTAATAAAGGAACGGCTTTTTCTTGATCCTTAAATACTTCTGTAAGCAATTTTAATTTCTCTGCATCATCCTTTGCTAAATTCCATTGAGTCTTAAATGCCCTATTAAACCAAGGGTTTTTGACAAGCTCTGGTACTTTTGTATAAACCTTATCTACCGCCTTAATTAAATTCGTTTTCTCTTCAGTCGTTAAGTTATCTGTTAAATAATTTTGTTTTTCATTCAAGAGTCCTTCAATTTCTTTTTGGAGAGCAATAAACAAACAATCAGTCTTAGTATTAATGGGCATCACTTTTTCTCCTTTTTCATTTAATCGATGGATACCATTCATCCATCTAAAAACTCTTTTTTAGTATAGCTACCCGCTTGATAGCTCGCAGAAGGTTTTTGTCATTCTATCGTTACCGCGAAAACAAGAACGGGGGGATTTTACCTTCTAGGATCCCCCCGTTAAAAACGCTATTGTTTCGAATCCTCGATGATCGCTTGGATGGAGGATTCTTCAACTCGGGTCATTAGGGGTTGGAACACATCGATAGTGTGCGAGAGCAATACTTGATAACGATCTTCCCAGCCTAATGCAGGCACCTTCAGGAACGCTTCTACTTTGCTCGCTAACTCGGGTAACACCGGCTTCAGATAAATCATCAAAATACGGAATAAATTAATGCCTAATGAGCAGATCTGATGCACTTGATTCTCTTGCCCTTCCTCTTTGATTAACACCCACGGCTTTTCTTGCGCGATGTATTGATTGGCTTTGTCCGCCAACTCCATGATGCTCCGAATGGCTTGGGAAAATTCACGGTGTTCGTAGTAATCCGCAATGCTGTCACCGGCTTTTGCGAATTCCTCTAACAACGATCGGTCCTCTAATACGGCCGCTAATTCATTGTCGAATTTTTTATTTATAAACCCTGCGCAACGGCTAGCGATATTCACCACTTTGCCAACCAAATCCGAATTGATCTTCAATCGGAAATCTTCGAAATTGAGATCAATGTCTTCCGTGCGCGGAGTTAATTTCGACGCAAAGTAATAACGCAAATATTCTGGCTGAAGATGGTTCAGATACGTACGTGCGTTAATAAATGTGCCACGAGATTTCGACATCTTTTGTCCATTCACGGTCAAGAAGCCATGCACATAAACCGCTGTCGGCGTACGTAAGTTCGCGCTCATCAAAATGGCGGGCCAAAACAATGTGTGGAAATACACAATGTCCTTGCCAATAAAATGGAACAGTTCTGCATCGCTTCCTTTAGCCCAATAATCATCAAAATCCAGATCAGAACGTTGATGACACAAATTCTTGAGGCTCGCCAAATACCCGATCGGCGCGTCGAGCCATACATAGAAATACTTTCCTGGAACTCCGGGAATTTCAAATCCGAAATACGGTGCATCTCGCGTGATATCCCAATCTTGCAATCCTTGTGCAAACCACTCGTCCATTTTGTTGGCGACTTCTTCTTGCAGATGTTCCGAACGAATCCATTTTTTTAGTGCGTCGCTATAACGCGTTAATTGAAAGAAAAAGTGTTTGGATTTTTTCTTGATCGGCGTCACACCAGAAAGCACAGACACAGGATCAATGAGTTCATCGGTGGAATACGTCGCACCACACGCTTCACAGCTGTCTCCGTATTGATCTTTTGCACCACACCGAGGGCAAGTGCCTTTGACGTAACGGTCCGGCAAGAAAATGTTCTTTTCAGGATCGAAGGCTTGTTCGATCGTTTTCTCTTTGATGTCGCCTTTTGCGCGCAAGCGTTGATAGATCATCTCCGACAGTTCTTTGTTTTCTTCGGAGTGCGTGAGGTAGTAGTTATCAAATTCAATCAAAAAATCTTCGAAATCGATGGCTTGTTCTCTGTGAATTCTGGTAACGAGTTCTTCTGGAGTCATGCCCTCTTTTTCTGCTCGCAACATGATGGGGGTACCGTGACAATCGCTACCACAGAGGTATAAGCAGTCGTTGCCTCGCATCTTTTGGAAACGTGTCCAAATGTCGGCTTGGATGTATTCCACAAGGTGACCGAGGTGGATGGATCCGTTGGCATACGGTAAGCCGCCTGTTACGAGTATTTTTCTTTTCATCGCTGATTCCTCTTTTTTATCTGTTCATCCCCGCGCTTCTGTCGTCATCCTCGCGAAAGCTAAGGATCCAGAATTGATATATTTTCTGGATTCTAAGCTTTCGCGAGAATGACAAGGTACTGGATTCCCGCCTTCGCGGGAATGACGGGGTACTGAATTCTAAGCTTTCGCGA
>JAHJDF010000105.1 GCA_018812595.1 Gammaproteobacteria bacterium
AAACGTCACTATGGGGTGCAGCAACGTATCCTTCGGCATACCGGACCGGGAATCCTTAAACGGAGCATTTTTAGCCATGGCGATCCGTTGCGGGTTGACCTGCCCCATTACCAGTCCCCTTCAGGAGGAGGTGATGAAGGCG
Organism: Gammaproteobacteria bacterium; assembly: GCA_018812595.1. Lineage (GTDB taxonomy): Bacteria > Pseudomonadota > Gammaproteobacteria > UBA12402 > UBA12402 > JAHJDF01. The sequence continues at coordinate 143 of JAHJDF010000105.1, forward strand.
ATACTTGCGGCCGATCTGAGCATGGGCCGCGATGAATATGCGTCGAGATGGATAACATTTTACAGGAAAAGAATGAAAAAATTAAAGAGTTAAGGATTAATCAATGGAGAGATCAAATCCGAAGGCGCCTTTTTGACGACCGACGTTTGCATCGAGATATTATCTGAATACAAATAAAGATAATGGTGATATCCTCCTGATACATTAACGTGCTGGAGAATAACTTGGACGGAACCGAAAATCGCGTCATCGTTGCGTGCCGAATTATGCAGCCGGAGCTGGAAAAAATCCGGAAGCTAAACGACGGCGTAGAAATCCGGTATCTCGACCAGGGTCTGCACATGACGCCTAAAAAGATGGCTCCTCTAATTCAGGAGCAAATCGATCTGGTGACCGGCCGTTTTGATGAAATCGTTCTAGGATACGGACTCTGCGCCAACGGCATTGTCGGCGTCCAGGCCCGGAAAGAGGGTCTCTATGTTCCCAGGAGCCATGACTGCATAGCGCTCTTTATGGGGTCCTGCGAGGCATACCGGACGGCGATCAAGAAACGCCCGGGAACTTTTTATCTGACATCGGGCTGGATTGAGGACCGCAAGGATCCCCTCGGTTACATGGAGGATAAATACGTTCCCCGTATGGGCAGGGAAACAGCCAAATGGGGTATGAAAGAGGAATTAAAGAATTATTCTCATTTCGTCCTGATCAACACCGGGGTGGGAGATTTGGATCGAATGAGGAGACAGACGCTGGAAAATGCAAAGTTCTTTTGCAAGGAATATGAGGAGATTCCAGGGAGTCTCGCGCTGTTAAGAAAAATGATCATGGAACCGCTTCATGACGACGATTTTATTTTTATCGAACCGGGCGGATCGATTCGTCAAAACATGTTTCTATCTCTTGGCGGCAGGGTCTCTCCCGAAGAAACAGACCTTGACCTGGATCCGGTCTCTTTTAGACCTTCGGTGCAGTTAGAGTCCGGCCGTTCGGGGAAAGAACCATCAGGATCTTTACCGTGACGCAAAACAAAACCAAAAGACGGTATAGGCTGGCGCTCCTCCCCATGGGCATAATCCTGCAGGTGGAAGAAGACCGTACGGTAACGGAAGTATTGGCCGGGTCCGGTATCGCCATGCGTTCGGACTGCGGCGGCGAGGGTCGATGCGGGAAGTGCATCGTTTCGGTCCATCCGGCTGACAATCTCTCTCCTCCCTTGGATGCGGAAATCCGCCTGTTTGATAAGAGAAACGATCTGCCGGGAACACGTCTGGCGTGTCAGGCCAGGATTCAAGGTGATATCACCGTTACTCTGCCAGCCTGGGGACAGGAGGGAGATCCGATCCTTCCCAAATCGGACGTATCGGGAAATTTTGCTGTCGCTCCTGCCGTGAAACGCATATCCATCGATGGCATCCGGTACAGGGCATTGTCTTCCGGCGATCCGGCGGGGGATTTCTATGGTTGGATACGACGTGAGGCCGAATCGGCCTGCGGCAGGCCGGTTCCTATAGAGGATGCGGAGGTTCTGCGCAGGCTGAGCGAGCCAGTTGCCGGAAAAGGACAAAAGACCCTGGTCAGTCACGATCTCTTCGGCGTCACGGCACTGCTCGACGGGGTGCGTCCCAGATCGACTGGTCTTGCGGTCGACATCGGCACCACGAGCATCGCAGTCTATCTTTGCGATTTTCATACAGGAGAAATTCTGGCAACCGCCGGGATGTTAAATCCCCAGCAGCGCTTCGGCGAAGACGTGATGAGCCGGATCGCATATGCGTCCCGCGAACCTGAAGGTTTGGCTCAACTCAATTCCCTGGTCGTCCGGGGTGTGAATTCTTTGCTCGGTGTATGTCTCGAAAAGGCTCGAATCGACCGAAAAGATGTGGATGAGATGACCGTGGTCGGGAATCCGACCATGCAGCAGATCTTCGCCGGCTTTCACCCCCACAACCTGGGCGCGGCTCCATTCACTCCTTTTCGCCGATCCGCGGTAAATATGCGGGCCGCAGATGTTGGCTGCGACCTCAACCCGGGAACCAATGTATACCTGTTCCCGGTGGTCTCAGGCTTTATAGGCGGGGACATCTTAGGCGGCGTTCTGTCGGACCGCACCTATGAGCGGGATGAGATTACGCTTATCATGGATATCGGCACCAACGGGGAACTGGTTCTCGGAAATCG
>JAHJDF010000077.1 GCA_018812595.1 Gammaproteobacteria bacterium
ACTTCAACTCATGGCGACAACTACTCCAATGCTTTAAGCAGCTTTGCATTTAAGTATGGAGCAGGTGTTCAGTACAATTACAGACAATTCAGCGTCCGTGGTACTTATGAGCACGTCCAACCAACCAACTATCAAGATAATCTCATGATTATTCCTGATACGGTTAACTTGGATGTTATGTATAACTTCGGTTAATACATGTCTTATAAAAAAGCCGGTCTTCGACCGGCTTTTTTTTGCTTAAAATAAATAACAAATTCACTTTTTATTACTAATTCCAATTCTCGAAATCTGCTCTACCTCTCTTTTTTCTAATTCAAGAAAATTTCCAGGTTTCAAATCTCGAGGTAATTCGATCGATCCAAAACGGACTCTAATTAAGCGATTAACTTTCATACCTTGGGATTCCCACAACCTTCTTACTTCACGTTTACGTCCTTCTGACAATACAACGCGATACCATGTGTTTGCGCCTTCTTCTCCGCCCATCGCACGAATGGATTGGAAATGAGCCATACCATCTTCAAGCTGTACCCCCGCTTCTAATCGCTTCAGCACTGCTTTATCAACTTCCCCTAAAACACGTACTGCATACTCTCTTTCTATTTTTGATGATGGATGCATCAAGCGATTAGCAAGAGCGCCGTCATTAGTGAACAACACAAGTCCAACAGAGTTGATATCCAAACGTCCTACAAGAATCCATCGCCCTTCTCTCAAATGAGGAAGATGATCAAACACTGTCGGACGACCTTCAGGATCATGGCGCGTGCAAATTTCACTAATGGGCTTGTGATACAACAAAACTCTTGTTTTAAAGAGTTGTTTCTTCGAACGTGTGATCGTACGACCGTCCAGCTTTATAGAATCTTGCGCAGAAACTCTATCACCCACAGTAGCTACTTTCCCATTAACAACCACCCTACCATCAGCAATCCATCCCTCTATCTGCCTACGAGAGCCCAAACCCAACGCAGCTAACACTTTTTGTATTTTTTCTGTTTGCATTAATCTTTTCTCTTTTGACAAATTCATACTATGACTCTTGTTCAGTTTCATTCACATCCTGCTCATTCTGTTCTGAAGCTTTTTTCATAATGTCTTCTTCGAATTTCTGTGCGATTGCTTCCAAATTTTGAACCGGCGGTAAAGCAGGCAAATCACCTAAATTTTTTAACCCAAAATAATCTAAAAACTTCTTCGTAGTGGCATACAAACCGGGACGACCAGGAACATCTCTATAACCAACAACCTTAACCCACTCCCTATCTAAAAGAGAACGAAATAAAGTCGTACTCAAAGACACTCCTCGAATAGATTCTATTTCTCCACGAGTAATCGGCTGTCGATATGCAATTAAAGCCAATGTCTCTAACAAAGCTCGCGAATAACGAATAGGTTTATCTTCCCACAATCGCATCATCCATGGTGCCAACTCTGGTTTTACCTGAAATTGATAGCCGCTTGCGAATTCCTTTAACTCGATGCCTCGTTCCATATATGCATCACTCAACTTCTCCAAAGCAGCGCGCATCGCCTTTCGATCTACTTGTTCTTCTTTTTTAAACAAACTCTCTAATCGATCAATCGACAACGGCTCACCAGCAGCAAACAACGCCCCTTCAATAATCAATTCCAAATTTATTTCATCAGTCATCTTTTCTCGCCCTAATATAAATAGGTGCAAACAATTCGGCTTGCACAACATCAATCATCGATTCACGAACCAGTTCTAAAATTGCAATAAAACTCACCACCACACCTAAACGCCCTTCGTTTAAGTCGAAACAATCTGAAAAATGAAGGAACCCCTTCGAACTAATTTTCGACAAGATATTAACCATCTGTTCGCGCACAGACAGTGTGTCTAACTGCACATGATGATGCTTCACCAGCGCTGCTTTTCTCAACACTTCTTGAAACGCAGCCACCAATTCATCGATCTCAACATCTGGCAGCGGACGATTCACCGTTCGATCAAGAGCATGCACACACACATCAAATAAATCGCGCCCTTTTCTTGGTAACTCATCCAATGATTCCGCTGCTAACTTATACCGCTCATATTCCTGCAACCGCCTTACCAAATCAGCTCTAGGATCATCCTCTTCGAGCACCTCTGGAGACTTTGGCAACAACATGCGTGATTTAATTTCCGCCAACATAGCCGCCATCACCAAATACTCTGCAGCCAACTCCCACTTCAACCCTTTCATTAACTGGATATAACTCATGTACTGCCGCGTAATCTCGGCAACAGGAATGTCTAAAATATCGATATTTTGTTTCTTAATAAGATACAAAAGCAGATCCAAAGGCCCCTCAAACGCTTCTAAAAAGACTTCCAAAGCATCGGGTGGAATATAAAGATCTTGCGGCCATTTAAAAAATTGCTCGCCTTTTACAAGAACACGAATTTGTTTTCCTGCTTCTGCTGACACTGCTGTATTTTCTGTTGTCATACTTCACTAATCTCCGCAAAAGCAATCCATAAACTTCATGCAAAAAACAAGGATTGAAGGAAGGTATTCATCGGAAATAAAGCGCAGGAGGCCGAAGGCCGACGAGCCATTTCGATAAATACCTTCCTTCAATCCTTGTTTACGATGTTCAAATAATTCTCTTTTAAATCGACTACAACCCCATCACTTCCTTTACTTCCGCCAACGTTTCACTAGCAACCCGTTTTGCTTTCTTCTGTCCTTCATGAAGAACTTCATCGACTCGGCTCGGCTGCTCCATAAAGACAAACGCCTGTTCACGAATAGGTTCTAACTCTTGATTAATACAATCCGCGAGCGGCTTTTTACACTCTAAACAACCAATCCCTGCAGAACGACATCCCTTCTGTACCCACTCTTGCCTCTCTGCATCAGAATAAATTTGATGATATTTCCACACCGGACATTTCTCAGGATCCCCAGGATCTGTGCGACGCACTCGCGCAGGATCAGTCGGCATCTTATAAATCTTTTGCTCTACTGTTTTTGCATCATCTCGTAACGCAATCGCATTGTGATAAGACTTCGACATCTTTTGTCCGTCTAACCCTGGAAATATAGGGGTTTTCGTCAACATCACTTCTGGCTCCGTCAGAATCAAACGCCCTTTTCCTTCCACGTATCCCGATAAAAATTCCTTATCCACTTTTGAAAGCCCATCTTGATTCAACACACTGTCTACTCGCTGAATCACTTCTCGATCACCCTTCTCTTGAAATGACTTCACCAACGCCTGATAAGTTTTTCGATGCTCCTGATTTAATCTATTCAACGCTTTCTGCATTTGGTCTGCATAATGTTTATCGCGCCCATAAAAATGATTAAACCGACGAGCAATTTCTCGAACCAATTCCACATGAGGAATTTGATCTTCTCCCACAGGCACAAATGCAGCTTTATACAAAAGAATATCTGCAGCCATAAAAAGCGGATAACCCAAAAAACCATACGTCGTTAAATCTTTATTCTTTAACTTTTGCTGCTGATCTTTATACGTAGGAACACGCTCCAACCAACTCAATGGCGTCAACATCGACAACAAAAAACCCAGCTCACACACTTCTGGCACATGCGACTGAACAAAAACATGCGCCAAATCCGGATTAATCCCTGCGGCCAACCAATCAATCACCATCTCTCGTTGAGCATTCCGAATCACAGAAGGATCTGCATATTCCGTCGTCAACGCATGCAAATCAGCAACAAAAAAGAAACAGTCATAACTATTCTGTAAATGCACCCAATTCTTCAAAACCCCATGCAAATGGCCTAAATGTAAAGCGCCTGTCGGCCGCATGCCTGAAACAATGCGTAAATGAGGTCGATGTGACATTTGTTTTGTTCCTAATTGTCATGAGTAAAATAGCGCGTCATTATGCTGAAAAAGCCCAACACGGGCAAAATTTAACGCTTTAAAATACTATGAATACAGTCGCCATCTTAAAAGCCGTCCAACTATTAAAAGAAGGGAAGTTAGTCGCCATTCCAACAGAAACAGTCTATGGCCTTGCAGCAGACGCCAGCAACCCCAAGGCCGTTGAAAAAATATTCAAAGCCAAAGGACGCCCGAGCAATCACCCACTCATCGTGCACATTGCAGACAGCGCATCCCTCGCCACATGGGCTATTCATATTCCAAACATCGCTTATCAACTCGCTGAAGCTTTTTGGCCTGGCCCACTCACCATGGTGCTCAACAAAGCACCTTCTGTTCCAAGCATTGTGACAGGCGGACAAAACACAGTAGCCATACGTTCTCCAAACCACCCCATCACCCAACAAATTTTAAAATTATTTAAAGGCGGATTAGCCGCTCCTTCTGCAAATCGTTTTGGTCACATCAGCCCCACAACAGCGGAGCACGTCAAAAAAGATTTGGGGAAACAGGTAGATCTCATCATCGATGGAGGCCCTTGCATCATCGGAGTTGAATCTACGATTGTAGATCTCACATCAACGCCTATTCGCATTCTGCGACCCGGCGCTATCAGCGCCAAACAGATCTCCAACGTCATCCATAAACCGGTGATTTACCACAAAACAACACAGAAGACTCAAGCACCACGAGTGTCCGGCAGCCTGTCGTCTCATTACGCCCCCAACACTCCCGCAATAAGAATTCATACACGTGCTTTAGAAAAGAAAATCAAAGAAACAAGAAACAAAGGAAAAACATGCGCCGTCTTAGCAAGAAAAAAAATATCAGCAGTGTCTCATCCACAACTCATCGTCATGCCAAAGGATCCCGAAAATTACGCGCGCATTCTTTACCAACAATTACGATTCGCAGATTTGCTAAAGGTTGATCTCATCATCGTCGAAGACGTCCCTCAAACCCCAAAATGGCGTGCTGTACAAGATCGATTAAATCGCGCAACAAAAAAGACATAAATTAAATTTCATTCACCACAAAATTATGCAACGCACGTACAACTGGACTATCAGATGCATACTGAGTAATTGGTATTCCATGCATAATCGCTAACGGAACTTCTTTTGCATACGGCAATTTAAGAACTCTCCCTAACTGCTTAGATGAACAAAACTTTTCTATTTTCTGAGCATTTTCAGTATTCAGGTCGTATTTATTGATGATCACTTTCACAGAAATCTTTAACTGCTCTAGTAATTTAAAAACCCGTTGAAAATCATGTATTCCCGAAAGGGTGGGTTCAGTCACAACAATCGCTAAATCCGTATTCACCGTTGCTGCAATGACAGGGCACCCAATCCCTGGCGAACCATCAATCAGCAACCAATCTGCTTTTTCTTGAACCGCAATCTCTTCCGCTTTTTGTCGAATCAAACTCACTAACTTGCCGGAATTACCTTCCCCAATGCCTAGCTTTGCATGCACAAAAGAACCGTAAACGGTTTCTGAAATAAACCACTCGCCATCAACATGATCTTTCATCGTAATCGCATGCAAAGGACAAGCATGAAAACATAACCCACACCCTTCACAATTTAATGAGTCTATTGAAAAAGCATTTCCATCTAATTTCACTGCATCAAATCGACACAACGAATGACACAACCCACATTGCGTACACAAACTTTTATCGATAGAAGCTTTCTTCCCTCCGACAAATGCATATCGCTCCTTTAAACGAGGCTTTAACAACAGATGCAAATTAGCGGCATCAACATCGCAATCCACAATCACTTTCTTTCCCATCAAATCAGAAAGCGCCCCTGTCACCATGGTTTTGCCGGTGCCTCCTTTTCCGCTAATCACCACTATTTTCTTCATGGAAGCTCCTTAACAATATTTTGAAAAACAGTTTGGAACCTTTTTCTATATTCAGGAGCAACCTCGACAAAAGGAATGCCTCGCGAATAAGCATTAGCGATCTCTCTCTTGAAAGGAATCTTCAATAAAACGGAAATACTCTCCTGCTCGCAATACGCTTCAACACAATCACTGCCTAAATCACAACGATTAATAATCACCCCAAAAGGAATCTGTAATTTTCTCAACGTCTCCACCGCCAATTTCAAATCATTCAAACCAAAGGGCGTTGGCTCTGTCACCAAAATACAAAAATCACTTTCTTGTAACGTTTCAAGGACAGGACAAGAAGTCCCCGGAGGAGAATCAATCACATTAATCTTCTGTGGATCGACGCGTTTTTTCACAGCTTTGATAACCGAAACAGCATCTATTTCGCCTATCTCTAATTTTCCACTCACCAAAGCAATACCGCTTCCTTTCGCTTCTTCAACGAAACCCACTTTTTTCTCTTTTTCTGTAATCGCTTTTTGTGGACATAAATAACTACAAGCCCCGCACGATTTACAAAGCTCTGGAAAAACCAACGCTTTTTTCTGAGTCACTGCAATTGCGTTATAAACACAAACCTCTGCACACCGGCCGCATAAGTTACAAAGCGAAGCATCAATAACAGGAACAGGAACCGTCACTGTTTTTTTTTGCGCATCTAGCGATTGAATAAAAAGACGTGCATTAGGTTCTTCTACATCACAATCCAATAACTGAATTTCTTTAGGAACAACCCCAATCAAAGACAAAGCGAAACTGACAGCCACCATCGTTTTGCCAGTTCCACCTTTTCCGCTCGCAATTGAAACAATCATTTCGTAACCAATTGGATAGCATCTTTCACAGTTCCTGCGACATCTCTCACAATCTCAATATCAGAACTAGATAAAGTGCGCTCAGCTTTAGGCCCAAAATTTCCTGCCAATATTTTTTTAACGCCCTCCCTTTCAATCAACGTCACCGAGTTAATACCGGCTCCACTTTGTGCTGTGACATTTGGATTTTTAATGGCTTTAAAGGCCTTTGTCTCTGTGTCGTAAATAATAAAAAAGGCACATCGTCCAAAATGCGAATCAACTTCCGCATCGAGATGATCCCCTTGAGCTGCAATAGCAATTTTCATAACGTTTCTCCTTTGATTATTGATGATTTTGTCGTGCAAATAAGCGACGAAAGAAGCCTCGACAACGGGCTCGAACATTTCTTCCAAAACCATTTCTGGTTCCACAAAAACGTTCTTTTCTTTCGCCTCTGCAATTTCCACACCCTCTTCCGGTCATAGGACCTTGTCCATTTGGACCGGTACCGTCTCTTCTTGGCATTTCATACCTCCTCTTCAGTTAAAAATTTCCCCTTACCCCTACGACGTCGGTGACATCGCTCCTGCAAGATCTGATCGTGTTTTGTAAGCTCAATCGCTTTCGAATGATAAAGAGCATCTACCGCTTTCTTGCGACCGGCATACAACAATCGCTGTAACGTGCTGGAAGAGATTCCCATCTTTTCTGCCGCAGCAGACTGATGCAGCCCTTCGTAATCACATAAATACATCGCCTCTAATTCGTCGAGTGCTAATGCATTCACTTCTAAAGCAGACAACGGCACCCCCGAGGGCTTGAAATAAGTCGCGCCATTAAAAGCTCGGCAAACACGTTGTTTTTTCATAAACGGTGACATAGTACGCATCCTCTCTATATGGGCATATACCCAAATAATAGCAGCAATCATTTTTATATCAAGGAACTGTTGAACCAACCTATTTCGTCATTCCCGCGCCTAACTTCCGTCATTCCCGCGCCTAACTTCCGTCATTCCCGCGCCTAACTTCCGTCATTCCCGCGAAGGCGGGAATCCAGAAAATTTTATCCCTCTATTCCTACCTGCACGGAAAAGAAGGGAGGCTGGATTCCCGCCTTCGCGGGAATGACCTACAAATTATTGATGATGCAAAAAATTCAGATTACCCCCAACCTAACCTCTAAAAACTCGATATTCCTTTTTTTACACCTCTTTTGATTCTGGTAGATTGCGCGGCTTCTTGGTTTAGAACAGAGGAAGAAATTTATGTGTGGCATTGTTGGAGCGATCGCGCAACGTGAAGTTGGTCAAATTCTTTTAGAAGGAATTAAACGACTTGAATATAGGGGTTATGACTCAGCGGGCATTGCGACTATCGATGCGCAAAATCAACTACACCGCCTACGTGCAGCAGGAAAAGTTCAACAACTCTGTGACCTTTACAAAACGCAACCGCTCACAGGAATGATCGGCATCTCTCACACGCGTTGGGCCACGCACGGAAAACCCTGTGAAACAAACGCGCACCCTCATCAATCCAATAATGAAATCGCACTGGTCCACAACGGCATTATCGAAAACTACAAGCCTTTAAGAGATGAACTAAAAAAAGCGGGCTATACGTTTGCATCAGACACAGACACAGAAACCATCGCGCATCTTGTCCATCATGAATTACAACAAACTTCCGATTTTTTAAAGGCCATTCAATCCGTCTCTTCCAAACTCAAAGGCACATATGCATTAGCCATCATCAGCACAAAACATCCAGACTGTATTGCAGTCGTTCGTTTAGGCAGTCCTTTAGTGATTGGTTTGGGCATCGGTGAAAATTTCATTGCCTCCGACAGCCTCGCTCTGTTACCAGTCACTAATCGATTTATTTATTTAGAAGAAGGAGATGTTGCTGGCATCTATCGCGATCGCGTCATTATTTACGATAAAAACAGTCGCCCCGTGGACCGAGAGATTCATACCACGGACACATCCATTGAAGCCGTCAATAAAAGCTCCTATCGGCACTTCATGCTTAAAGAAATTTTTGAACAGGCGGAAGTGGTCGAAGCATCTTTAGAAAATCGCATCACATCGGACAAAGTATTGGCTGCTAGTTTTGGCATACAAGCACCGAAGTTATTTGAACAAACGAAGCGTATTCAAATCGTTGCTTGCGGTTCCAGCTACCATGCAGGACTCGTCGCACGTCATTGGTTTGAGGAATATGCAGGCATTCCATGCGACGTCGATATTGCGAGCGAATTTCGTTATCGAAAAAAAATCATTGAACCGAACACCTTGTTTGTCACCATCTCACAATCAGGAGAGACAGCCGATACATTAGCAGCGCTCAGGCAAGCAAAAGAGTTGGGCTATTTATCCACCCTAACTATCTGCAACGTCCCAGAAAGCTCTCTCGTTAGAGAATCTGAGTTGATCTTCATTACACGAGCAGGAAAAGAAATCGGTGTCGCTTCTACAAAAGCCTTCACCGCACAATTAATTGGATTATTGATGTTGGTCTTAGTTTTCTCCGAACGACATCAATCCGCAAAAGAACAACAACGTTTCTTACAATTACTCAAATCGCTTCCACAGTTGATTCGAAAAGCGCTTACGCTAAGCCCACAAATCAAAACTTTGGCTGAAACGTTTATGCATAAGGATCATGCTTTATTTTTAGGTCGCGGATCGGAATATCCCATCGCATGTGAAGGCGCGCTGAAATTAAAAGAAATCTCTTACATCCATGCAGAAGCTTATCCTGCAGGAGAGCTAAAACACGGGCCTTTGGCACTGATTGACGAAGAGATGCCTGTCATCGCGGTTGCACCAAACAATCATCTATTAGAAAAATTGAAATCGAATTTAAAGGAAGTTCAAGCACGCGGCGGACAGTTGATTATCTTTTCAGACAGCGCGTCCGGCATCGAAAAAGAAGAGCAAATCACCAATATTGAAATGCCTGCAGTAGACAAAATGATTGCGCCAATTATCTACACGATTCCTCTGCAATTGTTGTCTTATTACGTCGCGTTATTGAAAGGCACCGACGTCGATCAACCCCGAAATCTAGCTAAATCCGTTACGGTTGAATGATTACAAACCTGTCATTCTTAGCTTCGGCGGGAATCCAGAATATTTAATAACGCAACTGGATCCTTAGCTTTCGCGGGGATGACGATGAAGTGTTTTCGCGGGGATGACGATGAAGTGACAAGGATAAATCACACCCTGTCCCAAAAAGAAATAACCTTCTCAATGTGCTTTTCACTTAAAGCAATCATCACCAAACGATCGATGCCTAACGCGACGCCGGCGCATTCTGGAAACCCGTGCGCGAGGCTTGCAAGGAATAATTCATCCATCGGCACGATCGGATAACCGCACTGTTTGCGTTTCTCCAAATCGCTTTCAAAACGTTTTCTTTGTTCGTTCGCATCTGCCAATTCATGAAAACCGTTCGCTAATTCCACCCCATCGATATAGACCTCAAACCGCTCTGCTACAGAAGGGGCTCCTTCTCGAATTTGTGACAACGCTGCTTGAGAAACCGGATAGTCATAAATAAAAACAACGCCCGTTAATTGCGGTTCAATCACTTCGCTCATTAACAACTGCAAATAAACATCCTGATCAGTGCGATCAACAGCATCACTCACCGAAATTTGCTGCGCTTCTACCGCTTGCTGCAACGCTTCAAGCGAAACCGTATGTGGATCAATTCCTAATATCTTCTGAAAAACAGCCTGATAAGAAAAACGACGTGCGCGTTTGAAAGGTAAAACAAACTGCAACAGATCATCCATTTCATCCATCAATGCATGATGGTCAAAACCCAATCGATACCACTCCAGCATCGTAAATTCCGGATGGTGGTGTCTCCCCAATTCACCGTCCCGAAATGATTTGCAGATTTGATAGATCGAACCACTTCCTGCTGCGAGCAAACGCTTCATCGCAAATTCAGGAGACGTTTGAAGATAAAGTGTTTCTTCTTTAGCCCCATCAACCGCATGAGTACGCGCTTCAATGCTATGCAAAAAAGGATCAGTCGTTGCGGCTCTTGAAAGAACAGGGGTATCTACTTCCAACACCCCCCGTTCAGAAAAAAAAGACCTAATTTTAGAAAGAATGTCTGCTCGCTTAGCTAGATTATTTATCGGAGCAGTCGGTTGCCAATCACGTTGCATTTAGGCGTCGACTCTTTTCACATACTCACCTGTACGCGTATCTACTTTCAACACATCACCAATTTGAACAAACAACGGAACACGTACCACAGCCCCGGTCTCCAAGGTTGCTGGCTTACCGCCGCCCCCTGAAGTATCTCCACGCAAACCAGGATCTGTCTCTACAATTTTCAACGTCACAAAAATAGGAGGGGTTACAGAAAGCGGCTGTCCGTTCCACAAAACCAATGTGCAAATGTCCTCTTCTTTCAACCATTGTTTCGCATCGGCAACAATCGCTTCGGAGACTTCATACTGCTCATAATTCACTTGATCCATGAAATGCCAACTTGTTCCATCGCCATATAAATACTGCGCTTCCAATTCAACAACATCAGCCCCTTCGATGGACTCTCCTGATTTAAACGTACGTTCAATGACGCGCCCATTTTTCAAATTACGCAATTTGACACGATTAAACGCTTGCCCTTTTCCTGGCTTCACAAATTCATTTTCAAGAATCATACAAGGATCATTATCGAGCATCACTTTCAGCCCATTTTTAAATTCATTGGTCGAGTAAGTTGTCATAGATCGCCCCTATGTCATTGCGTGGAAAAATCAAAAGGCGCGCATTATTACACGGCATAGTGAAAATTCAATTTGACGGCAACTCACAGCAGGATAAACCTTGATCAGAATAACGATGAGAAACAAATTGCTGTATATTCCGGCTCCTTTTTTATTTATTAGCGGCTCAAAAATGACAGAAACATTGGAACAAAAAATCCTGCACGAACTCGAAGAATTAAAAGCGGAAAACATCATTTCTTTAGACGTCCGTCATTGCACCACCCTCACAGATTTTATGGTGATTGCTTCCGGGCGCTCCACCCGCCATACACTCGCTATCTCAGAGCATTTGGTTGAAAACTTAAAAGCTAAAGGAATCAGGCCGCTGCGTACTGAAGGTCAAAATACTGGTGAATGGGTCATCGTCGATTTTGGAGACGTCATCGTCCACATCATGCAGCCAGAAACGCGTGAATTTTATGAACTGGAAAAACTTTGGGGTGAAGAAAAAGCAGCATGCACATCCGACTAATCGCCATAGGCACAAAAATGCCCGCTTGGGTAAACGACGGCTATCAAGAATATGCAAAACGCATGCCGCCTGAATGCGCATTAAAACTCGTTGAAATCCCTGCTGAAAAAAGAACAAAAAATTCCGATATCAAAAAGATTCTTTACACGGAAGGGCAAAAAATATTGGATGCAATCCCAAAAGGAGAACCTTTTATTGCTCTAGATATAAACGGGCGAAAATGGGATACCGTTCAATTCGCGGAAGAACTCAAACAATGGAAAACATGCGGACACAATATTCATTTGGTCATCGGAGGCCCTGAAGGCCTTTCCCCAGAATGTATAGAAAAAGCAAGCCGTCGATGGTCTTTATCTCCTCTCACCTTTCCCCACCCACTTGTACGCATCATTCTCGCTGAACAACTCTACCGCGCCTGGTCACTATTAACCCACCGCCCATATCACCGATAATCAATGTCTTTATTCTCACATCTCTACGGCTCTAATTTGCTTCCGGGGAAAATCGAAATCGTGTATAAAGCGCGTCCGTGTTAAGGCGTTCACCAACTCAACAGGACGTTTAGTGAATTAGAGGGCTGCCATTATGCGAACGAATTCAAAAAAATCTCTTGCCAATAAATCTCAAACAATTGTCGATCCGTTAACAAACAATTCTGAACAAATGCAGGAACAGATTGATCTCATTAAACTAAATAAGCTCCGTATAAGAAGAGCCGTTGAAGAGCTCATTGCAGACAAACAATATCGCGATCTATTAGGCGACATAGAATAGTAGGGGCAGGCTGGCGCGCCTGCCCTTTTCAAATTTGGCGCGAAACTCACGAAAAGTCAGCACACAGGTATAAGCATATTTGTAACCACATATAACGAGCATAAATAATGAAACATGCGCCTCATATCGCTCGAATTGCTCTTGAAACCCCTCTGCGCAAACTCTTTGATTATCTAATTCCCTCGAACATAGATGCCGCTTTGTTACAACCAGGCGTTCGCGTCAAAATTTCGTTCGGCACGCGAGAAACCGTAGGCATCGTTATACAACTAACATCCGAAACAAAATGCCCGACTTCTAAATTAAAACCGATTCTCGAAATCATCGACTCCACCCAAATCATCACGCCTTCTATTTTTGAATTGTGCGAATGGGCCAGCGCTTACTATCACCATTCATTGGGAGATATTTTGTTTAATGCACTACCGCCTGCACTACGAACAGGAAAACCACTGCCTAAAAAAATCACTCTCGCTTCTGAAACACCGTCTGCCACAACTACAAACATCACGCTCAATCCTGAACAAGCTTCTGCCGTCCAAAGCATTCTAAAAGACACCTCGAAATTTCATTGTTTTTTACTGC
The DNA here is from genome assembly GCA_018812595.1 of Gammaproteobacteria bacterium. Taxonomy (GTDB): domain Bacteria; phylum Pseudomonadota; class Gammaproteobacteria; order UBA12402; family UBA12402; genus JAHJDF01. Next base: position 13,216 of record JAHJDF010000077.1, read on the forward strand.
ACGGCGTAACCGGAAGCGGCAAAACAGAAGTCTATTTCCAAGCAATCGATCAACTATTAAAACAAGAAAAACAAATTCTCGTCCTAGTCCCAGAAATTTCTTTAACACCTCAAACCATTCAACGCTTTCAGGATCGTTTTCAACTACCGATCGCTTGTTTCCACTCAAAAATGACACCAAAAAATCGATTGCATGCATGGATAGCTGCAAAAGAAGGGTTGGCACCCATCATTATCGGCACTCGATCCGCTGTGTTCGTCCCTACAAAAACGCTAGGCATGATTATCATCGATGAAGAACATGACCCTTCGTTCAAACAACAAGAAGGTTTTCGCTACTCTGCACGCGACCTCGCGGTTATGAGAGCTCACATTGAAAAAACCCCTATTGTTCTAGGTTCGGCAACACCTTCATTAGAAAGTTTTTACAATGCGCAGACACATCGTTACACACGATTAACGTTGCCCGAACGCGCAGGCAATGCGATTCATCCACACTATCATTTCATCGACACACACGATCTCGCTTTAAAACACGGGCTCTCTAAACGCTTACTTGCTGTGATCCAAAAACATCTAGACGCAAACAATCAAGTGCTCCTTTTCCTAAATAGAAGAGGCTATGCGCCCACGCTTCGATGCCCCCAATGTGGTTGGATCGCAACCTGCAAACAGTGCGATGCGCACCTCACCATTCATCAAGCTCCTCCTCACCTGCATTGCCATCACTGTGACGCAACACATCCTATCTTCACCACTTGTCCGAAATGTGGCCACACACAATTACAAAGCTTAGGCACCGGAACGGAGCGCCTAGAAAAAACACTCTCAAAACACTTTGCAAACATTCCTATCGTTCGCATCGATCGCGACACGACACGCAAAAAAGATGCTCTAGAAAATCTATTGCAAACGATACAAAACGGACAAAAACAAATTTTGGTGGGAACGCAAATGGTGGCGAAAGGACATCATTTTCCGAACGTCACGTTGGTTGGAATTATTAATGCAGACGCAGGCTTTTTCAGTGCCGACTTTCGTGCAACAGAACATACAGGGCAGTTGCTGTTACAAGTTTCTGGTCGAGCTGGACGCGCCGAAAAGCCTGGTGAAGTTTTTATTCAAACAGACAACCCGCATCACCCATTACTGCAACGATTGACTCAAGACGGATACACACGTTTCGCAGAATTTTTGCTGACAGAACGTCTAGAAACTCGATTACCGCCTTATTCTTTTTTTGCATTGATTCGCTCAGAAGCCATCAACCAAGAATGGCCAGAAACCTTTTTAAATGAAGTAAAAAAACAAGGGGAGCCTTTCTCTCAAGGAATTACGGTATGGGGCCCGATTCCTGCGCTTATGCAAAAACGAAAACGTTACTATCGAGCGCAACTGCTTTTTCAAGCGACTCAACGCTCAACACTACAAACCTTCCTCGACAAATTGATCCCTGTCATCGAACAACTCAAATTAAAAAACAAAGTCCGCTGGTCTCTAGACGTCGATCCGATGGACGTTTTCTAAATGGAGAAAAAATAATGCGTATCACTATGACCATTTCAAATAAAACGATAGGAGATCTCTTGCAATATAGCCCTTCGAAAAACAGCATAGAGGCAATTAATTGGGCATTGAATGATTGGATTCGCCTCAAGAAAATTCAGGAAATCAAAAAATTACAAGGCCAAATCGACATAACAAATAATCTTGAAAAATTGCGTCATAGCGAAATAGAAGAATAGGTGTAACCCCATACTTCTATATTGACTGCATCTTTTGAGACGCGATAAATCGCGTCTCTACGTTTTAAATACATGGCTAATGTTTATATTTGGAGAACTTTTTATGACTTATTTATTGCTGCGAAAACACCGTTTACCTCCGTTTAAAAAAATTCAGCTTAAAGAAATAGAGCCAACGATCGATGCCATTCTTCTGAAAAATAGAAAACAACTGGCACGCTTGTGCAAAGTCAAAGATGTCTCTTGGAAAACGGTGGCTGAACCAATCATCAAAATGGATGAAAAATTAAATCAGGTTTGGGCGCTAGTAACCCATCTGCACTCGGTCAAAGATTCAAAAATGCTTCGAAAAATTTACAACCGCTGCTTACCAAAAATAGTCACCTATTCTTTGGAAATCAGTCACAACGAAACGTTGTATCACATGATTCAAGACTTAGAGCGATCAAAAAGCTTTGCCCGCCTCAATCATGAACAACAACGTGTCATTCACCACTGGTTACGCGATTTCAAATTAGCCGGCGTCACCTTGAGCACCAAAGACAAAGAACGCTTCACCGCTTTGGAAAACAAACTACAAAAACTGAGCACTCAATTCGGTGAAAACGTTCTCGATGCAACACAAGCGTGGACACTATCCATTGAGAACCCGGATCATCTCAAAGAACTACCAGAACCGATTTTTCAACAAACACAACACCAAGCAAAATTACGCAAACAAAAGGGATGCGTGCTCACGCTCGATTTTCCGATTTATTACGCGGTCATGACTTATGTTTCTGATCGCTCTATTCGAGAAAAGATGTATCACGCTTATACCACTCGGGCCTCTGACCAAACTCAAAGTTCAAAAAAATATGACAACACCGGCATTATGAATGAGGTCTTGAATGTGCGCCGTCAAATGGCTCAACTGGTCGGTTTTGAAAATTACGATGAATATTCATTGGCCACCAAAATGGCTGACAAACCTCAAACGGTTTTTCATTTTTTAGAATCGTTATTAAAAAAAGCAAAACCTGCTGCAATAAAAGAACTGGAGCAACTCAAAGAGTTCGCGAAAAAACAATTCGGTTGCAATGAAATAAAGGCATGGGATACAGCCTATTTCAGCGAGGCTTACCAAAAAGCTCATTTCGATTTTTCACAAGAAGAACTACGCCCTTATTTTCCTATTGATCATGTCCTGAAAGGTTTATTTGGACTCGTAAATCAACTGTTCGGAATTGTTGTCGTAGAAAAAAAGAATGCACAAACCTGGCACGCGAGTGTTCGCTATTTCGAAATTCAAGATACGAATAAAAAACTGATTGGATCTTTTTATACAGATATGTACGCCAGAAAAAATAAACGCAGCGGCGCATGGATGGACGATTATCGTACACACTGTCGATTACCGAACGGACAGATTCAAACACCTATTGCCTTTCTCGTCTGTAATTTCAATGCATCCGTCAACAAACAACCGGCGCTACTAACACACGACGAAGTCGTCACCCTTTTTCACGAGTTTGGGCACTGCTTGCATCATCTTTTATCGAAGGTGGAAGTCCCGGACCTATCGGGTACAAACGGAGTGGAATGGGATGCTGTCGAATTCCCAAGCCAATTTTTAGAAAACTTCTGTTGGGAAAAAGCCGTAATTCAACAAATTTCTTCACACCACAAAACAAAGCTTCCGTTACCTGAAGAACTATTAAACCGTTTAATTAAAGCGAAAAATTTTCATGCGGGAATGTTTTTACTTCGACAAATTGAATTTGGACTATTGGATTTCAAAATCCATTTTCAAGAAACTCCAAACATTCAAAAAATATTGAACACAATTCGCAAAGACACCGCTCTTATCCCTGCTCCGCCTTATAACCGTTTTCAACACACTTTCTCGCACATCTTTCAAGGAGGATACGCAGCAGGTTATTACAGTTATTTATGGGCAGAAGTGCTGTCGTGCGATGCCTTTCAATCATTTCAGGAACACGGAGTCATCAACCATCAAATAGGAGAACGATTCCGAAAAACAATTCTAGAAAAAGGTGGAGCAGAAGACGCAATGGAATTGTTCAAAACCTTTAGAGGCCGCCCCCCAAAGATCGAAGCGCTTTTACAACATTATGGTCTGACTTCGGATCAATAGTTTCTAACTTGCCTGTCGTATCTATAGTAACAATGCGAGGCGTTTTTTCCTCCTTGGAAAGTTCATCAACAATACGAGCCGCTTGCGATAAATGCCCTGCTCGTACAGTTTCTTTCAATAGACGAAGCGCTACCTTTTTCGATTCTTTGATTTGTAATAGATCTCCTAATACTTGAACAACGGCTCGGTATCCTAAAGGTTCTTTTTGAAGCAATTCTGAAATCTTCGACACAGCTTCTTTACAATCATGACCGACATGCACTCTATTTTTTATTGCTAAAGCAAGCGCTTGCACTTTTCGGATTTCTGCACGGTTTCTTTTTTCTTTTTCAGAGGGTTGTTGTCTATAGGGTTTCATACTTTGGTTCTATTTATTGTCGTTATGAGAATAAAAATGCGGGATGTTTCATAAAAATAGATCATGGATAAGGAATAGAAATTGAGCGTAGCAACGTAATCAGCCTTCCCTAGCTGTCATCCCCGCGAAAGCTAAGGATCCAGACTTGACAGGTCTCTTTCCTGGATTCCCGTCTGCGAGGGAATGACGGAGAAACATACGATCCAAAATTGATATATCTATTTCCTAGATTCCCGCTTTCGCGGGAATGACGGTGAGGGGGATTCTTAGCTTTCGCGGGAATGACGGTGAGGGGGATTCTTAGCTTTCGCGGGAATGACGGTGATTAGCATTATTTATATTTCTTCACGGGACATGCTGTTTTGTAGATCCAATAGCACAACGCGATCACCATGAACGTCGACAAAAGCGAAGCCACTGATTCAAGATGCGCCGGCATAATTCTCAAAGCATCTGCACTTTTTCTGATGGCAAATGGAATAGCTAAACCAACGCCCATTAACGTTGAACCTGCAACCAAACCACAAGCCAACAAAATGGCATTGTTCATACCTTCTCGCACACGCGGACGATGCTCTTTCTTCACTTTTCGATAATTGTAATAAACCGATCGTTTCGCAATATATGAAAGGATGCCGCCAATCACGATGGGAGCGGACGCCTCTAAAGGCAGATAGATGCCTAACCCGATCGCAAGTACAGGCAACCTCAAGCCATAGGATCTCTTTGCAAACTCATCAATAAAGATACAAACGATAGCAATCCCCATACCAATCAACACCATGTTCCAAGGCAACTGATGACTGAAAACACCTTGTGCAACAGCAGCCATTAAGCCTGCTTGCGGAGCCGCTAACATTTGCGCTTTCGGCATACCTGGATGAGGGAAAACACCGCCAATACCGTATGCGTTGTATAAAAGATTCAAGATCAATGGAATAACCATCGCCGCAATCACAACACCAACAACCAAAGTCAATTGCTGCTTCCAAGGAGTGCCTCCGATAATTTGTCCTGCTTTCAATCCTTGTACGGATTCATTTGCCATGATGACACCCGATCCAACTAAAGCGCACACAATGACTACGAAAGAAGCCATATAGGTTGCTTTTGCAGGCTCTAAATTGAAATGAATTTGATGCTGAAGCAGCAGCAATAACATGAATGCAAAAATCAATTCTGCTGCGATCATTAGTCCTGAGCCTGGACTGTTAGTAGAGCCAACCAACCCTGCGAAATAAGCAGATACTGAAGAGAATACAAACCCAGCAATCAACACATACACGACAGTCATCACCGTAATCGTGAGATGCATAGCAGAAGAAATCTGAATAACTGCAGGGTTCAACTCTACAAAAAATTGAGCCGCAATTAAAAGCAAAAGAAGCAAGATGCCCCATAACATATAGTGAATCGGAATATCACGATCGGTACGACTAATGAGATGGCCTCGCCCCGCTCTGATTTCTTTTAAAGATTCAAAAGAAGCAACAATGCCTTGCGTGACAGGCTGAACTAAGACAATCAGCGTCCATACACCGCCGATTAGCATCGTGCCAACACCAATGTAACGCACGTAATCTAACCAAAACTGATTCGCGGTATCGGCTGCGTGACCGACCAATGGAATTCCGTAATGTAGAGACAAAATCGGAATACCAAACACCCAACCAATCAAGATTCCAACTAACAACGAGATAGCAACATTCACACCACAAATAAAACCTGCAGCGATCACAGCCGGCGAAAAACCAATGCCACCACCAAACAACAAACGTCCACGAATGAACCATGCATAATAGCTATTGGCCAAGATACCAAAACCAGTTTGAAACAAACTGATCAAAGCACCAATACCGCCGCCAGCTAACAAAGGCTTCAAAGATGTTTTTTGATCTGCCCCTGCTTTCATGACATGACCAACAGCAGTGCCTTCTGGAAACTGTAATGTTTTATCCGCCAACAAAGCGCGTCGAAGAGGAATGCTAAATAAAACCCCTAAAATGCCTCCAAGAGCTGCAATACCCACCGTTTCTAAATAATTAAACTTTGTCCAAAAGTGCAGAATCAATAATGCCGGCAAAGTGAAGATAATTCCGGCGGCGATTCCTTCCGCGACTGAAGCTGCGGTCTGTACCACATTAATTTCCAATGGATTTTGCTGGCCGAAAAAACGAAAAATTCCCATGCTTAATACAACCGCTGGAATAGCCGCTGAAATCGTTGTTCCAACTTTCAACCCTAAAAAAGCATCCGAAGCAGTTAATAAAACAATGAGAAGAACAGAAAGGACCACGCCTTTAACTGTAAACTCAGGAAGTGATTGTTGCGCCTCAAGAGTGTCTTTCTTAGAAACAACTGAGGGTTGACGAGAACTCATGAAATATTCCTCTGAAAAAATTAGAAAGTATGAAAACAAAAAGACAGAAAACTGTGACCAAAAATAATTGCGCGGTAAGGAGCAAATGATTTTGTTCTTCTTATTTTAACCTTCATACAAGCAAGGAGCCTGTCCGTGAAAAAAGGGGCGAATGATAATTGCAGCCTTTATAAAACGCAAAAAACGTACAAAAAAAGTAGCAATACCCCATCTCATTCTTAGCTTCGGTAAAGATCCAGAAAAAAGGTAAGAGCCCCTCCAGAAAGTTTATATACAATCATTCGTCACCCGCATCGGGTTTTTCAGTTTTTGAAAGCTCTTTTCTTAAATCATGTTCGACTTCATCAACTGTCGTTCTGACACTTCCTTTTTCAAGGATAAAAGAAACGCCAGGCTTGATACCCTCTTTTCTCAAAGAAGGAATAAGGCTATCCAACACTTCTCGAAGCGATATAGCTGTTGGTTGAGCGTTCACCCAATCTCCTCGCGCACACGCTTTTGCATATTTTCTTGCGGACCAAAGCGGAAAAGTTGCTTGACCAGTGTCAACAACCTTCGACATTACCCACCCACCTTCCTCTTCGTCATTTCCTTTCTCATATAAGCCCCAAACTTTTTTATTTTGCACAGCTTCTGTAATAAACAAGTCATAACATTCATCTGAGGATAATTGCAGCAGATCCTCAATGCCTTGTTGCCCCTCTTGCCACCGAGCTAAAGATTTCTGAAGTTGAATCGACTGAACATTTTCACGTTCGTATTCATTCCCCTGATCGAGCGTCTTTCTAATCCAACCAGATTCATAAAATGAATGTTCTTCTCTCAGATCACTTTCAAAATCGTCTAATGAGGCTGTGATTCCTTTCGTTTCAGGCACAAAAAACATCCCAATTAAATTTCTTTTTTCTCTTAACGTTGGAAGGAATTCATCCAACACATCCTCTAATGTAATTGCCCGTGGTTTATATTGGCCCCATTGTTGATTCGCACAGAGCTCTGCATATTTTTCGTCAAGCCAAAATGGAAAAATTAATCGTCCATCTCTCCCTTCAACCGTCGCCCAACCCTCACGATATAAACCCCACACTTTACCGGCCCCAACCATCCATTTAACAAAAAAACTGTAACGTTTTGGCGCAGGCAAATGCGCGGCTGATTCCAAGCTTTCTGCTGTAAAAACAGATGATCTTTGATCATTAGTGTTCTGTGTTTTCAAACAAGTGTTCACATGACTTTGATTCATCTCTTTCCTAACCCAACCGCAGTCATAAAATGAAATCTCTGTTCTCAAATCTTGCTCTAAATCATCGAGATCAATGTTGACACTGCCAACATGAGGTACGAAAAAAACACCGGGAAATAATCCCTGTTTTCTTAAATGCGGAATCAAATCATTCAATAAGTCATGTAACTCAATTGCTTTCGGTTCGCTGTTCTCCCTGCCTTCACCTATGCAAAGTTCCGCATATTCTTTAGCCGGCCAAAGTAGAAAAACAGAGTTTCCATCATTTGTTTCAGACAGCTCCCAACCCTTGCCTTCTTGATACAGCCCCCACACTTTTCCAAAACCCACCACTCGTTTAACAAAATAATCGTAACGTTTTGGCGCAGGCAGTTGGATCACCGCGGCTACTTCTTCTTTACTAATCTTCATATAAACCACTACATATTAAGATTTAAATAACATTGAATTCGATACAGATAGAACGTAATACAATTACTAAATTTTCTGCCAAGTGTATTCGCTATCCACCAGAAAACTTGCTAAGTTTTACCACGAGTCAGCCAAACGGTCGCTGATCTCTTTTAGAGATTGGAGGAAAGTCCGGGCTTCATAGGGCAAAGTGCCAGATAACGTCTGGGGGGCGCGAGCCTACGGAAAGTGCAACAGAAAAAATACCGCCACTCTGCGAAAGCAGAAGGTAAGGGTGAAATGGTGCGGTAAGAGCGCACCGCGCTCTTGGTAACAACGAGCGGCAAGGTAAACCCCACTTGAAGCAAGACCGAATAGGAATTCAATGGCGCTGCCCGCGCTGAATTCGGGTTGGTCGCTTGAGCGTTGTGGTGACACAACGCCCAGATAAATGACCGTTCTAGACAGAACCCGGCTTACGGCTGACTCATCCTATTTTTCGAGTCTTTAAATTTTTAAGGGTTAATGGAAAAAATCGTATTTCTATGGTAGCAACCCAAAGTCATCCCCGCGCAGGCTAAGGATCCAGAAGATATTGAAAGAAAATTTGCCACATTCACTGGATACACACCGAAGCGAGAATGACGATACAGTTGCTATCGTTTATGGTTTTCTTACATGAACGATTCTTGAAGAATGCTCAGAGATTTCCTCACCGTTTTTACATTCACAAAGTTCACGCCATTGGCGTTTTTCTTCTTCATTCCAATAAGTAGGATAAGTGGCATAGATCAATTCTTCCGCTGATGAACCCGACAATTTTTTTTCAATATTGCCCACAGCATTCGGCGAAAGGGTCCCTGACACAGTAGCCCCTGTTTTGCTCACGTCCGTGTTTCGTCGAATTTTTTCGATCAATCGAGGAGTAAATTCTTCAAACGCTATTTCGTAACTCTCAAATTTTCGGTGGATGGTTTCAAGAATCTTCCAAATTTCTTCTGTTGAAAAATATGGAAATAAGCCAGCTGCTGTAAAAAATACAGGGGTCTTTTGAGCATTAAGTTTATGCAACTTTGCAATGGTTTCGATGTCTTGGATAACCGTATCAAAATTACGAATATCTCGATCAGACACAAAAAGATTAGACCCCGACGCATCAACTTTTTTGCTAACATTTTGTTCGTCAAATAATCGCTTTCTGATTTTACGTGTTTGTTTTAAATCCATACTCAATCCAAGCACTCGCGAATCATTACGGTACATTTCTAATCTACTATCCAAACCAGCCCCCAGTTCAACAACGATCACTTTGCCTTCACCAGCGTTTGTATTTACAAACTCTTCAACTTTTTTGCTGAAAGCAGCGTCTCTTAAAGCAACGACTTTGCGATTTAGCGATTTAACTTCGGTGCGCTGAATATCTTTCTCTGAAAAACCCAATTGCTCTAAAACGTCTCTTGCTGGAACCGCCTTCCTTGAAGTTTCCGGCTTCAAAGCAAATGGTATTAATTTGCTTTTTAATTCTTCATCTCTCTCTGTTTGTGCACGAGAAAACAACGTAAATCCCAACGTTGCATTCACATTTTCTAAACCATCGAAAAATTCTCTAGCTCTCGAAATTGTTTTTGTTGATTGCAAAATCTTCGCTACTTCCTCATCGCTCGTCACATGCTCAAAGCCAACATACCGAGCAGGATCTAAGCCTAATTGTTGAACTTCTTCATCCAAGAGAGAGCTAAAACCTAAACGATTTTTGTAAAGAGTATTTGCTTCAGTATTAAAGTTACGAGTTGCAATGCGGAATTTTTGATGCGGCTGATAATGCGACAAAACACATTGCATCAACCTGCGTCCAATCCCTTTCCCTCGCATCGCCACACCCATTTGAGCAATGTAAACAATCTTTTCTCTGTCAATCGCCTGCTCATTGAAATGCACAAAACCAATGGGTTTTTTGTTTTCATAAGCAATATAACAATGCATACCTTCTTTAGGATCGATCCACTCTTGCATAACGCCAAGAGCAGCCGCTAATGCGTAATGATAGATGGGATCATTGTAGGCGCTGTCTACAGAAGCCGTTGGATCTTCATACTGTTTTTTGAAACTACGAATATCTTGTGAGACCGGTTTGGCTTTATAAGAACCATAGATGCATCGTTTATAAAATTCCGCCCAATACACCGCATGGAAATTGATCTTGTCTTTTGCCGTCGTCGATTCACCTGCGGGCTGTGTGGATAATGGTTTTGGGTAATATTGAAATGTAACATTCGGAAGATCATGAAAAGTGATGCGTTTTTCAGAAATGTTTTTTGTCATTTTTATTTTCCTTCTTTTTGAGAAAAACATTTTAGTTATAGCAGAGAATGATTGAGACGCATGTCAATCTACCTACCAACCCAAGGGTATCCCGTTAATTACATGCATTAAAAACAAATGCCTGCGTCATCCCCGCGAAGGCTAAGGATCCAGAAAACACTTAAAGAAACCCCTTCACATTTACTGGATGCCCGCTTCCGCGGGCATGACGACATAAGTATTACTTTATTGCCCCAATCACGATACGTTCTAGAAACTGGATCGGCGTCATCGAGGGATTTTCTGCTAATGCTTGATGATAAATGACAGTAGATGCTGTAAGTCCTGGCAAGGTATTGGCTTCAATCACGATTATTTGTTCTGTCAGCACGTTAAAGAAAATATCAACGCGGGCGTAATTACGAATATTCAGTGCACGAGCTACCTTTTCGATCGAATGTTTGATCTTCTGCAACTTTTCGGCAGAAACGATGCTTTCCGGTGGAGGCGTAATATTCACACCCGTGCCTCCTTGAAATTTTTCTTCCACACTCAAAACTTCTCCTTCTGCAATCGTGATACTGGGATTGAAAGAATGATAAATACCCTTTGTTTCTAAAACGCCAACAGTAAATTCCAACCACCCCGTTTTTTGTTTATAAACAAGCTCATTGTTTTTGATACGGATGAAATCGGTTTCTATACAACTCTCAACCAAGTAATCCATCGTAAGATCCAACGACATTTCGATCACATTGTCTTGATTCTTGAAAGTACCTTCAGGAATAAAGGTCGCTTTCTTTTTTAATAATTCTGCATATTGATAAAGATCTTTTGCGCCATACAACCGCACAACTCCGGCGGAACACCCATCCTCTTTTGGTTTCATAATCAACGTTTCAGCGCCTAACTCTTTTACCCATTCGTCCCAAATCTTTTGATACGTTTCTTGTGTGCCTGTTGCCAAAGTAGATAACTGCACCATCTTTTTAGGCGCTGTAATAATAGAGGGATCGCCGATTTTTGAGACAGCAACACCGGTCATGTATTTATCCATACATAACTCAGAGCCCTCCGGCCCACTTCCGTTATAAAGAATTCCTTTTTCTTCTAGCTGCTGTTGAATCGTGCCGTCTTCCCCTTCCCCGCCGTGCAACCCTAAAAATAAAAATGCAGATTCTTTTTTTGCCTCTTCGAGGAATTGTTCAAAAGAAAGTTTCTTTGGGAGATGAGCGTGCACGTCGTAATCATCAAGCACATAGTTCAAACGTTTTCTTATCTTCCCAACAAACTGCTCCAAACGATCCACAGTACTGCTTGCGGTCACACAATTTTCAAAAATCTCTTCCGCCGTATGATTCAATGTATAGGTATATGGAAGCATCCAAACATGTCCGTTTTTATCGAGTAAATACGGAGAAGGGGCAAAGCGATCAGACTTTCTCAGCTTCAACCACACATTAGTGCCACTCATTAATGACACTTGTCTTTCTGCAGTACTTCCTCCAAATAAAACACGAACAGGTAACCGCTCCTCTTTCGTTTTCGTGCGGTTCACTAAACGAACCCGCTCTCGCCGACAAGCATTAGCAATCACATTCCACAACACATCACGGTGAGTCATGCCAAGACGCGATGCTTGCTGAAATAAAAAGCTGTTTTGTTCCATACCGCTGATTGGGTTGAAATCAGAAAATAAAATTTGACCATCATTCAATAACCAGCCATCTAAACGTGCGAAATCACGCATCCCAAATAATGTAAATAATTCTTCTGCTTGCCTCTGAATTTTCTCCACAACTTTGTCATCAAAATGAGGGGGACAAAGCCACTGAGTGTTGTTAGTGGGCAAATATTTACGGCGGTAATCAAACAACTGGCCGTTTTCATAACTAACCCGTATTTCACTCGGGATTAATGCAACGGGCTCTCCTTCTGAGTTTTGCAACACAATGACTGTAAATTCTGTGCCTTCACAAAACGGTTCGATTAAAGCTTCCTTCATTAAGGACAAATCAAACAACTTGGAAAGTCGCTCAATCGCTTCTTCTGGGGTATCTGCAGAATACACACCAATCGATGACCCTCCGGCAACCGGCTTCACAACGGCTCTATGCAAGTTATGTTTTTCGAAAAATTGTCGAACCCGTTGTTCATTGCGAACATCGTTTTTAGTAAGTTCTTCTGCATCTAGTGTGTAATAACCGTGCTTCTTTAACTTCTTAGCTGCATTCAATTTATGAAACATAGAGTCACAAGCTTGGCTACCGCTTCCTATAAACGGAATATGATGCTGTTCTAAAAATGACTGCAATTCACCATCTTCTCCAAAAGGACCGTGCACAACTGGAAAAACCATATCAAACGATTTCAAACGCTCGATTAACTGCTTTGTATTTAGCTTTTTTGCCATCTGTGACAATTTAAAATCAAAATCTGAAGGCGTATTGGAATACAACTGTGATGGGAAAATTTCATAAAACTTTTTCTGACGATCAACATAAATAGGCACGATAGCAACATCGGTTTGACTGAGGTGATCTAGAATAGAACGCGATGAATTCAATGAAATCCCTCTCTCCAAAGAAGGTCCGCCACAAATTACACCGATCGTAATAGCCGCTGTTTCATCGCTTTGTCCTAACACAATGGTTTTATCAAATTCCCCGTGCAATGGCTTTATCTTGTTTAGCTCTTGACTCAGGGAACCTTTTGTCTCTTGTAACAATTGCTGATTTTGCAGGTTCAAAAAATAACCTTCAGGTACGCCAAAATATTTACAAAATCGAAGATCGGTATCCGCCGTGATTGCTCTTTTCCCTCGCAAAATATCGCTAATACGTGCACGAGGGATATGTAATGCTTGAGCCAACTCGCTCTGAGACAAGCCATAAGGCTTCATAAAATCTTCTTCTAAAACGCGATTCACCGATCGATTTTTCAATTGAGATGCGCTCATACCCCCTCCTGTCATTAGAAATACTCATTTGTAATAAGATACGTAACGCAAAACACAAATGCAATAAGACAATACAGTTGCTACGGTTTGATAGAAGGGGGGGGGCAGCCAATCAAAAATTGACAGCAAAATGGGGGCTCAGTACATTGCGCGCTCCCTAATTGCCGGGGTGGTGAAATTGGTAGACACGCAAGTTTCAGGTACTTGTGGGGGAAACCCCATGGAGGTTCAAGTCCTCTCTCCGGCACCAATCTTATTCTGTAAATGGATGTTTGATGATCGCGACATCACTGCGATCAGGACCGCTCGAAATCATATAGATCGGCACTCCAACCAATGCTTCGATACGCTCTAGATATTTTTTTGCGTGCTTTGGAAGCGCATCAACCGATTGAATTTTCTCTGTCGATTCATGCCAGCCCGGCAACTCTTCATAGACAGGCTCACAATCTTGAAATTGTTCAATATCTATCGGAAGCGAATCCAATGATTGCCCATGCAAACGATACCCAACGCAAATTTTTATTGTTTCTAATCCATCGAGCACATCTAACTTCGTAATACACAGCCCAGAGAAACTATTAATTTGTGCGGCGCGACGAACGGCTACCGCATCGAACCAACCGCAACGTCGAGAACGTCCCGTGGTCGTACCGTATTCTTTTCCTTTTTCTCTCAACAAATCTCCAACGGAATCATGTAATTCTGTAGGAAATGGACCGCCTCCTACTCTTGTCGTATAGGCCTTCACAACACCAACTACTTCATCGATATGGCGAGGTCCTAAACCACTGCCTGTCGACACGGCTCCGGCTGTTGTGTTTGATGAAGTCACAAAGGGATAAGTGCCCTGATTGATATCTAAAAGCACGCCTTGTGCGCCTTCAAATAAAATGTCTTGATCCTGCAATTTTGCAATTCGCAAAGGCACATCTTCTAAAAAAGGTTTCAATTTTTCTGATTGAGTAAGCGTTTCATCTAAAACTTGTTGTTCATTCACTGGCTCCGCATGCAACAAGTTTTCCAATACAAAGTTGTGATACGCCATCACGGTTCTAAGTTTTTTTTCAAAACGCGATGGCACAAATAAATCAGCAAATCGCAATGCACGTCGAGCCACTTGATCTTCATAGGCAGGGCCAATCCCGCGCCCCGTCGTTCCAATTTTTTCCACCCCTTTGGCTGCTTCACGCGCACGATCCAAGGCAACGTGATAAGGCAAAATCAATGTACAAGCAGCACTCACAAACAACCGTCCTTGTACTTCAATCCCTTGCGAATGCAGCATTTCGATTTCTTCTAAAAGAGCGGTCGGAGAAACAACCACTCCGTGCCCCACAAAACATTGTACGTTTGGATACAAAATACCGGATGGAATGAGGTGCAATTTAAAAACTTTGTCGCCTGTCACCAATGTATGACCGGCGTTATGGCCGCCTTGAAAACGCACAACCGCAGCAACACGTTGTGCCAATAAATCGACAACCTTTCCTTTTCCTTCATCGCCCCATTGAGCACCAACCACAACAACATTCTTTCCCATTTCTAAACTCCTATCGCATTTGATGTGCAAATAAAAATATCGCCAAACCAATCAACATGGCATTAAAACCATACAGCCTTAATACTTTATCGCGATGAAGCGCGACAAAAACCACCATTTTTCTCCAAACGCGAGGGGCCACAAAAGGCAAAATCCCTTCAAAAATAAACACGAGGCCAATAGCAGCTATGAATTCATACACCATCACTTAATCCTCTTGCACAAAGTTTTAAATATTCAGAATAAGGCAACTTAACTTCCATCTGCACTTTTTGATCTAAAAACGTCTCATTTAAAACTGCTTTGCGCTGATGCAAAGCAGCACGCAATTTGCTGTCCTTTGATGTAAGTAGTAAACAACAATGCACCTGATCTTTTTGCATTGCTTCAGAAATAGCCGTTTTCAATAGAGGAAGGCCTTCCTCTTCAACAGCAGAAATCCACACACGTTGCGGTACATTCTGTTCATCACGTTCTATAGCGCTCTCAATTCCAGATACTAAATCGATTTTGTTATACACAATCAAACGAGGCATCTGACCTGCTCCAATTTGACGCAAAACATTTTCGACCACTTCCATGTGTTGCTGTCGCGATTCGTCACTGATATCTACCACATGCAACAACAAATCTGCTTCTAACGTTTCTTCCAATGTGGCACGAAAAGCATCTATCAGACTATGCGGTAAATCACGTATAAAACCGACAGTATCTATCAACATCACATTGCCTATGGAAGGAATAGAAACACTGCGCACCGTTGGATCCAGTGTTGCAAACAATTGATCGGCAACATAAACATCGGATTGCGTTAATTGATTAAATAATGTGGATTTTCCTGCATTGGTATACCCCACCAAAGAAACAACGAACTGTTCACTTCGCATACGTTTTCGTCGCAACTGTTGTCTATGTTTACGTACGTCCAGCAAACGCGATTTAATGTGCTTAATCCGTTGGCGAATTAATCGCCTATCCGTTTCTAACTGTGTTTCGCCAGGACCGCGCAAACCAATACCACCCTTTTGTCGTTCCAAATGCGTCCAACCATGCACCAAACGAGTTGACAGATGTTCAAGTTGCGCAAGCTCTACCTGCAATTTCCCTTCAAAAGTGCGCGCGCGTTGCGCAAAAATATCGAGAATTAATTCGGTACGATCGATGACTCTGCAATGCAATAACGTTTCTAGATTTCTTTCTTGGGCTGGTGATAACAGATGATTAAAAATCACAACATCCGCTTGATGCGTTTGTACGGCATCTAAAATTTCTTCAGCTTTTCCTTGACCTACAAAATACTTTGGATTTGGCGCTGTCCGACGTCCGGCAAGGATCGTTAATATCTTTAATCCCGCAGAAACAACTAGTGTTTTAAATTCATCAAGGCTCTGTTGAAAATCAGAAACTCCAAAATCTATTTGCACCAATATGGCGCGTTCAATTTGCATGGGATATCACTCTACGGAAAGAGACGCAATGAAGCGCGCCTCTATGGTTAATAAGAATCAATAGATCAGATTCTGGAAACAGAGAACAACGATAGAAAACGTTATTCAGATAAAGTTTCTTCTTCGGCCTCGAGTTCTGCTACTTCTGCAGATGCATGAGGATAAACAAGATGAATGTTGTGACCTGGAACAATCGTAGAAATAGCGTGTTTATACACCATTTGGGTCACTGAACTTTTTAGCATCACGACATATTGATCGAACGATTCAACAATGCCTTGCAACTTAATGCCGTTCATTAAGTAGATAGATACCGAAACTTTTTCTTTCCGCAATGTATTCAGAAAATGATCTTGCAACACTTGTCCCTTTATCATCATCTGTCCTCCCTTTCGCTAAAAATAGAAAGCGTACTTGCTTAATTCAAAATAAATCGAATGAATATAAGGATAATTGTAGAAGCAAATTAAGCGTCGCTATCTGAAACTGGCTCATCAGAATCTTTCTTCTTCGTGCCAAAATCAAAACCATATTTTTGATTATATTTTTCAACACGGCCTGCGACGTCCACTATGTTTTGTTTTCCTGTAAAGAAAGGATGACATTCATTACAGACTTCAACATGTAACTTCGTCTCACTAATTGTAGAAAAAGTTTTAAATTTGTTGCCGCAACTACAAGTTACTTGAATCTCGTGATATTCCGGATGGATGTTTTTCTGCATATCGAGTCTCGCTGGAATAATAAAAGCGGCGAATGGTATCGAAGGCGATTTACTGAGGCAAGAAGAAATCCGCCCTTTGTTAGCGGTAAACCGGACTCTATCCACCCAGTTACTGAACAAAACACAGCAAATAGCATCTTTTTCGAGACGTGCTGTAAGCTTGCCGTTTTACAACTGAAATCGTTCCTATTATGAAATTAGCTTTTTGTATTTTTAAATATTATGCGCACGGCGGAATGGGCCGAAACTTTATGCGCATCATTCAAGCCTGTCTGGCTCACGGTCACAGTATCGACGTCTATGCGATGGAATGTGATTGCGCCTCTTTAAATAATCTCTCGATCACAATCATTCCAAGTCACGGATTCACAAATCACGCGCGTGCGCAATCGTATGTCAATCAAGTACGCGCTTTATTAAAACAGAAAGATTACGACGCCATTGTTGGTTTTAATCGTATGCCGGGTCTAGATGTCTTTTATGCTGCAGATGTTTGCTATAAGGAAGATGTCCTAAAACGACACGGTTGGTTGTATCGACTAACAAACCGATACCGCACGTACGCGCGGTTAGAAGAAAGCGTCTTTAATAAGCATGCCAAGACTCACATTTTGTTGATCTCTGAAAATGAAAAACAACATTTCGTAAAACATTATCAAACTCAAAATGAGCGCTTTCATTTACTCCCTCCGGGCATTAATAAAGATCGTATCGCACCAATCAATGCCACAGACATTCGTCACAAAGTCCGACAGCAACATCACTTAAGCAACGATCAATCGCTCATTCTTTTAATTGGTACTAATTTTCATTTGAAGGGAGTGGACCGAGCTTTGCGTGCAATTGCAGCATTACCACAAGCGGTGCAACAAAAAACGGCGTTCTGGGTCATCGGAAAAGGGAAACAAAAACCTTTTATAAATCTTGCGAAAAAACTGCACCTTGAATCACAAATTGTTTTTTTAGGAATTAATGAAAACATCACTCAATACTTACTTGCTGCAGATTTGTTGATCCACCCTGCAAGAAGAGAAGCAGCAGGCATGGTGATTTTGGAAGCTATGGTTGCCGGACTTCCAGTTTTAACTACTGATGTTTGCGGATTTGCATTCCATGTCAAACAAGCAGAAGCGGGCTTAGTCGTCCCCTCTCCCTTTCAGCAAGAACAGTTAAACCAAATGCTGTATCAAATGCTCACATCAAACCAACGCAAAGCTTGGAAAGAAAACGGTTTGAAATACGCTTACACAGAAGACCTTTACAGCCGCGCAGAAACAGCCTGCAAGATCATTGAAAATATCGCGACAACAACTGTATCGTGATTCCCGCAAAAGCTAAGAATCCAAAAAAAGGGATATAACTTTGGATCCTAAGCTTTTGCGGGGATGACGATTGAGCAAATACTGTAGAGACGCGATAAATCGCGTCTCTACGAAAGCGCTTTAAGCACCCCTTCTTCAAAAACGATGGATGGTAATAAAGCTTCAAAACAGGCCGGTATCACTGAATAGCCGGCTCTCCCTTCATAACGACAAGTTGCCTTATCACAATAAAGACATTCGAACTGACTCGAAAGATGAATCACTTTTTTCCCAACGGTACCAATACGTTTAGGGTTTGTCGGGCCATACAACGAAACAATAGGACAATCCAAAGCTGCAGCCAGATGGCCCAAACCAGTATCCACGGCAACAACGGCTTTCGCGCCAGATAACACACTCGCTAAAGAAGCTAATGAAGAAGGCGGTAAAATTTCTACGCTGGGACAAGATTGCTTTAACCGTTCAGCACGCGTTTTCTCTGCTTCTCCTTTCCATGGCAACCGAATTTTATATCCGTGATGCGCCACCAACTGGGCAAGCTCTACCCAATAAGTATCTGGCCAAAATTTTGTGGGCCATGTGGTCCCGTGAATGAAAACAAAGTATTCCCCGTCATTCCAAGAATCCTTTGGAAACTTTTCTTTTCCTAAAGAATAGTCTGCCGGGGTCTCTGGTAAGGGATAATCGAGCGCTTGCGCCAAAATGCTACGCATACGAAAAACAGCATGCTCTTTTAGATCAACGGCTACTTTTTTTTGGTAAGCAAAGGCTGCTAATGATTCTGTTAAGGAAGGTTTGTTTAAACCAACACGCAACCCTTTCGCCATCCGTGTAATCACCGCACTTTTTATGAGACCCTGCGCATCGACAACGTAATCGTATTTTGTTTCTCGCAATGCTTTTACAAAGCTCTTCCATTGTGAACTCATGAGCGCTTTAACTGGATTTTTCCGCCAACGCCGAATTGCAACAGGAATCACTCGGTTCACCAACGGATGCATTGTCGGAATTTCGGAAAAACCTTCTTCGACCACCCAATCAAATTGAATATCAGAAATTGCTCGCCCAGCATCTGTCAATGCAGGAAGCATATGAATGACATCACCTAAAGAAGAAGTCTTCACTAAAAGTACTTTCATATTCTTGCGCCTATTCGAATGATTTAATTTCGGCAATTCGCCTCAAAATCATCTCGGGAGTAATTTCGTTTAAGCACCGATAATGCCCGAAAGGGCAGGTTCTCTTAAAACATGGGCTACAGGGCAGTTTTAGAGAAACAATTTGAGCTTTTTCGCTAAGAGGAGGAGTAAATGCAGGACTTGAAGAACCATAAATCGCAATAAGAGGTTTATTTAAAGCCGCGGCAACATGCATCAAGCCTGAATCATTCGTGAGGACTACTGAGCATAACGAAAGCAAATCGATTGCTTCACCTAAAGCGGTCTTCCCCACCCAATTACCACAACGTCCTTGAGTTTGCTCCATGATCAAATCAGCAGCTGCTTGATCTTTCTTTGAGCCAAACAACCACACGTTCCATCCTTGATCTAACAATGCATTCGCAATAAAAGCACAGTGTTTTGGTGGCCATTGTTTTGCAGGGCCATATTCGGCACCCGGGCAAATTGCCAAAACAGGTTGTCTTTCTTTTTTTTGAATCTGAAAACGCTGTGTAACATTTTGCACCGCATCTTCGCTCACAGATAAAGCGGGTGTTGAATAAGGCTTTTTCAAAGCACTGCCTTTAGGCAAGCCCAACGCCATAAAACGTTCAATCATTAACGGAAATTTTTGCTTATCCAAAATACGAACGTCATTTAATACCCCATAACGCCATTCACCGCGCCAACCGGTACGTAAAGGAATGCCTGCAAAAAAAGGAATAAAAGCGGATTTAAATGAATTAGGTAACACAATCGCTTGATCGTACTTCAAAGCTCTTAAAGATTTTCCAATGCGATATCGCTTGAAAAACCCCCATTCGCCATGTTTCAAATCAACAGGAATAACCGTGTGTACTTCGGGCATCCGTTTCACTAACGGCACTATATATGCAGGCGCCAAAACATCGATTTGCGCCTGTGCTCGACGCTTTATTAATTGAAACAGCGTTTGTGACATCACCATATCGCCCACCCAAGAAGGAGCGATGATTAATATTCTTGGAATATCATTCTTTTGATCAGTCATAATATTTGAATAGTTTATTGTGAATTGATTTCTTTTTCTTTTTCAACGAGACGCGCTAACACGCTAGCGCCAATAGGCAGAATGTCATCATTAAAATCATAAGTGGAAGTCAATAAAAACCCTCTGGAAATGCCATTTCCAATTGAAATACATGCGCCAGGACATTCATTGAGGAAATAGCCAATATCACTTCCCAACAAACTCGCTGCTTGTGATTCATTAACTTCTTGTGCTCCGAACAAATCCTTTATCGCCCCGCGAGCATATCGAACAGCAGCAGCGTCATTGTTTGTTACAGGGGTCACCATGCGATAACTGACAATGGCTCGCATACCATGAAATTCAGCGATTTTGCTGATCAACGCATCAACATGCACTGGTAACCAACTTTCAAAACTGCGATTAAGAAAACGGACCGATGCTTTCAACTCAATTTCTTTTGGAATGTGATCAAAATCACCGCCAGCATTCATGCTGGTGATGCAAATCGATAAAGGACTTGCGGGGTCTAATGCGCCAGAAGTCAGTGTTTCTAGAAAATTAACTACTTCTGATGCTGCCAAAATAGGGTTTTTTGCACGATTAGGAAAAGCAGCGTTTCCGGATTTTCCAACAACTTTCACTAACAACTCTGCCACAGCACTCCGCACCGGGCCCACTCCAACAGCCACTTCTCCTTCAGGTAATTCAGGCACATTCAACAATGTAAACAATCGTTCGACGGGATATAGCTCAAACAGGCCTTCTTCAATAATGGCGCGAGCGCCAACACCGCCGCTATAACTTGAATAAAAAATAAAAATGACGTCCCCTTTAAATCGCCGCGTGTGAGCTAAGTATTTAGCAGCTCCTAAAAGCATGGATACTTCACCATCGTGCCCTAAAGCATGCATGTATTTTGGTTGTCGCGATTTATAGTCTCCCGGATTACCTCGTTCAGAAATATCTTCTCCGTCAAAAGCAGCAGCTAAGCCAATCATTGAAGATCCGCCATTGCGTAATACGCCAATCACGCCCATTTCACCGACTTTTTCTCGAACTTCGTCAAAACCAAAACTACGTAATAACTCAGCAATTTTGCTAGCGGTTCTCTGTTCATGCAGGGAAGGTTCAGGATAGCGGTGAAGATCATGACGCCAACGAATCATTTCATCATGAGAATCAACTATCTCTTTGATCAGCCCCATCTTTACTACCTTTCAGATGATTTCCAAAAAAACGCCTCATAATATCCATATTGAAGGAAATCTAGCAAGCCGATTTTCGGACGGTCGAATCATGCTATAAAAATAGGGGTATGAAAGATGTTCGCAATGCTTATCAAACCATTTGCTCGCCACATAAACAGTTGTGTTGAATAACCTTTTTAATAAATTCGCTCTTCCCAGAACAATAAAGTTGGATATCTCCGTGCGATGTAACCGCTAATTGCTTTTTCAATTCTTCATAGTGATGCGCTAAGGAAGGATCGCGACGCAAAAAATCTCGAAACAAGATATGTTCTTTCCAAAAAGAGCTGTTTTCTTCTGCAATATGTAGATGGAAATGACGATTTGCAGCAAGTCCAACAACTGAAGTGCTACCGATATGTTCAATCGCCTTTATATATTCTCCAATTGCTACAAGAATTTTTTCTTTCTCTCGCTGAAAAATGAGCGGCCATTTTGGATCATATTCAGTGATTAATATCTCTTGTTTCATAGTGTTTACTGGAGCTTTAAATATTTAATCAGATAATAGTTGTAATGCTGTTCTTCGCCTTCGATTAACAATGGTAATTTTGCGAACACTTCATAACCATGTTTTATATAAAAGTCAGGGGATTGGAAAGAGGCTGTCTCCAAGCGTACATAGAGTACGTGATGTTTCTTTGCATGATCTTCCGCTGCTTTTAACAATCGCGCCCCTAAACCTTTCGAACGAAATGCAGGATCGACCCATAAGAGATCAATAAAAAACACTCCTAAGCTTTGATACCCATACAAACCTGCAATTTTTCGATGCGATTCATCGTGGATAACAAGCATCAAAGGCTCTTTTTTACTGTACGTTCCAACGCGCGCAATGTTGTTATCGCGCAACGAATTCCTCAACCACTGATATGAAGACTCAAGGTCTTCTATTACTTGGTGAACAGGATGCATCTCTATTTTCCTCCGGGAAAAATGTGGAATATAACTGCTGAAATCCTGTGGGCTTAGGCGTCTCGCGGACAAACTCGATAATTCTTTTTGCAACATTGTCAGGTAAAAGATTCGTCGCATCAATTTTCACATCATAAATACGTGTTGGGCCATGGACTCGATTCATCTGATCACGCCCCAAGCCCAAATGCCGATTACCACGAGATTTTTCTCGCTTCTCAATTTCTTCTAGCTCGCAATAAATGCCAATAAAACATACTGGATATTGATGCAATTCTTGCACGTATCGTTTCAGCGATTCATCTCCTAACAAAACTTCATCAACAACAATATCGAAACCCGCCTTCGCCATAGTACGAATAACATTTGGAGCCATATCGCAAACTTTTTGACCGTATTCACCTGCAATAACTTGCGTCACATCGTTACCTTCAGCATCTTTTTTCGAAACAAACTGAAATCCCTCGTTCGCTTTTTCGCCATCAAGCAGATATTGCTTCGGCATCATAGATAAAAACATATCAATACCGACAACAAGTAATGGTTTTGAATATTGCGCCTGCATCGCTGCTGCAATGCTAGATTTCCCCGCGCTAGAAGGACCATTGATAAAAAAAATCACCCTCACACCTCCAAAATTTAATGAGTGATAAAAAAACTCATTGAAATAAATCAGTAATTTTCTTTATAGAAAAGAAGAATTTCTGCCCAGATTTTTCAGACTAAGCACGTCTTACACAAACAAAAAAGCCAGAGTTTATGGCTCTGGCTTTTTCTTTGTTCAAAGCTTGGCGATGTCCTACTTTCACATGGGATCTCCCACACTAT
>JAHJDF010000119.1 GCA_018812595.1 Gammaproteobacteria bacterium
AGGAGCTGCGGTGGGATCAACGACAGGAGGTGAAGATGGTGCAGTCGTTGGAACAGCGATTGAACCGGGTGGAGGTACACTCGCAGGAGCAGGATTTGGAGCTTTAGCTGGAGGTACCATTGGTGCAATTGGAGGCATGCTGAAAGCGCTAGGGACAGATTTAACGATCATGTTTAGAGCCAAAGCTAATCCTTATGAAGGTATTCCTGGCACGACATCTGAAACTAAAACAAATTCAGGTGCTCCAAAACAAAAGCGTTATTATGGGAACGATGGTTATCCGATAAAAGATATAGATTACGATCACGATCATGGTCAAGGAACCCCTCATGTACATGATTGGGATAGACCTAGTGGCGATTCACCTCCCACAAACAAAAATAGGCAGCCAGGAAGAACGCCATATCCTGATGAATTGGAGTAAAACAACATGAAAGAAATTATTAATCCACAATTAAATGCAGAGTATGTAATTAGTGATCCTGGTTTCCATGATGCAAATTTAACTAAAGTTGAGTTATTACCTGAGGAAACAGTAAGTCTTTTGTTTGTCACTTTAAGTAGTGCTGTATATGAAATTATTTTACATGGTGTTAAACATCTAAATTGTACCTCTTTTAAAGAGGGCAATACCGTGTTTGAAATTATTGCTTGGAGCTCCAAAGAATATCCATTGGAAGAATTAAGAAACCTATTGAATTTACAAGTGGGAAAAAGTGTTACTTATTTAAATGATGTTGCTAAAAAAATTGAAAAGGGCAATTTGACTTTATTTATAGTGAATCCTTCTTATGGTTGCGAGTTGGTTTGTCTTTGTGGTTCTTACAAGATTATTAGAATTTCTTAGTTAATTAGCTATATGCAGACAGATCTATAAGAATAGGAAGTATTTTATTGAATGGTATAAGTCGATTAATCCAATAGTACTTATTTGGAAGTAATACTAAGTTTTAGCACTGATATTATTTAAAAATTTTTTCATTACACACTGTTCAGTAAACAAACCCTATCCACAATTGACCCCGATCACGCACGAAGGATTCACGGGCCACGAGAGCTTGGAGCCGGTGAACCTAATCCACATGAACGGGCGAGTGTACGATCCGGTGCTCGGACGATTCTTAAGCGCGGACCCACAAATTCAAGACCCGACGAACAGTCAGAGTCTGAACCGCTACACGTACTGCATGAACAACCCCTTAGCGTTCACAGACCCGACAGGCTATGGGGTACTGAACGACTTATGGCACGATATCTCGCACATGATCGGAGCGATCTTGAGTGACCAGACGGTTCAGATGGGGATAGGGATAGCCCTGACAGCGTTTGCGATGGTGCACCCCGAACTGTTGGGGTTAGCGACAAAATGGTTAGCAGGAGCGTATGTAGCAAGTGCCTACAGCGGAGTAACGACGGTTGCGAACGGAGGAAGTATTTCGCAAGCGTTAGAAGAAACGGCCATCACGTTTGCAACAGCAGCGGTGTGGCATGGAGTAGGAGACATGCTAGGAGAAGACCCTGTGTCCGTAGCGGCCGGAAACGAAGCTGATTTACCGACCCGAGTGGCGGTGCACGGATTAGTGGGAGGAGGCATCCAAGCGGCAGAAGGAGGGAACTTCGCCGACGGATTTTTAAGTGCCGCAGCCGCAGAAGCGACGCCATTAAACAAGATAGGAACGGACCTTTCAAAAACAAGCGTAGTAGCCGGCCGAAGCATCGCGGCAGGAATCGTAGGAGGGACCGTCGCGAGCGCCACCGGAGGAGACTTCATAAACGGAGCCAAGACCGCCGCGTTCGCAGAGATGTTTAACGACGAAGCGCATTTACTCGCTGAAGCAGAAAAAGCGACTGCTAATTTCTTCGTAGGAGTAGGAGACGGAGCAACTTTTGGAGCAACAGCTTATGGACGTCCAGCAGGAACTATAGACACCAATTCCTGGTCCTACCGTCTCGGTCACTTCTTCGGAGGAGGAGCCATTATGTATCTCGGAGGAGAAGGAGGAATAGCTCTCGGAAAAATGGCTTTTAGTTTGAGAACGGAGGAAGTGGTTGGTGAAGGCGAGGCAACGTTTGATGCTGCAACGGATCATGTGGTGGGTGAAAAAATTACTGGATATACACAACATGGTTTAAATCAAGCAATTAGTAGAGATATGGGGCGAGGAGTTTCTTCAAAAGCTATTTTAGAAACTCTGAAAAGCCCGAATGATATTGTTGAGCAAGCTAATGGAGTTATGAAATATATTGGCGATAGAGCTACTGTAATTTTAAATAAAAGTGGCAGAGTTATTACAACCTATGGTGAACCAAGATTATGAGCAGTATTAAAGAATTTTTTCTGACTCAAGCGGAAGTTGATTTTTTCATTAAACACTTTCCGAAACACAAGAAGTACTTAGTAAGTTTTGATGATGGTGTTATGCAATTGAATCATGAGGATCAAAAAAAAATAGTAAACGATTTGGTTGAATATTTGATTTCAAATGGGCTAGACGCAAATGATGAACCAAATGCAATAGGTATACAGATAGAACATTTAATAGATATTTTTAATCCGTATAAAAAATAATTTTTTCAAGAAAGCTTATTTTTTTAATCACAAATCCAAAAATCCAAGATCCAACCAACAGCCAGAGTCTGAACCGCTACACATACTGCATGAACAACCCGTTGGCGTTCACAGACCCGACAGGTTATGGGGTGCTTGGTGATTTATGGCACGACATCACGCATGCGATCCATGACATATTGAGCAATCAATACGTGCAGATGGCGATAGGGATCGGACTAACCGCATTAGCGATGGAATTTCCGGGGTTATTGTTTTTAAAAACAGGGTGGTTAGCAGGAGCGTATATGTCGGCTGCGTACAGTGGAATCAGCACGCTCGCGAGCGGAGGAAGCATAGCGGAAGCCTTGCAACAAACCGCGTTCACGTTTGCGACCGCAGCGGTGTGGCACGGAGTGGGAGACATGCTAGGAGAAGGAGCCGCTCCTGGAACAGAAGCTGCGAGTCACGAAGCCTCATTACCGACACGAGTGGCGGTACACGGATTAGTAGGAGGAGGAATCCAAGCGGCAGAAGGAGGGAACTTCGCCGATGGATTCTTAAGCGCGGCAGCCGCAGAAGCGACGCCGTTAAACGAGATAGGAACAGACTTCTCAAAAACGAGCGTAGTAGCGGAACGCACGATAGCCGCAGGAATCGTAGGAGGAACCGTAGCCAGCGCGACCGGAGGAAGCTTTATGAACGGAGCGAAGACCGCCGCGTTCGCAGAGATGTTTAACGATTGCAGTATCCATGAAAAGTTAATTCAGATGGGGAAGGATATTTTGACTTATGCAGCAGCAGGAGCTGCGGTGGGATCAACGACAGGAGGTGAAGAT
>JAHJDF010000078.1 GCA_018812595.1 Gammaproteobacteria bacterium
AACAAGTGTTGAGCATAGTCGCCATAAAGACTTAGAACGACTTGAATATTAGCTTTCTTCATTCTTGCCTCGGATGAATACTGATATAGCTAGATAAATAGCAGTTCAATCTTAAGAATTCCTTAAATGATTTTTTGATTGGACGAGAGATGACCGATATAAGGAGTAGAAATATATTATTCGCGCTACAAAAAACATTATTTGTCCCCATATAGATTGCATATTGAAGAAGGAGGAACCCTATGCGATTCGATCAATTAACTAGCAAATTTCAAATGGCGCTTTCTGATGCGCAATCCTTGGCGTTAGGCCGAGACAATCCAACCATTGAACCCGTGCATTTAATGAAAGCATTGCTCGACCAAGACGGCGGAACGGTTCGATCTTTGTTTGCAAAAAGTAATGTGCAAATTCCGAGTCTTCGCAATCAATTAGATCAAGTGTTAGACCGTTTGCCAAAAGTCTCTGGAACGGGCGGAGAAATTCATATTTCGAACGAGCTCAATAATCTTTTAAATCTGACCGATAAACTCGCTCAAAAAAGACACGATCGATACATTTCGAGCGAGCTGTTTATCTTAGCGGTGCTTCAAGATAAGGGTGAATTGGCCCGTATTTTGAAAGCGTGTGGAGCCCATGAAAAAGTGATCGAAAAAGGGATTGAGACTATTCGCGGCGGTCAGGAAATCGATGACCCCAATGCGGAAGATCAGAGGCAAGCTTTGGAAAAGTACACGATTGATCTGACGGAACGTGCGGAGCAAGGCAAATTGGATCCTGTTATCGGGCGCGATGAAATTATTCGGCGGGTTATTCAAGTCTTGTCGCGTCGTACGAAAAATAATCCTGTTTTGATCGGTGAACCTGGAGTTGGAAAAACAGCCGTTGTCGAAGGTTTGGCGCTTCGTATTGTGAATGGTGAAGTACCAGAGGGACTAAAAAATAAGCGTATTTTGGCTTTGGATATGGGCGCCCTTATTGCCGGTGCGAAATTTAGAGGGGAATTTGAAGAGCGTTTAAAAGCTGTTTTGAAAGATTTAACCAAGCAAGAAGGGCAAATCATTTTATTTATCGATGAAATTCACATGATGGTTGGCGCCGGTAAAGCAGAAGGTTATATGGATGCTGGCAATATGATGAAACCGGCGTTAGCGCGAGGAGAGCTGCATTGTATCGGCGCAACGACGTTGGATAAATATCGCAAATACATGGAAAAGGATGCGGCGCTTGAACGACGTTTTCAGAAAATATTGGTGGATGAACCGTCGGTGGAAGACACCATTGCGATTTTGCGTGGGCTCAAAGAACGCTATGAAGTGCATCACGGAATCGATATCACAGATCCGGCTATTGTGGCTGCTGCCACATTGTCTAATAGGTATATCACCGATCGACAATTACCGGATAAGGCGATCGATCTAATCGATGAAGCAGGCAGTCGTATCCGTATGGAAATCGATTCAAAACCGGAATCGTTAGATCAGCTCGAGCGACGTTTAATTCAATTGAAGATCGAACGAGAAGCGTTGAAGAAGGAATCGGATGAAGCGTCTAAAAAACGGTTAACTGATTTGGAGACGGAGATTGGAAAATTAGAGCGTGAATACAGCGATTTGGAAGAAGTTTGGAAATCTGAAAAGGCGTCGTTGCAAGGCGCTCAGCATATTAAAGAAACATTGGAGCAGGCGAAATTAGAGTTTGAGACGGCTCGCCGAGCGGGTGATTTAGGTCGTATGTCGGAGTTGCAATATGGGCGTATTCCGGAGTTGGAGAAACAACTGGCTGCTGCAACCAAAGTTGAAAAGAAAGAACTGCGGTTGGTGAAGAACAAAGTGACTGCAGAAGAGATTGCACAAGTCGTTGCGAAATGGACGCATATTCCTGTCTCGAAGATGTTGGAAAGTGAGAAAGAAAAACTGCTTCAGATGGAAGATTTTTTGCATCAAAGGGTGATTGGGCAAGACGAAGCTGTGAATGCGGTTTCGAATGCGATTCGCCGTTCTCGTGCAGGCTTGAGTGATCCGAATCGACCGGTGGGTTCTTTCTTGTTTTTAGGGCCGACGGGTGTTGGAAAAACAGAGTTGTGTAAAGCGTTGTCGATGTTTTTATTCGATACCGAGGACGCGATGATTCGTATCGATATGTCGGAGTTTATGGAAAAGCATTCAGTCGCTCGATTGATTGGAGCTCCTCCGGGGTATGTGGGTTATGAAGAAGGTGGGTATCTCACAGAGGCTGTTCGTCGTCGTCCGTATTCTTTGATTTTGTTGGATGAGATTGAGAAAGCACATGGCGATGTAAGCAATATTTTATTGCAGGTATTGGATGATGGGCGTTTGACGGATGGTCAAGGGCGTACGGTTGATTTTCGAAATACTGTGTTGGTGATGACCTCTAATTTGGGTTCGCATGTGATTCAAGAGATGTCTGATGAGCCGTATGAAAAGATGAAAGATGCTGTGATGGAGATTGTTGGTCAGCATTTCCGTCCAGAATTTATAAATCGTATTGATGACAGTGTTGTGTTTCATGGTTTGAACGAAAGCCAGATTGAATCGATCGCGAAGATTCAAGTGCAAAGTGTGGCAAAGCGTTTAGCAGCTAAAGAGATCCTGTTGAATGTGGACGAAGAGGCGATTCATTACTTGGCTCAAGTCGGTTATGACGCGATTTATGGGGCGCGGCCTTTGAAACGGGCTGTGCAACAAGAGTTAGAAAATCCTCTCGCACAAGCAATACTGGCGGGGAAATTTAAGGCAGGGGATAAGATTGTTGTGAGCGTCTCAAAAGGTCAATTGGTGCTGAAGAAATAGTATTTTACGTCTCTGAAAATAAAAAAAAGCGGGCGCTTGGCCCGCTTTTTTATTGGATCATTAGAACGTTATTTGACTTTTTTAGCTTGTTTCATCTTTTTATTTTTCTTGGCATGTTTCTTCATCTTCTGTTTTTTAACTTTCTTTTGATGTTTGACAGCCTTTGCATCTGCTTTTTTCATTTTGCCTGTGACAACTTTATTGGATTGAGTTGCGACAGGTTGTTTGTTTGGAACGGGTGTTCCTTTTCCATTATTCATAGCCGCGCTAGCAGTGAGCGCGAAACCTAACATTGCTGACAGAACTACGATTTTATGCAGTTTTGACATGATTTTTCTCCATAAGGATTAATTTAGAAAATATTTCAGACCAAGTTTTACGGCACGATGAATCATCATGTTCGTAAGCGTTGTGCCTTTATATACCTTTTTAAAATCCGCAAAAGCGGACAAGAATCATTCTTGACTCGTTCCCAATTAAAGTCTACAGATTTGTTTTAAGGGAAGTCCTGTTGAGACTATATATATAGTGTTAATTTGGTGTTAATGATCATTTCTGTGGGGGTGTTTATAAGAAGCTTATTCTTGCTGACTGGATTCTTAGCTGCAGCTAGGAATGACGAGTAGTGTTGCAAATTTGTCGAACCCACGTACGTGTGTCTCTTACCCACCCTCTCCGCCACTATAAAAAAACCACCAAAGGGTGGTTTTTTTATAGTGGCGGAGAGGGTGGGATTCGAACCCACGTGGGAGTTTTTGGCCCCCCATCCGATTTCGAGTCGGCGCCGTTATGGCCTCTTCGGTACCTCTCCAAGAATGAGTTTTTTATGTGTTTGGGGGTGTTGTGCTCATTGGTTGATGTGGTTGGTTATTGGTTACTGCTGGAATTGGATAAGTGGTTTGTATTTTGGATGCGGACAAGTTCGCTGGCACAACCATTGGTTCGATCGATCGGCTGTTTAAATAGCGGTTCTCATATCGGCTTGAACATCCAACTAAGCTCATGCTTAGTAATAGTAAATAAAGAGCGTTTTTCAACATAACTTTTCAACTTTTGGGCTTTTTAAAAGGCCGGTAATTATGTGCGCTCACTTTGTCTTGTCAACGCTGCTTGATTGTGTTGTCAGGGCTGCCCCATTAAAAGTGACAAGTATGCTTCCCCCCAAAATTAGGACCACGGAGATAGACATAAAAAAGCGATAACATCTATCGACGGAGGGGGTATAAAATGAGCATGAAAAGACGCGTATTCACCGCAGAATTTAAAAGTCGAGTGGCGCTAGAAGCGATCA
>JAHJDF010000079.1 GCA_018812595.1 Gammaproteobacteria bacterium
ATTAATGAACGCATCTTCTGTGGAAAAGTTTTTTTAACTTTTATTTTTCATTTCGTTAGCAGAAGTAAAAGGTTGTTATTTGTTTTTGTATAAATTGTTTTTTTATTGTTAGTATTTTTTGCCTATTTTTACAGGCTTTTTTTATCACAGGTTTTCCACAACTTTGGAGACCATTTGATTACAAGTTATTAAAAAATAAAAAATAAAAATTTCATTGTGGATAACTTTCACCATTTGAATATACTGCACTTCCCTTCCTTTTTGGTTCGTTTAGAGGTTATCTCTGGTGAGTATTGAACTTTGGAATAAGTGTTTAAACAGCTTGCAGAGTGAACATTCTGAGCAAGAGTTCAATACTTGGATTAGGCCGTTACAAGCGGAAGTGACAAACGATTCAATTATTTTGTATGCGCCTAATCATTTTGTAGTGGATTGGATTAAGCAGAATTTTTATAGCCGAATGATTTCCTTAATTAAGGAGTTTTCTTCTGAAGAAAACCCACCAACTCTTATCTTAAAAGTAGGCTCTAAAAAAAATATTCAGAAAGATATTTCTGATGGAAATAAAGTTGAAACAAACAAAACCGATTACTCCAAAAAGTTAACAGACCTTAAATACAGCAGTTATTTAAACAAGGAATTTACCTTTCAAAATTTTGTGAAAGGGAAGTCTAATGAATTTGCTTTTGCGGCAGCTTCACAAGTAGCAAAGCGCCCAGGAGAAGCTTACAACCCTTTACTTATATACGGCGGTGTCGGTTTAGGTAAAACACATTTGATGTGTGCTATAGGTAATGAATTTTTAATAAATCATCCGGGGTCAAAGATTTTATATCTTCATTCAGAACGTTTTGTTGCGAATATGGTGAAATCGCTTCAGACAAATACGATTGATGAATTCAAGGATTATCACCGTTCGGTTAATTTTTTATTAATAGACGACATTCAATTTTTCTCTGGAAAAGATCGTTCCCAAGAAGAATTTTTTCACGTGTTTAATACGTTATTAGAAGAAAGAAAACAGATCGTTTTAACGTGTGATCGTTATCCAAAAGAAATTGAAGGATTAAAGGAGCGTTTGAAATCGCGTTTTGGCTGGGGGCTAACAGTTGCTGTCGAACCACCCGAGCTGGAAACACGCGTCGCTATTATTATGAATAAAGCGGAGCATGCACATGTAGCGTTATCCAGCGAAGTTGCTTTCTTTATTGCGGAAAAAATTCGATCCAATGTTCGTGAATTGGAAGGAGCTTTAAAAAGGGTTATTGCGACTTCAGAGTTTACGGGGAAACCAATCACTGTCGATTTTGTTAAAGATGCTTTGAGGGATTTAATCAATATTCAGGACAAATTAGTCACCATCGAAAACATCCAAAAAGTAGCTGCTGAATATTTTAAATTGAAAATCTCTGATTTGATGTCGAAACGTCGTAATCGTTCGGTGGTGAGGCCGCGTCAGATTGCAATGGCTTTAGCGAAAGAATTGACCAACAAAAGTCTTCCAGAGATTGGGGATGCTTTTGGCGGAAGGGACCACACAACTGTGATTCACGCCTGCCGTAAGATCAAAGAATTGCTTGATATTGATATAGATGTGAAAGAAGATTATTCGAATTTGTTAAGGCTGCTGACAGCTTAATTTGTTTTATTTTTCAAATAGTTAACGGATAAAAGACCATGCATTTTATTATTGAAAGAGAGAAGTTATTAAAACTTATTCAACTAGCTTCTGGCATTGTTGAAAAGAAGCAAACGTTACCCATTTTATCGAATGTTTTGTTGGCTCTTTCCGATACAAAATTATCTATTACAGCAACGGATTTAGAGATCGAACTCATTACTTATATAGAGATGGATCAATCGGTTGAAGCAGGTGAAATAACAGTTAATGCCCGAAAACTTTTTGATATTTGCAAGTCTTTACCAGAAGAAGCAAAGATTGAATTTGTGACGGAGAAAAACTGGATCAAGATCAAATCTGGTAAAAGTCATTTTAATTTAGTTACTTTGCCAGCGAATGAATTTCCAAGCGTTGAAGAAAGTACGTGGCAACTTGAATTCTTTTTGCCAGAAGCGATATTAAAAACATATCTCGAGAATTGCTATTTTGCGATGGCGCAACAAGATGTGCGTTACTACTTAAATGGCATGTTGTTTGAAATAAGAGACAGCCAATTGAAATTTATCGCGACAAATGGTCATCGGATGGCCTTAGGCACGTGTTCGAATGTGGATTCCCTGAAAGGTCAGTCCACGCAAGTCATTGTTCCTCGTAAAGGGGTGTTAGAGTTGATGCGGCTGTTATCCGAGGGCGAATCAAATATCACTTTGAAAATTGGATCCAATCACCTCCAAGTAAAGACCCCTGATTTTCTATTTATGTCCAAGTTGATTGATGGGAAATTCCCTGATTACAGCAAAGGGATTCCAAAAATAGGGGATAAGGTAATCTATGTAGAAAAAGAGTCGTTTAAGCAGGCTTTAACACGAGTCGCTATTTTATCGAATGAAAAATATCGCGGTATTCGTCTCCTGTTGTCCTCTGGCGCTATCAAAATAATGACCAACAATCCTGAGCAAGAAGAAGCTGAAGAAGAGCTGGCGATCGATTATCAAGGCCCAGAGCTCGAAATTGGGTTTAACGTTAATTATTTGCTCGATGTTTGTAATGTGGTGAGAGCAGAGAACGTCAAATTAACTTTCTCGGATATTAATAGCTGTGTTGTGATGGAAGATCCTAGTCAGGAAGACTATATATATTTCGTAATGCCTATGCAGGTGTAAGTGTTGACGGTCTCAGTAGCGCGGAATCTTCAGGCAATCACCGAATTTTTAAATGCTCACGTACGTTTATGTACGCTGCGCTTTAAAAATTCGGTGATTGCCTAAATCTCCCACACTACTGATCGTCCTCGAGATTTGTGCATAATACGGGCGTTTGGCTGTTAGATTTTTGGTGATTAGAAACCCTTTTATTTTTTTGGGTGGAATTGGAGGGGCAGGAACATTCTGCTCTATGGGAGCGAATTTTCTTATGTTGTCTCAACTAAGCGTTTCTCATTTTAGAAATCTTTCTAGCGTTGAGATCAGTCCATCAGAAAAATTTAATGTTTTATTTGGGAAGAATGGAAGCGGGAAAACTAGTTTGCTGGAAGCAGTTTATTATCTTAATTTAGCTCGATCTTTTCGTTCACATATTAATAGCCACGTTATCCAAAAAGACAAAGAGCGTTTGTCACTGTTTGGAAAGATTCTTGGAAATTCTGTAGGTCTAGAAAGGAGTAAGGATGGAGGCCTGAAGGTCAAGGTTAATTTCGAAGAGATCTCGCATATCTCTGAACTTGCGAAGATTTTTCCAATTCAATTAATTAATTCGGATTCTTTTGAGCTTATTCATGGGTCTTCAAAAACAAGGCGACAATTCTTAGACTTTGGCTTGTTTCACGTGAAACGGGATTTGTTTTTTAAGGTTTGGAAGAAGTTGCAGCAAGTTTTAGCGCAGAGAAACGGGTTTTTACGTAATGAAAAAAACCTAAGGACGCTAAAGAATGAGTTGGCCTTTTGGAACAAGGAGTTTGTCTCAGCTTCGCACGAGCTTCATGAATTAAGAAAAGAATATTTTGAAGAGTTTCTAATTCTTTTCTTTAATGTTTTGGAGCCTTTGTTACAGGTTGAAACTTTAAATTTGGCATATTATCCAGGGTGGACGAAAGAGCGTTCGTTGGCGGATTCTTTGGAAGAAGATTTTAGAAAAGATTGTGCTTTGGGATATACGCAAAGCGGAGCACATAGAGCAGATATAAAAGTAACGGTTAACGGTATTCCTGCGAAAGACATACTTTCTAGAGGGCAACAGAAGCTAACTGTTTGTGCAATGTTACTTGCGCAGTCGCAGTTATTAGAGGCGGCGACAGGGGAAAAGAGTGTGTTTTTAGTTGATGACCTTGCGTCTGAACTGGATGAAAATAAACGGGAAATGCTTGTTACTGCATTGAAAAAAACGAAATCCCAAGTGTTTATGACAGGAGTCGATAAAGAGTTATTTAGAGAAGTGCGAGGAGTGATTAAAGACGTGGACATGAAATTGTTTCATGTGGAACAAGGAACGATTAAAGAAATCCCCGAACAAATTTAATGGATGCTTCATAACTTCTCGGAAGGTGACGTCAAGTTTTTAACAAAGCTTATCCGCGTCTCTTATTTGGTTTTTTCTCTATCTGTCATTCCCGCTTCGGTGTGAATCCAGAAAATAAGGTGATAATACTGGATTCCTGTTTTTGAGGGGATGATCGGTAAAACGGTGAAACGGGAATAAAAAGCGTGTTTACGATATTACAAATGGTGAAACAGATATGAATACTGAAGTGTATGACTCAACAAAGATCAAAGTTTTGAAAGGCTTGGATGCTGTTCGAAAACGTCCGGGGATGTATATAGGCGATACGGACGATGGTTCGGGCCTTCATCATTTGGTTTTTGAAGTGGTTGATAACGCTATTGACGAGGCGTTGGCAGGCCATTGCGATGCAGTAACCGTGACGGTGCATTCCGATAATTCCGTGACTGTTCAAGACAATGGTCGAGGTATTCCTGTTGATATCCATAAAGAAGAGGGAATTTCTGCTGCTGAAGTGATTATGACGGTACTGCATGCAGGCGGGAAATTTGATAACAATGCTTATAAAGTGTCCGGCGGGTTACATGGAGTGGGCGTTTCTGTTGTAAATGCTTTGTCTGAAGAGCTGCGATTGACTATAGCTCGAGATGGTAGTGTTCATGATCAACTGTATCGGCTAGGGGTTCCTCAATATCCGTTAAAGGTTATCGGTGAAACGAATGGCGAAAAAGGGACAAAGATTTGGTTTAAACCTAGTCGAGAGATTTTTTCCAATACCGAATTTGTTTATGACATTTTGGCAAAGCGTTTAAGAGAATTATCGTTTTTGAATGCTGGAGTAACAATCCATCTGATTGATGAACGAGAAGGCGGAAAAGAAGACTTGTTTCAGTACAACGGAGGCATTCGCTCATTTGTCGAATTTTTGAATAAGAATAAAAAGCCCATTCATCCAAATATTTTCCATTTTATAGAAACCGATAAGGCTTCGAATATCAGCGTAGAAGTTGCTTTGCAATGGAATGATAGCTACCAAGAAAACATTTTCTGCTATGCAAACAATATCCCTCAAAAAGACGGTGGCACACATTTGTCCGGTTTTAGAGCGGCATTAACCCGCACATTGAATAGCTATATTGAGAAAGAAGGCCTCGCCAAACGTTTCAAAATCAATACAACCGGTGACGACGCGAGAGAGGGATTGACC
This sequence comes from Gammaproteobacteria bacterium, assembly GCA_018812595.1. GTDB lineage: Bacteria > Pseudomonadota > Gammaproteobacteria > UBA12402 > UBA12402 > JAHJDF01. The sequence goes on from JAHJDF010000079.1 coordinate 5,325, forward strand.
GCAGTATTGTCCGTCAAAGTACCGGATCCGAAATTTTCATCACAGACGAAGGACAAATTAGTTTCTTCCGAAGTAAAAGCAGTGGTTGAGTCTTTATTTGGCGCAAAGTTTTCTGATTTTCTCTTAGAACAACCTCAGGAAGCTAAATCGATTGTGATAAAAATGATCGATGCAGCACGAGCCAGAGAGGCAGCTAGAAAAGCAAGAGAATTGACGTATAGAAAAGGTGTTTTAGATGTTGGGGGGTTGCCTGGAAAATTAGCCGATTGTCAGGAAAAGGATCCCTCGCTTTCTGAGATTTTTATTGTTGAGGGTGATTCCGCCGGAGGATCTGCCAAGCAAGGGCGTGATCGCAAAACACAGGCTATTTTGCCTTTGAAAGGAAAGATCCTGAATGTTGAAAAAGCCCGATTTGATAAGATGCTGAGTTCTGTGGAAATTGGCACGTTAATTACCGCGTTAGGTTGTGGTATTGGTCGTGAAGAATTTAATCCAGATAAGCTGCGTTACCACCGCATTATCATCATGACAGATGCGGATGTGGACGGTGCACACATTACTACGTTGTTGCTCACCTTCTTCTTTAGGCAAATGCCCGCTCTGATTGAGCGAGGATATATCTATATAGCGCAACCCCCGCTTTATAAAGCCAAGAAGGGAAAACAGGAGATTTATTTAAAAGACGATGCCGCATTAGGCGATTACTTAGTGCAGGATGCATTGTCTGATACGGAGCTTTATCCCTCAGCATCTGGCCCAGCGATTAGCCCAATTGCTTTAACGGATTTGGTTCAACATTACCGATCGGCCATGTTAATTATTGACCGCCTTTCAAAACGCTATCCCGCAGAAATTTTGGAGCAAATGATTTACATGCCCCAATTATCCATGAACGAACAAACGACTCGTGAGACGGTAAGCGAATGGACGCAGACGATGCAATCGCAAGTCATTGAAAAATATAAGAAAAAATTTAAATTTGAGGTGGTAGAGGCACAGGGGAGTGAGGCTTATATCCCAAAAGTAACTGTTGTGACCAATGGCTTAGTACGCCAATACCAACTGACGAGAGAATTTTTCAAATCAGGAGAATATCGCTTGCTAAGCGCTCTAGGTCGAAAGCTCGAAGGTTTGCTTCAAGAAGATGCGTTGGTTAAGCATGGCAATAAAGAAAAACAAATTGTCAGCTTTAAAGAAGCTTATGAATGGTTATTACACGAAGCGAAGAAAGGACAGAGCATCCAGCGATACAAAGGGCTAGGAGAAATGAACCCAGATCAATTGTGGGAAACCACCATGGATCCTGAAAGACGACGTATGTTGAGAGTGACTATCCAGGACGCCGTTATCGCAGATCAAATATTCACAATGCTTATGGGCGATGAAGTAGACCCAAGACGTGAATTCATAGAAAAAAACGCCTGGGCCGTCGGCGACATCGATATTTAAAGCAATCATCTTTAATAGTCAAAATATGGATATGCTGTTTTTAAAACATTCTCCTTCTTTATGTGATTTTCAAAATTATGTTCATGCGCTAGAAATTGAGAGAGGTTTTGCGCATGAGAATCTGGCGCAAAAATGTTTGTTGCTTGGTGAAGAGATTGGAGAGTTGTGTGAAGCGATTCGACAATATGCGTCGCAATCTGTGAATAGTGTTGCAGGTGAATTAGCGGACGTTTTGATTATCCTTTTTAGTATGGCTAATCGCTTAAGAAACAACGGATGCCTATACAACGCTGCAAAAGCACTTTTTATCGTTTATACATATCAAAAATTAGCCGAAGTACTGCTGACGCTATGTCAAATTGCCAATCGATTTCAACTGAATTTAGAGACGCTTTTCCGAGAAAAAGAAGCAATCAATAAAACAAGAAAATGGCAGGTTTAAAACCATCAATTGCAGTTCA
>JAHJDF010000080.1 GCA_018812595.1 Gammaproteobacteria bacterium
CCTCCAGACAGGGTGTTCTCTTTTATCTGCAATATAAGACCGAATGGTTGGGGTTTCAGAGCCCTCGCGCTTTCGACCAACGCCAACGGGATAAGTCGCTACTTCGGATTGATGAGGAAGAAAATAATATAAACGCAATTCCGCTAAATTGATGACAATGCCGCGATGAGGAGCAGCAGGTAAAACATACTCTGTTGGAACCACCAACTGCATTCCTCGTTGTAAATCTTTCAGTTCCACTCCTGGATTTGCTTCATAAAATTCTAGATACCCCACTTGATATTTTTGACCCAACTGAGTGATGTTAAATCCGTAAGGCACAGTAATAATCTGTGTATGCCCAACAACAGTGCTATCAGATCCAGGCAAACGAAAAATTAACCCAAAACACAGAGAGGGTAAGAAAAGGAAGAAAGATAAGAAATAAATAAATCGCTTCACTACGCTACCGTTCTGATAAAAAGATTGAAGTAATGTACTCACCTTAAAATAGCAGATCAAGCGACCTTCCGCTTTTACAGCAATTCTCGGCGACTCTATCTAATGTAGAAAGATGATTTATCACATTTCTACGTTAAATACCGAAGGTTCCTATTCGCACTCTTGATAGAAGATCACTCTATTTCTGCCTTGTTCTTTTGCGCAATACATGGCTTTGTCTGCAAGCTCGGGCAATTGATCTTTATCTAAAGAATCTTGCGGATATAAAGCCACTCCAATACTACAGCCCACAACACAATGGTGTTCTTGAATGACATAAGCCTTGGATACAACGTCTAAAATTTTCTCCGCGATCATCTTCGCATTTTTTTTATCCTGAATATTGTTCAAGATAATCGTAAATTCATCCCCTCCTAAACGAGCAACCGTATCCTCTTCTCTCAACGTTTGTTGAACGCGCGCAGCAACTTCTTGCAATAAAAGATCTCCAACACCGTGACCAAACTTGTCATTCACCTGTTTGAAATAATCCAAATCAAAAAACAACACGGCGATTTGGCTCTTTTCACGTCTCGCTCGCCTGATGGATTGGCTGAGTCGATCTTTGAACAGTGCTCGATTTGGCAACCCCGTTAAAGCGTCGTGATCCGCCAAGTAGCGCAATCGATCTTCAAAAGCTTTTTGTTGGGTAATGTTTGTAAAAATAGCAATGTAATTAGTAACTACATTTTTTTCATTTTTGACAGCACAAATCGTTAACCATTCAGGATAAATCTCCCCTTTTTTGTGCCGATTCCAGATTTCCCCTTGCCATATTCCTTGCTCATTCAAAACAGATTTCATGTCTTGATAAAACTTTGCGTCATGTCTTCCGGAACTAAAGATCTTTGGGGTTTTGTTAATGACTTCTACTGCTGAGTAACCCGTAATCGCGCTAAAAGCAGGATTCACAACCTTAATAAGCTCGTTCGCATCTGTGATAAAAATCCCGTCTGTTGAATACTCCATCACTTGCGAACTTAAACGCAATTCATGTTCCGACTGTGCCAACTGAATTTTTATTTTTCTCAAATCATTTACCGATTGTTGCCACAGCTTTTTAATGCGTTCTGATTGTTTTAGCCCTTCCTCTAATAAAACCTGTTTCTTTTCTAAGAACTTTATCTGCTTCAATAATTCAGTTTTTGACATTTGCTCAGACATGAAATCACTCACTCAACTAAATCTGCATAAATAATATCTAGCCCACATTTCAAATTTTCCAGATAGTCCAGTGCGGACTGCACATACTGTTTACCCATGATAGATCCATGTTGTGGCAAGATCGCATCAATCGGTAATTGCATGTTTTTCAACCTCTTAATAAAACCGCGCGTTGCTAGATTAGAAGCCATGTAGTCCACATTGAATAAATCCATTTTTTGAGCATGATAAGCAAAATCTTCCACCACCAATGTCCAATCAATATCTAACGCTGCCCATACATCCCCTGAAAACAAATAGCGAGATTGAACGTCATACGTCACAAACGCGCCTGGAAAATGCAAAAAAGGCGCCTCGATAAATTTGAGTGTATTTCCTGAAGAAAATGTAAATTCAGGCTCTGCAGTAATATCGTAAAAATCATAATCTGTAGCACCATAGTGCAACAAAAGCACTTGTGCTCTCGACGTTGAAAAGACTTTCATCTTTGGATTTACCTGCAACCAATCTGGCATGGACGCCGCCACATCTGGATCTTGATGGCATAAAATTTGCCCCATCACTTTCTTTGGATCCATGATTTGAGCTACACGTTTTTTCACAAACTCAAAAAAAATCTTATTTCCCGGATCGACAATAATCGCTTCATCCCCGTCTTTAATAAAATAAGCATTGCAACGAAATGCTGTTTCATCAGGAATACCTAACCAATAAATTGCATGTCCATTTTCGGAAAACAATGGCGTCGGTTGCTTGGTATCGACAATCACTTGAGAAAGAGCATTTGCTGTTATTGCCTGCATCTGAATCTCCTTATTCCTATATTTCATTCACTTGACAGCACTTCGGCAATCGAACGACCCAAATCAATCGCATTGGAAGGATGTGTAATCGTATTACAAGTCACGATTTGTCGAACATGTGTTTTACTTAATCGTTTAAATGCGTCGCCTGCAAACACAGCATGAACGGCCATACAAATCACTTTTTTCATCTTTGCAGACTTCAATGCTTCCACGACTTCAATCATGGTATGCGCTGTTGAAATTACGTCATCAACCACAATAGGAGTGTAATTCCGATATTGTTCTACCTGAGGGAATGAAACAGACACAGATTTATCCCCATGACGTTCCTTTTCTAACACTTGGTAAGGAGCGTTAATCAAATCCGCCACTTGTGATACCCACTGTCGACTTTCACTGTCAGGCCCCATGATCAATGGCTGCTTCACATGTTCTCGAATCCATGCAGCAAGCAAAGGCGCCGCATGTAATACGTAGGTAGGAATGGAATACACCTCGTCTAATGTTTTATGCCGGTGCAAATGCGGATCAACGGTAATCAAGGCATCAAAATATTGAGAAATCAAAGCAGCAAAATATTTTGAAGAAAAACTTTCGCCCGGATGGAAACGAGTGTCTTGGCGCATATACGCCAAATATGGCGCAATTAACGTCACATGAGTCACACCCAAATCTTTAGCTGTCTTTGCAAAGAACAGTAATGGAATTAATTTAGGGTCTGGCTGATTCAAGCTACAAACGATTGCAATCTTTTTGCCCTTCACCTCTTCCAACAGGCGGACATAACTCTCCCCGTCAGGAAAGGAACGGAAAACAGCCTGCCCTATCGGCGCGTGCAAATGATCCGAAATAGTTTGAGTCATGGATTCCTGATCTGGATAAGCAAACAGCATAGAAACGGTCATTTGAAATTACTCTCAAATTGAAAAATTCCGTCTTCTTGTGAAATGAAATGAAAAGCGTAATCCAATTCACCTCTTGCTTCAGAATGTACCGTTAACAAAGGTTGATCCTTTTCAACTTGCGCCCCCACATGCACATGCAAATCTACCCCAGCCTCTTTCGATTGGGGCGCCCCGGCTAACTTTGCAATGCGTGCAATCATGCGGTTATCAATAGCACTGATTTTGCCTGTATGCCTGGACAAATATTCCCGTTTGTACTGTGCAACGGGTACTTCTCTCATGCCGCCTTGTGCTTCGCAAATATCCTGAAATTTTTTCCATGCTTTTCCTGAAACCAAAATATCTTTGGCTAAAGCAAAACCGCTTCCAGGAACCACTTTTGGAGAAAATTCCAAAATCTCGCCGGCCAACATTAAAGAACGGTCTCGTAAATCTTGAGGAGCTTCTGGTTGATTTTGTAAAACAGCCAACACATCACGGGCCTCTAAAGCAGGGCCAATCCCTCTTCCAATCGGCTGAGCACCATCGGTAAATACAACTTTAATCGTGAGACCTAAACCTTGTCCTATACTGATCAAATGATCTCTCAAACGAATAGCTTTCTTTTGATCTCTCACTTTAGATGTGGGACCAATAGGAATATCAATCACAATATGATTTGAACCTGCTGCAAGTTTTTTCGACAAAATAGAAGCTACTAATTGCGCTTCACTATCCAAATCGATCACACGTTCAACACGAATAATAATGTCATCTGCTGGACTTAAAGTAGATGTTCCACCCCAAGCGATACACCCATTTTGTTCTTCAACAACGTTCAACATTTTAGAAAAACTCAATTCCACAGGCGCCAATACTTCCATCGTATCCGCTGTACCCGCTGAAGAAGTAATAGCTCTTGATGAAGTTTTTGGAATGGTTAAACCGAAGGCTGCAACAATAGGAACAATCACTAAAGTCGTACGATTACCAGGAAGCCCCCCTACGCAATGTTTATCAACGACTAATTCAGAGGGCCAAAGAAATCGTTCGCCAACATTAACCATCGCTTTTGTTAAATCTCGTATTTCATCTCGATCTAAATGATTGCCCGCACAAGCAGTTAAAAAGGCAGCTATATGAATATCAGAATAATTTCCAGCAACGATGTCACGCATAATTTCTAATAAGGCATAAGAAGGAAATTTATTGCCATGAATTTTTCCTCGCACATAAGCCAATGAACGAATCGGTTCGGGATGGGAAATATGAATTGTATCGCCTTCTCTTGCGCCCAAAAGTTTCCATGCATATTCAGAAAGACTGGCTTCACCAATCTTTAAAACATCGGATGCAACGGTATTCAGCGTCGCAATAATCGTATGAGAATGATCCAAGGAAACTCGCACACGGGCTTGTGCTTCAAACCCTTCAGATTCACACACATAACAATCCGGTCGCATGTAAATAACGGCTTCTTTATAAGTATCGATTCCTAAATATTTCAATCGCAACGTAGGACGCCCGTTTTTCATCCCAATGCCTCCGTATCTAAATAACGGGGAATCATACATTGCCATCCAAAGGTTTCTTCAATTTTACTTTTCAAGGCACGTGCAGCTTCTGGTTCGCCATGCGTTAAAAAGATTTTCTTTGGAGCTTCTGTGAAAGACGATAACCATTCCAACGTTTCTTTATAGTCAGAATGTGCCGAAGTATTAGATATCTGCAGAATTTCTGCTCGAACCGGATACAACCCTCCATGGATTTTGATCTCTTCTATCCCTTTCAACATTTTGTCACCGCGCGTTCCTGCCGCCTGGTAACCGGTAAATAAAACGGTATTTTTAGCATCTGTTACAAATCGTTTTAGATGATGCAATACCCTTCCTCCTGTTGCCATGCCACTAGCAGAAATCACGATCATCGGATGATCGATTGCATCGATTTGTTTTGATTCTTCTTGCGTCTCTGTGCAAACAGCCATATGACAAATGGCCTCCGCCTGCTCTTTAGTCAGCCTATGGTGTATGGCATGACGCATAAAAATTTTAGTGGCTGCAATCGCCATTGGGCTATCTAAATACACAGGAAGCTCAGGGATCTTTTTCGATTTCATGAGTTGATAAACGTAGTACAACAACAATTGCGACCGCCCCACAGCAAATGCTGGAATTAAGACCATGCCGCCACGCTTTACCGTACGATTAATAATCTCTGTCAGTTCAGCAGCAGGATTTATGTCTAAATGAGCACGATCACCATATGTGGATTCAAGGATTAAATAATCCGTTGACCAAATATGTGTAGGCGCTTTCATAATCGGATCGTTCGGACGTCCTAGATCTCCTGAAAACACTACTTTGATATCGTTGTAACGGATTTCCACCAAAGATGCGCCCAAAATATGTCCTGCGGGCAATAAACTAAACTGTAGGTTTTTTAATAATTGATGCGCTGTATCAAATTTAATCGCCTTAAATTGACTTAATACAGCTACTGCATCTGCACGTGTATACAAAGGCAATGCGGGTTTATGTTTTGAAAACCCATATTTATTTGCGTAACGCGCATCTTCTTCTTGCAAGTAACCGCTATCGGGCAGCAAGACACCGCACAACTCGACGGTCTCTTGAGAACAATAGATTGGGCCGCTAAAGCCCTGCTTTGCAAGCAACGGCAAATAACCAGAATGATCCAAATGCGCATGAGTAAGAATAACGGCATCAATTTCTTTTGGATCAACGGATAACGATCGCCAATTGCGTAATCGCAACTCCTTGTGTCCTTGGAATAACCCACAATCGATTAAGAACTTATGCTGATCTACTTCTAATAAATATTTCGAGCCTGTAACCGTGTTCGTCGCACCTAAAAAAGTGAGTTTCATATTAAAAATTCCTATTTTAAAAACAGCCTTCTTTACACTTTTTTAATAAAGCATCTGCCGATATTGCCTGACTAAAGTAAAACCCTTGCACTTCATTGCATTTCAACCGTAATAATATTTCTAATTGTTCTTTTGTCTCTACTCCCTCCGCAATTACCTTAATTTTCAGGGTCCTTGCCAAAGCAATAATCGCTTTCACAATTTCAAGGTCCTGCTTGCTGGAAGTAATATTTTGGATAAAAGAAATATCAATTTTCAACTTATCAATCGGAAGTTTTTTTAAATAGCTCATACTAGAATAACCCGTCCCAAAATCATCTAGTGATAGACGCACTCCCAGTTCTTTGAAAGTTGAAAGCATTTGAATTGCTGTTTCAAAATCATCCAGAACAATCTGTTCTGTTAATTCCAATTCCAAATTCGCGGGATCCATTCCACTACGATGAATTGCATCCTGAACAACCTTTTGAAAATTACGTTGCCTAAATTGAAGTGCGGAAACATTAACAGCCATAAAAAAGGCAGGAAGTCCTTGTTTTTTCCATAAAACAGCTTGCTGACATGCCGTATTCAACACCCATTCACCAATAGGGATAATCAAACCGGAATCAAAAGTGATATCAATAAAATCACCGGGATATAACAACCCTTTCGTTGGATGCTGCCAACGCAACAGCGCCTCAACTCCCGTCATTTTCTTAGAGTTGATGTCTACTTGAGGCTGATAATGCAATCTAAATTCATTTCTTTTCAACGCTTGATACAAATCCGCTTCAACATCAACGCGATGTTTAACCAGGTGATCCATGGATGAATCAAAAAATGCAATAGGCACAGTAGGATCACGTTTTGCTTTGTCCAACGCCAAATTTATTTGTTTAAGAAGGCGCCTCGCATCTCGCACTTTATTTTTAGTAATAGTCGCCCCAATCGTTGCACTCAAATAAATCTGATTGTTGTTGAGGTGAAAAGCATTTTTAAAAGTTTCTAATATACGATTTGCGACAGATAAGACGTTTGTATAGTTATTGACTAATGGCATCAAAATTAAATAACGATCGGCATAATCACGTACAAAAATAATGTTTGGACGTAATAACTTTCGCACTCTTTTCGCAGTTATTTGCAGTATCGAATCTCCATAAGCAATTCCATAAGCATCATTCACTTTTTTAAATCTATTAATATTCAACAGTAATACTGCTAATTTCTGCTCCCCTGTCAGATTGGCTAATGCAACTTTTAATTGTTCAATGAAAAAAGTTTTGTTCGGTAATTGCGTTAAAGGATCATAATTTTTCAGTTGCTGAATTTCTATTTCCAAGGCTTTGTTGTGCGTAATGTCTGAAAAAATAGCGAAAAAATATTTAAGTTGGCCTTGTTCATCTCTAACAGCGTGAATCGTTACCCATTCAAGATACAATTCACCGTTTTTGCGTCGATTCCAGATAGTGCCTTGCCAAAAATCTTTATGTAATAGCTCATCCCACAAGTTTTTATAAAACTGACGCCCATGTTTACCTGATTTCAAAACACGGGGATTCTTGCCGATTATTTCTTTCAACAAATAACCCGTAATTTCGGTAAAAGCGGAATTCACTAAAACAACATTGTAATCCTTGTCTGTAATAAGCATGGCGTTTTTACTCGCAACAAACACCATGCTTGCAAGTTGTTTCTGTTCACTATCTAACTCTTTAGTTTTTTGTTTTCGCACGCTCTATCCTTGTCTCAAAATCATTGCTTCGAAGCATCACACAGAGATTGTTTGCGCAACAACTGAATAAATTTCGAGGGCAACAAAGGCTTATAGAAATAAAATCCTTGGGCTTTTTTACACCCTTGCTTCATTAAGTATTGATATTCATCCTTCTCTTCAACACCTTCAGCAATCACATCAAGATGAAGATGCTCTGCCAAGGCAAGAATAGAGGTCACAATTTTTCTATGTTTTTCATTTTCAGGAAGTCCGGAAATAAAAGAACGATCAATCTTCAACACATCAACAGGCAATTCTGCTAAACGATTTAAAGAAGAAGCTCCTGTCCCAAAATCATCGACAAGAATTTTAAATTCATGATTCACTAAAAATTTTAATTTCGAGCCAATATCTTCAAGACTGCCAATAATAGCGCTTTCAGTAAGCTCTAAATTAATCAGCATCTGCACCTTACTTTGACTACGTGTTTGTATAATTTGTTGAATGGTCTGATCATCCAACAATTGGCTAGGAGATAAATTAACAGTGATATAAAAATCAGTATCGCAAGTGACATATCTCCATTCCTCAATTTGTTTATATACAGACTGCAAAACCCATTTTCCAATCTCGATAATCGAACCGATTGACTCAGCAATTGGAATAAATTCAGCAGGAGGAATCAGCCCCTCTTCCGGATGACGCCAACGCAATAAAGCTTCAGCTCCAATAATTCGCTTTGTTGCCATTTCAACAATCGGTTGATAAACAACAAATAGCTCATTACGCAATTGTTTAGAACGCATGGAATTTTCAATCACCAAGCGCCTCTGAAATTGTTTTCCAAATTTTTTAGAAAAATACTCATAATTATTACGTCCTAAATCTTTTGCTTTATACATCGCAACATCAGCATTCTTGTATAACTCATCGGCAGTAGCTCCAGATGTGGGAAAAGTAGCAATACCAATACTGACACTCGTTACAATTTCATTCCCTTGCTCATCGAACGGTTTTTGAAACAGTTGCATTATTTTTGTTGCAGCAATACCGGCCTGATCCGCTTGATCAATATCACTTAAAATTATAATGAATTCATCCCCACCCAAACGCGCTAAGAAATCTTCTGTACGAATATTTTTACGAACCCGTTGTGCGACCGCTTTTAACAAGTCATCGCCAATCACATGACCGTAAACATCATTCACATTTTTAAAGTGATCTATATCAAATAATAAAAGTGCAAATTGTTCTTTATGACGCTTTGCTTTCGATAATTCTCGTGCAAACAACTCTTGGAAAGCCAAACGATTCGGTAACCCTGTCAGAATGTCATGCCGAGACAGATACATTGTTTCCTTTTCTTTATGCAATAATATTTGCAACATATCTTTTCGTTCTAACAAATCCGAAATAAGCTCTGCAAACACATGCAACAGCTCAATATCCTCTTCAGCCCAATCTTTTCTCTGTGTAAACATATCAAAACACACAAAACCAATAGGCTGTCCTCGTCTTACAAGCGGCACCGCTAGTAATGATTTATAGCCCATTTTCCTCCATGCCCTTTGCTCAGACGCAGCCGCTTTCGGCAACTGCTCTATATCCGGCACTAATGCCACCTCTTTTTCTAAGATCTGCTTCACAAACCACTGAGACTGTCTGGTCGGCACATGCTGTAAATTTTCAATGAGTGGTGCAATTCCTTTCTGCTGATTCACCCATTCGTGAATCGTTTGGATGCTGCTTCTGTCTTTGGAAAACAAAGCAATACAAGTACGATCAACATCCACAAATTTTCCAATTTCCCTTAACACTTTTTTAAACAGCTTTGGTGCTTTTAAAGGGTCTACTACCGCAAAATGCTTCGATATGCTTGCTATAAAATGTTCGAAATGAACACGTTTTTGAATCATTTCTTGTTGTTCCTGATTAGCCAAAGTATGGGAAATCAATTCTGAAATAACATGTAACAATCCAATATCTTCTTTGTCCCAATCTTTCAGGCCTGTAAACATGTCAAAACAAACGAAACCAATCGACTGGTCTCGTCGCACAAGGGGCATAGCCAATAAGGCTTTATAGCCCATTTTTTTCCATGCCTGCTTTTCTGCATTGGCAGCTTTTGGTAGCCGTTCGATATCCGGAACTAAAACAATCTTTTTTGCTAATACCTGTTTAATAAACCATGGAGATTGTTTGATTGGCACATGCTGTAAATGCTGAATGAGTGGTGCAATCCCTTTCTTTTTATGTACCCATTCATAGCGTGTTTTGATGATATTTTTATCCTCAGAAAATAACGCCACACAAGTACGATCTACACCCACAAATTTCCCAATATCGCGCAGACTTTTTTGAATAAATCGATTCACATCTCGCAGCTGCAAGCGGGCATAATTTTGCACCATCTCACTTAGAAATTTTTCAAACCTTAAACGTTTTTCTACTTTCTGCTCGCTGCGCTGCAAGAGCGTGATATCTTTCAACATATGCACCACAAATAAACTTTTGCCGTTTTCTGAGATCGCTATTTTTTTATCGACACAAATTTTTTCTAACTGTTTTTTAGTCCATTTACGATCCGGTTCAAATTTCACGCACTTCGGATAAAACAAAGCGGCTTGCTTTCCACAAACATCGCTTTGTTTTTTATCGGTTAACTTCAAATAGGCTTTGTTTGCAAAAAGAATTTTTGATTGCATATCGCAAATAACAAGGGGATCAGAGAAGCCATTAAAAATAGATTTTAAATGTTGGCTAATGGAATCAAATGTTTGTTTGCAAACAGCAGAAGTAGCTGCATGTTGTTGACGAGACGTCTTCCTTGACTTACTGATCATGATGCTTTTCCTTATTTGGAGGTCAGCTCCAAATCAAGCAAATTTTCTAGATGTCTAAAATCCCAAAACTGCTGATCCATCAACTGACTAGGGTTTAAATTTTGTACAGCATTTAACATATTGCTAGGAATTTTTGTATTTTTTTTTGCTAATTCACAAATCAGCTTTTTGATAGCTCGCCGCGTCGTATTTTCTTTTTCTTGGCATAAGCCTTTGGACATTAATGGTAAGCCCTGTTCGTTGGCATACGCTTGAATGTCTTTCTCCTGACAATAGACCATAGGACGAATCACAACATGGCGTTTATCGTCCGTTAATAACTTGGGAGGCATGGACCGAATCGCTCCACTATACAAAATAGACATCAACAAAGTTTCGATCAGGTCATCTCTGTGATGACCTAACGCGATCTTCTTAAATCCGTGTTCACGAGCGTATCGATAAATCACACCTCGCCGCAAACGTGCGCAGAGCGGACAATAAGATTTCCCGGGTTTTATTTTCGATTGAACAATCTGAAAGATATCTTGCCGTACAACGGCAAACGGAATTTGATGTTCCTTGAACCAATCACAACACGGTTCACTGTTCCAATCAGGAATACCCACATCCACCATCAAGGCAAAAACTTCAAATTTTTTATGCGTACGCATTTCGAGACATTTAAGTAACTGAGCTAAAACAACAGAATCTTTGCCTCCTGAAACACAAACCAAGACACGATCGCCTGTTTGAATCATGTTGAAATCAGCAATAGCACGGCCGATATAGTGCAATAACTTTTTTTGCAGCATGCTCATTTTATGATTCCAACACCTGCTGTGCCGCTTCTCGAATACTGTCTTCCACATCTTGCATCAACTGATCGCGCTGTGCTGCAAGATATTTTTGAGTATCAATAGGTTTTCCGATGTGGATTTCGATTTTTTGGTTTAATTGAATATTGGAAGTTTTCGGAGGCAGTATTTTATCCGCACCACGAATCCCTACAGGAATAATCACAGCATTTGTTTTCAAGGCCAACATAAACCCGCCCTTCTTAAAACTCTGAATCTTTCCCGTCCGAGAACGCGTTCCTTCAGGAGCCATCCAAATGTTCACGCCGTTTTCCATTTTTTCTTTTGCAAGCTGCAAGTCTTGTATCGCCTGCCGCCTATTTTCTCTGTCAATAGAAATGAAATCTGCCAATCGCATCGCGCGCCCCCAGATTGGAACTTTGAATAACTCCTTTTTCCCAATCATACGAATACTGCCCGGCAGGCTCATAATAATTAACGGAATATCATACAGCGATGCATGATTGCTCATGATGATGTATGACCGTCCACTCTGCAGAGAAACCGTATAAGGATTGAAGACCTCATATGAAACACGTGCGATTTTTAAAACCTTACTGGACCAAGCTCGAGACAACTGATCAATTCTCTGCCGAGTTAATCGACGCATAAAAGATGCGTTAATCACACTTAATGAAGTAGACAACGTCGCCAACAGGCTACGCAAGACAACCCAATAAGATATCAATCGATTCGTTTGCATACGGTCAAACCCTCTAAAGCTTTGTAACACAATAACTATAGCAACAAATCCACCATTGTAGAGACGCGATTCATCGCGTCTCCGACGTCATTCCCACACAACCTTACAAAGCGCGGTCATTCCCGCGCAGGCGAATCCAAACGGAGGTAAAGCCTATCTACGCACGTACAATAAAGTCATTCCCGCGCAGGCGGGAATCCAGATTTCGCCAAAGAACTCAAGAATGGAATGGGAAAGTCATTCCCGCGCAGGCGGGAATCCAGACAAATACTGCGCATGCTCGATCTTGTTTCCATCGTCATTCCCGCGCAGACGGGAATCCAGAATTTCGAATTTAGCGCTTAAAGCACAAAAAAAAGTCATTCCCGCGCAGGCGGGAATCCAGAACCAACGTCATTCCCGCGTAAGCATGTCAAAGCTAAATCCACACCGAAACTAAAAATAACGATCGGCTGAGAAGCAAGAACACCCGCTCTTAATCTAGGCCCCACCACGGGAAGTGTTTTCCAAATCAGGATTTTGAAACCAGACAGCAAATTGCATTCAATAAGTGAGCCGGTATGATGGCGCCCTTTTTTCAGCACGAATCACTTGATATGAGGAATACAACATGGGTTTTTTAGCAAATAAACATGCCTTAATCGTTGGTGTATTAAATCAACATTCCATTGCCTATGGCATCGCCAAAGCGATGGCTAGAGAAGGCGCCAAATTAGCATTCACGTATCAAAATGAAAAAGTCAAAGAACGTGTGAAAAAAGTAGCCGATGAATTCAATTCCAAAATTTTGCTTCCTTGTGATGTCACCCATGATGAAGAAATTACTGCTGTCTTTGAAGAGCTGCAAAACCACTGGGAAGGTTTAGACATTATTGTGCACTCCCTCGCGTTTGCACCGAGCGATCAACTCGACGGCGATTATATTGATTGTGTTACTCGTGAAGGATTTCGAATTGCACACGACATCAGTGCATACAGTTTCGCAGCGCTTGCAAAAGCAGGACGCTCGATGATGAAAGGACGAAACGCATCTATGGTCACTGTCACATTCCAAGGATCTGAACGAGTTGTCCCTCACTACAACGTCATGGGCGTTGCGAAAGCCAGCTTAGAAGCCAACATGCGCTATATGGCAAGCTCTCTAGGCCCTGAAGACGGTATTCGAGTCAATGCCGTATCCGCAGGCCCTGTACGCACATTAGCCGCTTCAGGCATCAAACATTTTCGCAAACTCTTAGAATTCAACGAGATGTTCTCCGCATTGCGCAAAAACGTCACCAGTGAAGATGTCGGCAACACAGCCGCATTCTTATGCTCCGATTTAGCAGCAGGCATTACAGGTGAAATAGTACACGTGGACGGTGGTTTTCATTCCGTTGCCATGGTCGATCTTGATTTGGAACAAACAAAATAGAGTGAATTGACTTAAAGATGAACCTTATTCCAAGAAATTGATTTAGAAATACTGGCCTGTTCGCTTTTTATTTCTTCTCTTTCGTCAATTTCCAAGATTTCCAACCAATCCAATAATTTTAGAAAATGACTACTTTTTTCAGGCGTATCGAATTGATAACTCACATTATTCCCGTTCTCAGTAATATTTATTGGTCGACAATCCATCGAGTAGGCGACCGAAGCCATAGCCTTTAAATTCTCAAAAGCCTTTGTAACAGGTGCCCGTAGATTAAAGACCATGAGATACAACAACAACTCATCCTCATTTTCTGACAAGGCTTTAAAACATTCGATTGAAGTTGAAGTACGAGCTACTGAAATATCATCACGAACCTCTGCCTTCGTAAGAGGAATGATAAAAACTGTATATTTTCCATCCCCGTTTTTCGATTTGTACTTACTCTTTACAAAGAGAATTGGTTTTTCATCAATCACTTCAACATACGAATCCTCATCCTCTAGTTTTTGTGGCCAGTCAAACGGTTCTCTATAACAAGCACCAGGGGCACTTTTTTGTATTTCTTTTTTCAACTGTTCAAGTAAGTATTCTTCATTTTCTGTGTTGTTTTCCAATTCCTGGACCCACTCTGTTATACCTCTCGGCGTGTTTTTCGGTCGCAGATAAGGATGAAGAAACATTTGATCCAACAAAACTCTACTTCGATGATCCTGAACAACAGGATCATTCCAAATAAGCAATAAAGATTGAGGAAGTGATTTATCTTCGGATGAATTCGCCAAGTAAGTCCCCTCAAATATATCCGGCATCCTTTTCAATTTTTTATCGACTGTTAACAAAATTTGATCTGGTCTGACTTCTATTGGTTTCTTCTTAAGCAGTTCAAACACGCTGTTTTGCACATCAGAAATATCATAGAGAGGATAGGTTCTTTGCTTTTTTTCAAATTGATCGTTTAATAATCGCAATCCAGGAGGTACTGGATGCTTCCATCTTGTTAATTCTTTAGTCATTTTAGACGCTATTTATGCTTCCCCCCAAAATTAGGACCACGGAGATAGACATAAAAAAGCGATAACATCTATCGACGGAGGGGGTATAAAATGAGCATGAAAAGACGCGTATTCACCGCAGAATTTAAAAGTCGAGTGGCGCTAGAAGCGATCA
>JAHJDF010000081.1 GCA_018812595.1 Gammaproteobacteria bacterium
AGAACGCATTTTGAATGCGCTGCAAAACGCTCAAAAGCAACACGAACCCGTTGACGCGCATGCACAAAAAACCCATCGACTTGCGCAAGCGGTTTTAGAACGCGATCAACAATTGAAGTGGCATCTCTTAGAAAACCCCAATCGCTTGCGCATTCAAACGATGGATTCTTTCTGCTCTCATGTCGTGCGTCACATGCCCCTCCTTTCAGAGATGGGCGGCATCTCCAACATCACACAAGATGCAGACGAGCTGTATCAACGAGCGGTGGAAGCTCTGTTTACAGAAATCGACACACACTCTGAAATTGAAAAGGACATCGAACAAGTTCTCGCGCACCTCGATAACAATGTCGGTTACTTGCACGACTTACTCGTTCAGATGCTGGCAAAACGCGACCAATGGCTCCCGCACATCATCGATAGCCCCTCCCGAGAATCGTTAGAGCAAGGATTGCGTAACATCAACGAAGAAGCGCTCGATAACCTCGAGAACACTCAGCCAAAATCACTCCTGGCGGAACTGATCACTATCCTGCATTGCTCAGACCTTCCCCTGAATGAAAATCAATTATTCAGTCGTTCCAAATCGCTTGAGGCGATTCAATTAAAAAAAGCAGAATGGCTAAAAATCACACGTTGTTTACTGACTAAAGAAGGCCGCTGGCGCAAGATTATTAACAAGAAAGAATACGGTTTTTCATCGATTACTGATGCGAAAGAACGAAAATCACTCGAAACAGAACTGAAAACTCTACTCTCTGATTTTCAAGGAGAAGAAACGTTTCTGCAGGCACTTTTATCCTTAAAAAACGCGCCTCCTTTTCAATACGAAGCAACTCAATGGAACACATTAAGAGCCCTGCTCAACCTCTTGCGCAGACTTGCTGCTGAACTCCGATTGATTTTCCTGTCAGAACAAACATCCGATTTCACTGAAGTCACACTGGCCGCTTTAACAGCATTATCGATGCCCACCTTTTTCACGCTCGCGTTGGATTATCAATTACGACACATCCTAGTAGATGAGTTTCAAGACACCTCCACGGTGCACTTCGAATTGATCAAACGATTGGTGGCGGAATGGACGCCCGAGGATGGCCGCTCACTGTTTGTGGTAGGCGACCCGATGCAATCGATTTATTTGTTTCGCAAAGCAGAAGTAGGCTTGTTTTTGCGGACACAGCAAGCAGGCATTCAAAACATTCAACTCAATCCGCTTCAGCTCACAACAAACTTTCGTTCACAAGCACCGATTGTTCAGTGGATCAACGAAACATTTCCTCACGTATTTCCAACGGAAGAAAACATTGCAGAAGGCGCTGTAACCTACATGCCGTGTACGTCTGTGAAAAAGAATGTTCCATCATCAACAACACTGCACCCTTTGATTAACGCGGATTCACTGCTTGAAGCACAAAAAGTCATTGAGATCATTCAAACGATCCGAAAGGAACGTCCGCAGGATTCCATCGCCATTCTGGCGCGAGCACGCACTCATCTAGTCGAGATCATTCATGCTTTAAAAACAAACGAATTGGCTTATCAAGCCATTGAATTAGACGCTCTTGAAAAAGACCCGGTCATACAAGATTTATTGGCATTAATGAAAGCGTTGCTGCATCGCGGAGACCGCGTGGCATGGCTTTCTATTTTACGAGCGCCTTGGTGTGGCTTAACGCTCAAGGATTTGCACACGTTGTCTCGCAGCAGCGCATCTACCACGCTATGGGAAGCGTTAAATCACACAAACGTATTGAAGCGGCTCAGTGAAGACGGGCAAAAACGCGCAATAAAAATAGTTCGCGTGTTGCAAAATGCGTTTCGAAACAAACAACCTTCGTTAAGAGAGTGGGTGTATCAAACATGGCAAGCATTGAATGGCCCTTTGTGCATTCATCAATCGTCGCAATTGGAAGACGCTCAAACTTTTTTAGCGTTAATCGAATCGTTGGAAACCGCTGGAGATATCGCAGATTTCGAACTCTTAGAGCAAAAACTCGAGAAGCTTTTTGCTGCTCCGAAGAAAAATGAAACGGATCAGTGCATACAAGTGATGACGATCCATAAATCCAAAGGCTTGGAGTTTGATGCGGTGATTTTGCCCGGTTTAGAAAAAGGGACGGGTTATCACAAATCAGAAGCGCTTTTATGGTTGGAACAACCGGATCTGCATCAAGACAGTCGTTTGGTTTTGGCGCCCATCAAAGCGGCTTCGGACCATGAAAGCGACATCTATGCTTATGTAAAACAAGAGAACGCCAAGAAGGAAGTTTATGAAAAAGCACGGTTGTTTTATGTGGCAAGCACGCGCGCCCGTCATCAACTGCATCTGATGGGGCAAGTGAAATACGATGAAGAGAAAGAAAACCTATCCACGCCGCCAAAAGGCAGTTTTCTTTTCGATATTTGGCCTCTGGTACAAGAACAATTTGAAGCAGCACGACACAAAATGCCTGTCACGCATCAACGATATGACGAGGTAATGCTTGTTAAGGCTCAAGGGTTACGACGTTTAAAAGAAGCTTATTTTGAAGAGCCTTTGTTGACTTCGCCTTCTGTTCCTTCTGCGATGAAGACTCCATCAAAAGAAATTCTCACGACGGAAAACACCTTTCACACAGCGGTCGGAACTGTTTTGCATCAAATTCTGGCGACGCTCGATTTAGAAGTGACTGCATCGAAAGCAGTGCATTGGAAAATGTGTCTACACGCACTGGGGGTGCAAGACGAGCAATTAGAGGAAGCTATTGTGTTGATAGAAAAGGCCCTATCGAACATGCGTCAAGATCCAAAAGGACAATGGATTGTATCGAATCACCGCGATGCACATTCTGAATATGCGCTATCGACAACGCAGAAGGGACAAGTAAAGAGATACATCATCGACCGCACATTCATCGACGAAAACGAAACCCGCTGGATCATCGATTTCAAGTGTAAAAACTGGGGCGTCGTCTCCGCACCACCAAGCGTCATTCCCGCGAAGGCGGGGATCCAACCTTTTGTCATCCCCGCGAAGGCGGGGATCCAACCTTTTGTCATCCCCGTGAAGGCGGGGATCCAACCTTTTGTCATCCCCGCGAAGGCGGGGATC
>JAHJDF010000082.1 GCA_018812595.1 Gammaproteobacteria bacterium
ATTAGGGTACGCGTTGTTTGCATGGGTCTTTTGTCGCGCGCTTATATACGAAGCTCTAATTTCACTTGTCTTATCTTTCCAAAACACACCACCGCATAAAAAATTCATCGTGGTAGGCCTTTCAAGCTTTGACCTAATTGCACTTGTGACAGGAGGCGTGATTTTATTGATCTCATGGGTGATGAAAGAAGCGCATCAAATATCGAAAGATCAAGAGTTAACAATATAGGAGATCCATCATGAGTATTATTGTTGTGTTAGACGTCATGATGGCGAAAAGAAAAATTCGCTCAAAAGAATTGGCCCATCAAATTGGAATCACCGAACAAAACCTTTCTGTATTAAAAAATGGAGGCGCCAAAGCGATCCGTTTTTCCACGCTCGAAGCTATTTGCAAAGCATTAGACTGTCAGCCAGGTGATATTCTGGAATATAAACAAGAATGAAACACTCAGTTCCATCATCCCCGCGAAAGCTAAAGCTCCAGAGTTAATATATTTCTTCTCTGGATTCCCGCCTGCGCGGGAATGACCATTACGAAGTACGCCCCACACGGTCTGAACGACTGGATTCCCGCCTGCGCGGGAATGACAGGGGACTGGATTCCAGCAAGCAGCTAGGACTGACGATGGAGCACAGGGACGAACCTGTGTATCCGTCCGTTTTGAATGTGGCACAATTTATACATAGGGTGAACACGTAGGTTCGTCACTACGGCGTGATCACAATTGAAAACAGGAGTGTTTATGTTGAATGTTGCTTTGTTACAAATTGCATCGCATGGTTTTGATCAAGAAGCCAACTTGGAAAAAGGGATCGCCTATTGTCGCAAAGCCAAAGCATTAGGCGCAGACATCGCCGTGTTCCCGGAGATGTGGAACATTGGTTACACCGCTTATGCTCCTTCCGTGTTTGAAGAGCGATTCGATCCAACCGATCCAAAAGAAAGAGCACAAGCAAAGGATTGGCAAGCTCGTGCAATCGATGCACACAGCGAGTTTGTGCCTCGTTATCAAGCACTAGCGAAAGAATTGGAAATGGCTGTTGCCATCACGTATTTAGAAAAAGGACTGTCGGCTCCATTCAACACGGTTTCTCTCATTAATCGTCACGGAGAAATCGTTTTAACTTATAGAAAAGTGCATACGTGTGATTTTTCATTAGAAGCATTCTGCACTTCTGGAAATGACTTTCCTGTTTGCGATCTGGAGACAAAAAAGGGCAACGTCAAAATCGGTTGCATGATTTGTTTCGATCGAGAATTTCCAGAAAGTGCACGCTTGCTCATGTTGAAAGGTGCAGAAATCATTTTGGTCCCAAATGCCTGTGAACTAGAGCAAAACCGCATTGCACAAATTAGAACGCGAGCCTATGAAAACATGGTTGGAATCGCAGTTGTGAATTACCCCGCACCTCAAGAAAACGGACATTCCATTGCATTCGACGGTATGGCATTTGAGTACGGGCAATCCAGAGATCATCTATTGATCGAAGCGCCTAAAAAAGAAGGCATTTTCATGGCGTCGTTTGATCCAGATCGCATGAGGCAATATCGCCAAAAAGAAGTATGGGGCAATGCATACCGAAAACCGCAAACCTACAAAGCATTGTGTGATCTGTTTAATACTTAATTTCCAAGATTCGCTTGCAAAAATTTAAATTTTTTCTATATTTCTTATCAATTGTACTTATGTATCAGTACATAAGTATTTAAAAACAGGACGCGTTCATGAAATCTTGTGGAAAAGAAGAAGATTGGGAGCTGTTTATTAAGCTTTGTATGCAGTTAAAGACTAAGAAACAGCACTTGGAATTTTTTGATTTCTTTTTGACCGCAGAAGAGCGGAGCGCCCTTGGATTAAGGATCGCTTTGATTAAAGAATTGCTTCAAGAACAAAAAACGCAGCGTGAGATTGCTGCAGAATTGAAAACGAGCATCGCGAAAATTACGCGAGGCTCGAATTGTTTAAAGACCATCTCAGATGGGCTTAAAAGATTTTTGAAACGTTATTTATTGTCTCTTAATTGATATTGAGTGTTTACGATGTTTATAGAACTCACATCACATCCAAACAAACTCTGCAAAAGCAGAAAGCAGCCGTTCATCGCTTTTTTCTCTGTCGCATTCAATTGGCGATAAGTATCGCCATATCTTTATTTCTACTCATATCTTGAGGCTTTTTAGAGCCCATTTTTCTTATTTCATCACCGAATTTAGGAGTATTCCCATGAACAAAACACAGCATTTGTATAC
>JAHJDF010000083.1 GCA_018812595.1 Gammaproteobacteria bacterium
TCTCTCTAATTGTTTTAACTGCACCTTCGCCACCTGTGCGGCGCTGCTGTTGGGGTATTGATTAACTACCTTTTGCCACCATTGTTGAGCGTCTTGCCATTCGGACTGATCGTATGCCATAGATCCTAATTTCAACATCGCATCCGGCACTTTGTTAGAGGTTGAATAGTCTTGAACGACTGTATTCAAAGCTTTTGTTGCTTGATCGTTTTGTCCCGAAATCGCATACAACTCGCCTAACCAATAATTAGCATTCCCTGCGTATTGCCCTTTGGGGTATTGAGAAAGGTATTTCTGCAAAGAAGCAATTGCATCGGTGTACTGTTTCTTTTGGATCAATACAAATGCAGAACGATAGACCGACGTTTCATCGGAGGATGTTTGCGAGGTGGGTTGCATGATTTGCAATCCAGTCTGCGAAGAAGGTTGGCTCATTCCATTGGTCACAGGAACCGACGCTATGGATGTTTTTTTCATAGCACTTAATCGTTGATCCAAATCGGAATACGTGCTTTTTTGCTGCGATTTTAATTGATCGATTTCATGGCCTTGTGTTTCCACAATCCCTCTTAAATCTTGAATCGCTTGCTCGAGCTGTTGAATTTTGCCTGGAAGATTCATTTGTTGCAGGTTCTGCACCTGTTGCGACACCTGTTTTAGTTGATCGGATGAATCTAAATTCGTAGTCGTTTGTGACATGTCATTTGATGAGGTACTCGGCGTAGCCTCCATCACCGGGACTTCGGCTAATAATGTCAGAGGAAATAACATCATCACCACCAGAAAAAAACATTTTAGAGATTTCATGAAAGTCTCCTTTTGTGAACAGTACTCCGTCGTCATTCCCGCGAAGGCGGGAATCCAGTATATTTTTTCTGGATTCCCGCCTTCGCGGGAATGACGACGGAGTTTACGGGAATAACAAACTTACAAATTAATTTGATTCGTACACGATGTCGTCGCGACGATCCATTTGGTAATCGGCTTCTGTATGCCCTAACGCAACCGGACGTTCTGCTCCGTAACTAATCGTACGAACTTGCTTCTTTGGCACCCCTTCGGATAACAAGCGTTGTTTAATTGCATTCGCACGCCTTTGCCCTAACGCAATGTTGTATTCACGGCTGCCGCGTAAATCGGTGTTCCCCTGAATCAACACTTTTGCTTCGGAATGAGCAATTAAATACTGTGCATGTGCCTCAATAGCTTCGTCATACTTTGAAGCAATCGCATCGCTATTAAATTTGAAATAGAAACTGCGCTTGCCAAGCAAGCCGGTTTCAGGGCCTCCATCGTCACCCACCATGTTGTCACGATGTTTACCCAATACCGCAGAATCGCCATTGCCTATTCCAGCAGTTTGCACATCCGATGCTTGTCCCATCGCATTCGCATCAGTCACACCGGCAGGATTTCCCGCTCGCGTTGAACAAGCCGCTAAACTGAAGACAGCAACGCCTATACAGACCCAATATAAAATTTTTCTCATAACAACCTCTCCTTAATTAACATAAAAATATTATATTTAATTTAATTATCGTACTTCACACAGAAAACCAAAGATGGTTTTATAGCGCAACCTATTAACCTCTTAAACAGAAATATAAAATCAACCAAAGAAACTAATATGTATATGTACTCACCTAATAAAAAATCGTTTTTTTTAATCGTACCAACCATAACACCTAATTACGAAGAAGATGCCTTACATGAAAATTTCACTCCAGACTTCTCTGCATTTGAACAGTTATTGATCCGATTGGACGCGTTACAAGTTTCAGCTATTTTAATCGTTGGCACGACAGGAGAATTTCAAAAAATATCTTTGGATTACAAAAAACGACTAGTAGATCAAGCAATCGAAACAACTCAGAACACACAAAATTTAAAAAAAATATATGTACACATTTCTGCCAAATCTTCAGAGGAAGAAAAAGAACTTGCTAATTACGTAGAAAGCAAAAAAAAACCATGCATAAAAGGAATTGTTTTAGCCCCCCTTTATCAAGAAATTAACGAAGAAAAAATTCATAAAAGAATAGAACAAATAGTGCAATTAGACTTAAACACCCCTCTTTATCTGTACAACAACCCCTCCATGCATAAAGAGAAGACTTCCAATTTAAAAGCAACTCCAAAAATTCAAGCTTGGATAAAAGAAGGAAAAATTAAGGGAATAAAAGACAGTACAAAAGACATCATACAATTCGCACAATGGTTAAAACTTGCTAAAGAAAACAAAGCTTTTGAAGTATTTATCGGGAGCAATTCGTTCATTTCAGAAGCACTCAAATCTCCACTCTTTAAACACTCTTCCGGATGTGTTTCAGGCCCCGCAAATGTAAATCCAAACCCAGCATTAGAGTTCTGTAAAGCAGTAAAGGAAAATTCAATGCCGCTGATAGAAGCTAAATATCGCCTGATGCAAAAACTGGTAGGCCCAATGCGTGAAAAAACAAAAAAGTTGAATTGCGATCTCATTCAAATAATTAAATCACAAACAATGACACATTTGTCGAAAGACTCTCTCAAGCGGTCAACACCATAACAATAAACGTGCCTCTATGTTTTAAATCACAATCCCCAAGTAGGTTCTCTCACCGTCCCTTTACTTTTTTCCGGCAAACGTAATGCCACACGACCGTCCGTCGACACAACATTTAAAACGCCTTTTCCGTTATACTCAGAAGCATAAATTACCATTTTTCCATTAGGAGAAATACTCGGCGATTGATCCTCTCCAGCTTGCGTCAACACTGTCACATTCCCGGTTTGTAAATCTTGCATCGCAATGTCATAGGCTCGCTGTTGATTGCGATGGAGAAAAACAATGCTTTTCCCATCGGGCGCCCAAGAAGCTTTTGCATTGTATGAACCATCAAACGTTATGCGCTGCACTTTCCCAGAATTTAAATCTTTGAGATAGATCTGCGGAGACCCGCCTCGATCAGAAGTAAACAGCATCGTTTTACCGTCCGGTGACCATGCAGGTTCTGTATCGATTGACCAACTCCGCGTGATCGGAACAATTTTTTTCGTTGCTAAATCAATACTATAAATTCTTGGATTTCCGTCTTTTGACAACACAATCGCTAATCTCTTTCCATCCTTTGACCAAGCAGGCGCTCCATTAATTTCAGGGAATTGTGTCACCAGTGTGCGCACTCCTGTTGCCACATTCGAGATATAAACAGACGCTCGACGTTTTTCAAAAGAGACATAAGCAAGTCTCTTTCCATCGGGCGACCAGCTCGGAGACATAATGGGATCTCGTGAAATCAAAATAGCTTGTGGGTTGTATCCATCCGCATCGGCCACAACAAGTCGATAAGTATCTCTGATCGGCCAAATCCCCTGTCGTTGCACCAATACATAAGCGATCTTCGTTGCAAAAATGCCAGGCACTCCTGTGATTTGCTGGTAAATCGCATCGGCAATGTGATGCGCCAATACTCTAAGTTGCGCCTCTTTCACTGTAACCGACTGTGTAGAAATGATCTCATTTCCAGTCTTATAAGGATCGAGTAAAAAATACGTCACAGAAAAACGTTGATTGCCTAAAGGCTTCACACTCCCAATGACAACATCGTTCACATCTACACTTCGCCAATACTGGAAATCCACACCCTTTGGTTGTGAGGGCAAAAGCTTCACAGCGCTGGTATCCATCAACTTAAACTGACCGCTGTTTTGTAAATCTTGCGTGATGATGTTTGAAACATCAGCGGAAGGTTTTTCACCCGTAACAACAAAAGGAATCACAGCAATAGGAACCGCGTTATCCACGCCCTGTGTCAATTCAAGATTCAAAACCGCTTGTACAGGTGGCACAAAAACAAGAGTAAAAAAACACAGTAAATAAAGAATTTTTCGCACGTTAATCATGAGGCACCTAGCTCTTAAAAAAGAGCCTGCATCTTATCAAAAAGAACTCCATCGTCATCCCTACGAAAGCTTAAGATCTAGGAATAAATTAACAAACTGGATGTCCGCTGCAGCTAGGCATGACGGTCAACCTAATTCGCGGGCATGACGGTCAACCTAATAGGCCTTCTGGTCTTACCACTAAATGCAATTCGCGAAATTGATTGAAGACAGTGGGATCTCTGGGAACAGGTAAAGGCGATGCTTTTCGAACAGCGGTAATCACAGAACGATCTAACACGGCATTTCCGCTACTGCGTAACAAGGAAACATCTAACACCGTACCGCCCGGCGCTAAACGAATAGATAACTCAGTCGACAAATTTTTATCGGTATTCTTCGGCATGATCCACTGCTGACCAATTGCATTCAAAATAAGCGCTTTATACTTTGCCATTTCGCTCATTAATTCCTGATTACGAGCCGCATTCAAACGACTCTGCTCACCATTAATCTGCTGCTCTAATGCCTTCTCTGCTGCTAATTGTTGTTTCTTCTGAGCCAAAACCTTCGCCTTCGCTTCATCGGCCTGTTTTTTCAATGCTGCTTGCTTCTGTTGCTCTGCTCGAGCATGCATTGCCGCTAATTTTTGTTGTTCCGCTTTTTGCTGTTTCTGTAAATCCATTAATTTTTGATGCGCTCTTATGGCTTCCATCTTTTCTTGTTTTGCCAACTTCATTTGCTGTGTTTTCAAAATCGCCATTTGCTTCTGTTCACGCACGCGCTGTTGACGTGCTTGCTGCGCCAAATGTTTTAAATACTGTTGATGCGCTTGTTCTTTTCGCTGTTGCTCTTGTCTTTGTTCTTGAATCTTGTGCATTTCCTCTTGCACTTGGGATTGATTCACAGTAACAGCCTTCACAATGCTAACAGGTTGACTGGTAGCCACAGTGACAGAAGGTGTTCTGAAATGAAGGCTAACGCCCAACAAAACAGCCACCGCCCCATACAAAACAAGTGTCAAAACAATAGATTTTCGAAGATGTTCTTTTTCCTGCTTCATAAAATCATTCTTCCTATTTTCAACCTCTCACCCAAATAAACATCCAACTAAATGGCACAACGACAGTCATTCTTTAGCTCAACATCCGCATGACGCACAGATCGTGAGGACGGTCAGTAGTGCGGGAGATTCGGGCAAAAAGTTTCTTTTTAAAGCGCAGCGTATAGAGACATACGTGAGCATTTAAAAAGAAATTTTTTGCCCGAAGATTCCGTGCTAATGGCCGTCCCCCTCTTGCGTCATAAGACCCACTTTATCGACTCCGGCATTCTGCAACATCACCATCGCCTGCACGACTTTGCCGTATGGAACTGCTTGATCCCCTTTCACCAAGACACTGCGTGGTTGGCCATTTGACTGCTTATCTAAAGCCACCTCCGCTGCGACACGCGTCATCAATGTTTCAGCGGGGAGCGGTGCGTTTGGATGATTAGAAATGTTCAAATAATACTGTCCTGTCTGATCGACGGTCACGATGATGGGTCCTGTCTGCTTCACCGATAACGCCTTTGCATGCGCTTTTGGTAAATCAATTTTGACGCCTTGAGTCAGCAACGGCGCAGTGATCATGAAGATGACAAGCAACACCAACATAACATCGATGTACGGCACCACATTAATCTCCGACATAGTGCGTCTTTTGTTTCTTGAGCTCGCCATGTACTTAATCCTCTCGACGCTGATTCAACTGACGAAACAGCAGACTTAAAAACTCTTCCCGAAACGCTTCGTAACGCCCTAAGACACGATCAACCGAATTGGCATAACGGTTGTACGCAATCACTGCAGGAATAGCCGCAAACAAACCCATCGCTGTCGCAACCAACGCTTCTGAAATACCGGGAGCCACCATCGCAATGGTTGCCTGCTCCACATGACCTAATGACTGAAAAGCCGTCATAATGCCCCACACAGTTCCAAACAAACCAATGTAAGGGCTGGTAGACCCCACCGTTGCAAGAAATGACAAATGATTTTCTAAGCTTTCCTCAATACGCGAAATCGCAAGGCGCATCGCACGCTCTACTCCGTTCATCACTTCTGCTGCTTGAGCTTCTGAATGTTGACGTAATCGAATGAGTTCTCGATAACCCGCGACAAAGATCGTCTCCATTCCTTCTAAATCTTCTTTGCCTGCAAATTCGTTATATAAATCGGTGAGGTTGCCGGCACTGTTAAACCGTGTTTCGAAACTCTTCAGATTTTTGACAATCCATCGTAAGAAAAAACCACGTTGAAAAATTAATACCCACGTGGACAGAGATGCACACAACAAAATGAACATCACAAATTTCACAATGGGGCTTGCCGAAAAGAAATAACCAATAATTGAGGGATCACCCGTCATGTTTTATCTCCTTTAAAAGAACCTTAGGCATCGCACAAGGCCTAAACGCATGATTGACACACACGGCTCGAACAATCGCTTTGCAATAGATGACGCCCGCTCCATTACTTACTATCTGCTCAAAATCGATAAACGATCGACCGTTCCGCGCAACTTTCGTATCCACCTGAATATCATCGTACAACCGTGCCGGTTTGATCAAATCCATCTGAACCGATTTCACAACAAACAAACGGTCTAATTCGCTAGATAGATTCATATCCCAACCCATATCCAACAACCATTCACTACGCGCTCTTTCCATGAATTTTAAATAGTTGGCGTGATAAACAACGCCACCGCAATCCGTATCTTCGTAGTAAACACGTGTTAAATACGTAAACGTCATCTGATAGTCCTTTTCCATGTCATATCACACATCTATCGTCATTCCCGCGAAGGCGGGGATCCAGTATGTATTTCCTGGATTCCCGCTTTCGCGGGAATGACGTTTGAACGCCTTCGTGGGAATGACTCAAGAATCATTCCTCATCCAACAACGAAGTCTGCGTCATAATCTGAGTCGGTATTTTTAACCCAAAATGCAGGTATGCATTTTTAGTCGCAACGCGTCCGCGCGGCGTACGCATCATAAAACCTTGTTGAATTAAGAAAGGCTCTAAGACGTCCTCGATCGTTCCTCTCTCTTCTCCAATCGCTGCAGCCAAGCTATCAACACCCACAGGTCCACCATCAAATTTCTCGATAATGGCCAGCATTAATTTTCGATCCAACATGTCAAAACCGTGCATGTCTACATCAAGCAAATTCAACGCTTGATCCGCAATTACTTGCGTCACATGCCCACTCGCTTTGACTTCAGAAAAATCCCGCACACGTCTTAACAATCGATTTGCAATGCGTGGAGTTCCTCTGGAACGCTTCGCGATTTCACAGGCTCCTTTTTGTTCGATGGGCACCCCTAATATATTGGCTGAACGCGTCACAATCGTTGAGAGATCTTGTGCGTCGTAAAACTCTAATCGTTGCACAATGCCAAAACGGTCTCTCAATGGAGACGTTAACAAACCTGCTCGTGTGGTCGCTCCAACTAAGGTGAATGGAGGCAAATCTAACTTAATAGAACGTGCGGCAGGTCCTTCACCAATCATGATATCAAGCTGATAGTCTTCCATCGCCGGATACAAAATCTCTTCAATCACAGGATTTAATCTATGGATTTCATCGACGAACAACACATCGTTTTCTTCAAGATTGGTCAAAAGCGCGGCTAGATCACCCGCTTTATCTAAGACGGGACCGGATGTTTGCTTCAGGTTGACGCCCAATTCGTTAGCAATGATGTGAGCCAAGGTGGTTTTCCCTAAACCCGGAGGACCAAAAATCAACACATGATCCAAGGCTTCTTTTCGGTTTTTAGCGGCACGAATAAATATATCCATTTGCTCTCGCACAGGCGCCTGACCAACGTAATCCTCCAACCGCTTTGGACGAATCGCTCGATCAAAAACCCCATCGTCTGTCATTTCTGTCGTAGCAATTAACCGATCTGTTTCTAACATAAACGCCTCATTCTTTTCTCTATAAAAAACGTAGCAACTGTATCGTCATGCCCGCGTAGGCGGGAATCCAGCATGTATGACTGGATCTCCGCCTTCGCGGAGATGACAACGAAGCAACGTAAAGGCGGACCTGTGTTCACCCTGATCACATCTCTTTTAACGCTTTCCGAATTAATTCTTCGCTCTTTAACCCTTCTTCATACACTTTGGAGACTGCCTTGCTGGCTTCAGGCGGCTTATAGCCTAAAGCAATCAAAGCGCTCACAGCGTCTTGTGATGCATCGTGCAACATGGGTTGCGTTGCTCCCGAAGCTTGTTGCGCAGGATGTAACAAACCGTGATACCAATCGTTCAAACGATCCCGCATTTCTACAACCAAACGCTCTGCCGTTTTTCGCCCCACCCCCGGAATACGCAACAAACTATTCAAATCTTTATCCACGATATATCGAACAAAGCCATCCGGATCCGTATTTGATAAAATCGCCAACGCCATTTTCGGCCCCACTCCGCTGACTTTAACCAACGTACGAAACAAATCACGCTCACGATGATCGTAAAAACCATACAACGTTTGCGCATCTTCACGCACCACCAATTGCGTTAATAAGGTAACCGTTTCGCCCTCTTCTGGCAGGTGATAAAACGTGTTCATGGACGCCAATAATTCGTAACCCACGCCACCCACATCAATTAAAAGTTCTGGCGGGCGTTTGGTAATGAGAATGCCTTTCAATCGACCAATCACAACAAATGCTCCTTTAAAACAGTTCCGGTTAAACGGCTATTGGCATGACACAACGCAATCGCTAAAGCATCTGCCGCATCCGCTTGAGGCGATTTAGATAAATTCAAAATGGCACACACCATGTGTTGCACTTGCAATTTGTCGGCAGCCCCATACCCCACAACAGCCTGTTTCACCTGACGCGCGGAATATTCAAAAACGGATAAGCCCGCCATGGATGCTGCCACCATCGCAACGCCTCTGGCCTGCCCTAATTTCAGGGCTGAGTTTGGATTCTGATGCATAAAAATAGATTCGATTGACACTTCATCGGGAATGTATCTCGACACCACTTCACGAATCCCTTGATGAATTTGCTGCAAACGCTGCGAAGTTTCTTTGGCTTTCATGCGTATACAACCGCTAGCGACATACGAAGACCGACTCCCTTCGGTTTTGATCACTCCAAAACCGGTAATGCAAGAACCTGGATCAATTCCAAGAATAATCGTCATAATTTAATTCCAAAGCACTAGCAAGGAACGGCCATCAACGGCCAATATTGGCAAGTGTTCATCCTCTATTTAATCGGTTGTAGTTGTTCCATGATCGCATCGGAAAGTTCGGCGTTGTGATGCACCGATTGCACATCGTCTAAATCTTCAAACGCATCCACCATGCGCATTAATTTTTCAGCCGTTTCGACATCCAGTGGAACCGTTACCGATGAAAGCAGCGTCAATTCCGCATCGGCGATTGTTAATTCTGCTTCTTCAAGCGCTTGTTTTGTGGATGCAAAATCTTCCGCTGTGGTGATAACTTCAATGGAGCCGTCTTCATTCACAACAACATCTTCAGCATTGTGATTCAAAGCAATTTCCATGATTTTGTCTTCTTCACCGCCCGGCGCGAACGTAATCACTCCCACATCACGGAATAAATAAGAAACAGAACCAGATGTGCCCAAATTACCGCCTGAACGAGTAAAAATATGCCGTACTTCCGCCACTGTACGATTGCGATTGTCGGTCATGCTTTTCACTAAAATAGCCACGCCGCCCGGACCGTATCCTTCGTAAGTGATTTCTTCTAACGTGTCGCCGTCTAACCCACCGGCCCCGCGTTTAATCGCTCGATCCACAGTCTCTTTTGACATGTTCTGAGCAAACGCTTTATCGACCGCTAAGCGCAACCGCGAATTCGCATTGGGATCTCCTCCTCCCATACGAGCAGCCACCGTAATTTCACGAATCAGCTTGGTAAAAATCTTCCCACGTTTAGCGTCTTGCGCCCCTTTGCGATGTTGAATGTTTGACCATTTACTATGTCCCGACATCGTTTTTTCCCTCAATCGAAATGAATAAATAAAAGCGCCGAATACTAGGCGGAATACAAATAGAGGTCCATAAGGTGAGAATCTACTTCCTTTGTCAGGATTACACGCAACAGCAAACTTTAGAAAGAAATGGGGGGAGACTAAAGATGAAATAATGAAAGGTTGTTGTGGACAGGAATTGCCATTTGGCAGTTACGGCATCATAACCAGAGAAAAATAATTCATACCTATAACCTTACTCGCTGTCGAGGACATAGGTTTGAAGATTTAACTTTGACTACATCAGGAAAGAACATGCCAGAGCAGCAAGCAAATAGGCTTTTCTTAGGGCCCGTATTAAAAGGAGTCATCTCTTGCTCAACTCCTGTCGGAAGATATGAATCACTAGGAATACATTCAATAGAATCATCCGCAGGCCTTGCATTAAGAGGAACATGTTTCCAATATGCTGGATCTTTTTGCAACTCTCTATTTAGTTTTCCTATTTCTTTGGAGCAACAAACAGTTTTATTTTCTCTCGTCCAACGCTCTATTGTTTCCGTGAGATAAGTTGTGACTTCTTGCCGAGCAAATACCGATGGTTCATTAGAGGCTCCACCACAGATGTACCAAACTAGCTCATTGCCGTCAGATTTTTGTTCAATGGCAAAATATAAATATAGAGTTCGTTTTTCGATTATTTTTGGTTTTTGCGAAACAAAAAAAATAGATCCGGAACAATCCGAAGAATGGACCCATGAACGATGTGAGTTGGTGAGAACATTAATAGGCAATTGTTTTGTATCAGGATGATTATCTATATTTTCATTAGCTTGATTGAAAAACACTATTTCTTGCTTAACGCCCTCATCAAGTGTTTGAAAAACCTCATTAAAACAATTCGGACCAGTTTTATGGATCGTAAGGAACATTCGAAACGAAAAACCAGAAATATCTATAGGAATTATTGCTCTCGATCTTTTTAAATCATTCTCTATCGAAAAGAGTCGAGTGAACGAATCCTTTGATTTAAAGGTATTCAATTTTTCACTTGCAGCAAAAAAATTTGCCAAGACCGGCATATTTGTATGAAGCCCCTCCATAATTTGTTTCATCCGATCCACATTTAAAAACGACTGCGAGGTATAACGTTGCACCATAGAATGCAAATAAGATTCTAGTAATAATGGTTTTTTAACTACTGTCTCATCACTGATACCAGGATATCGAACAGCTATAAGATCATTTGTTCGAGCCATTGGAACTATGGCGCACGAAGCAGCGTTATCAGTGGTCTTTAAGGCATCAAGTCCTTGTGGAAACAAACCTTCTGGCGTCACGTTAAACACATTGTGACCAACAAATACATTATCTGTATCAATATAAAGATGAACACCTGAAACCTGTAGTAACAATATTCTTGGGCGCACCATATCACTAACCGAAGCTAGATTTTTTGCGCCTCCTCCAACCATTTCCATACGAATTAATAACAGTAATTTTTTAAGATAGTCTTCCTTAACGTTTAAAAATAGATCATTGATGTTTTCAATTTTTACGTAGTTATTTAAAAGAAATAGGCAATCAGACAAAGCCATTTGACGCAAAATAATATTAGGATTATTTGTCCACACATGAACACAAACATGCTGACAGGATAGTTTTGCTCCATAAAGAACGCCTCTAATATTGTTTAAATATTCTTCTGGTAAAACCGCTCCTACCCAAACATAGTGTAAATGAAGCATCTCATCTGCTTTTCTAATATTTTTCATAATCTTGAAGTTCCCCAACAAAGACATGCTCTATGAAATTTAGACCAACAAAATTAAGAAAAGCTTAAATAGCATCAAAATTATTGATTTATCCTCTGTAGAGGACAGGTGAGAGATATGCTGAACTCTTAAGCTTTACTTAAGATTGCTATGCTATATCAAGTAGTAATTCATCAATTTTTTGTAATACAACAAGCCATAAATTAATGAATTAAGAATCACATCAAAACAAAAACATGAGGATATGAAAATGACGAAACACATTCATGAAATGGAACAAAATCAACGCATTATATGCGATGAAAACACCATTATTTACTGCGATGTTCCTGAAGGTGCGAATATAACCATGAAGAATGCTTCACTGAAAATAGAAGGAAACATCAAATCAAATGCATCAATTTTGAACCAGCCTATAGAACAGGCTTCATATGGAAACTCCATAGTAGCTTTTGGCAATAGAGCCATAGTTTCAGGTGGTTCTATTCACATTGGACAGATAGGAAATCACTCACAAGTCACTCATTCACTCATAGATAATGATAACAATCTAATAATAGAAGGCATCGTAAGTTCTAACGTAAAAATCGCATGGTCCCAAAACATCAAAATTAACAATTTCATATGTGAGTACGCACAAGTATCAACAGAATCAGGTGATATTTTCGCAGAAGACCTGGGTGAACACGTTATTTTAACTAACATAAAGGGAAACATTCATGCAAAGAATGTAGGAGCGAGCTCAACAGTAAAAACTCAGCAGGGAAGTATCAATGTATCTAATGTTGGCACGAAAGCTAAAGTAACTACCAATATGGGGAGTATTCATGCGGAAGACATCGGTCACATGGCTAAAGTGAGTACCAATATGGGGAGTATTCATGCGGAAGACATCGGTCACATGGCTAAAGTGAGTACCAACATGGGGAGTATTCATGCAAATACAATTGCTAATACTGCGACCGTTACAACTAATATGGGAAGACGTCATTTTAATAACCTCTATGTTCCTAATATCCAAACAATGTCTCAAATCACGCATCATCTAAACGAGCAACCTCAAGTATTAAAGTGGTCCCCCAAAACTAGACAGTAAAGAGGGGTTAATGAAGATGTTAAAATTTCTCCCAATAGAGGAGAAAAATGATGAATGGAGTTATCAGGAGAAAGTTTAGTCCACAGGAA
>JAHJDF010000084.1 GCA_018812595.1 Gammaproteobacteria bacterium
ACTTATTTCTATTCCTGAAAATTTAGCGGCACGTTTTCGCGCGTTAGTGCCTCCAAGACAAAGAAGCAAAATGCTCGTTCGTCTCATAGAAAAGGAAATCGCTGAGAAAGAAAATGAGCTTTATGCATGTGCCAAAGCGGTTGAAAAGGACGAAGCACTAACGAAGGAAATGGAAGATTGGGAAATCACTTTGCAAGACGGGTTAGAAAATGAAACGAGGTGATATTTACTGGGTCAATTTGGATCCAACCAAAGGTTCTGAAATCAAAAAGCTCCGTCCTTGCATCATTGTGAGCGCCACACCCATCAACAAAGCACGACACACCGTTGTTGTGATCCCACTGTCCACCGCAGCAACTGCAAGACCCCCTTTAGTAATTGGAGTGACATGCCTCGAAAAAGAGGTCGCAGCTATTTGTGATCAAATTAGAGCAGTCGATAAAAGTCGTCTGACACAGAAAGCAGGGCAACTTTCTTCTGCTGATTTATTTGCTTTAGAAAAGGGTTTAAAACAAGTGCTCTCACTTTAACCGTGTCGAGAAAACATCCATGGCTCTTCGTAGAATTTATCAACACACAACTTTGCATGCTGGGCTGCAGATCACGCTCGATCAAGAAGCATCGCACCATGTATTGCATGTATTAAAACTGAAATTGAATGAGCCTTGCGTGCTGTTTAACGGGACTGGCGGGGAAGTTAAATGCCATCTGTCTTCCATAGTGCATGGACAAGCAATTGTGTCGGTGGATTCTTTTGAAGACATCGATCGGGAATCGCCTTGCAAAATTCATTTAGGACAATGCATCTCTCGCGGTGAAAAGATGGATTTCACGATTCAAAAAGCAGTGGAGTTAGGAGTAGATCAGATCACACCAATCCTTTCAGAACGCTGCACTGTAAAACTGCCAAAAGAACGGTGGAATAAAAAACTCGAGCATTGGAATAAAGTCATCATCAGCGCTTGCGAGCAGTGTGGACGCAATAGGTTGCCCACACTCAATAACATCACGTCATTAACAGAGTGGTTTCAAAAGACAAACGATGACTGCAAGCTGATTTTGCATCACAAAACAAATAGAACACTTAAAGACTGCGCACAAAATCAAACACGCATCGCGCTCTTAGTCGGCCCCGAAGGGGGCTTTGATCAAAACGAAATCGCACTCGCTCAAGAAAATAAATTCATCCTCACACACCTAGGCCCCCGCATCCTAAGAACAGAAACCGCAGCCCTCACCGCCATCAGCATTTTACAATTTATAAACGATGGAATGGTCTAAAGCATTAGACGCGAGAAATATAGTCTCTACGTTTGCACAACCAAGACGGGTCGGACAAAATGCGCGCCCTTTACTTATTCGAGGAAATGCATATGCCTACTCATCGAGAACTTGCTAATGCCATTCGATTTTTAAGTATCGATGCAGTCCAAAAAGCGAAGTCAGGTCATCCGGGCATGCCGATGGGTATGGCCGATATTGCGGAAGTTTTATGGAATGATTTTTTGCACTTCAATCCTCGAAATCCAAAATGGACTAATCGTGATCGTTTTGTCCTTTCCAACGGCCACGGTTCGATGCTGCTTTATTCCTTATTACACCTCACCGGCTATGCGCTCTCGATAGACGACCTCAAACAATTCCGCCAACTGCACTCCAAAACGCCCGGACATCCTGAAATTTTTGATACACCCGGCGTGGAAACAACGACAGGTCCTTTAGGACAAGGCATTGCGAACGCCGTTGGCATGGCCATCGCAGAAAAGATATTGGCTGCGAAATTTAATCGCGAACCGTTCAATATCGTTGACCATTACACCTATGTTTTTATGGGTGACGGTTGTTTGATGGAAGGGATATCGCATGAAGTTTGTTCCCTAGCCGGCACATTAGGGCTTGGAAAACTCATCGCTTTTTGGGACGACAACGGCATCTCTATCGACGGTCCTGTCGCCGGCTGGTTCAAAGACGACACGCCAAAACGATTCGAAGCATACGGATGGCACGTCATTTTTGATGTAGACGGGCACGATGCTGCTGCGGTAACGCAAGCCATTGAATCCGCCCGTGCTGTAACCGACAAACCCACATTGATTTGTTGCAAAACCACGATTGGATTTGGATCTCCTTTAAAAGCGGGTTCTGAATCTTGTCACGGCTCCCCCCTCGGTGAGGAAGAAATTCAGAAAGTGCGAGAAACGTTACATTGGACGTACGCGCCTTTCGAAATCCCTGAAGAGATGTATGAAGTGTATGACGCACGCGAACGAGGTGGCGCGCTCGAAAAAGTCTGGAAAGAGCACTTCGATGAATATCAAAAAAATTATCCTGATTTAGCGGAAGAATTTTTACGTCAGATAAATCACAAACTTCCTGAAACTTGGAAAACAGAATTCCAGACACTCATCGACAATTTCGCGCAACAAAGCGAAGCCATCGCCACACGCAAAGCATCACAAAAAGTGATCGAAGCAATCACGCCTCTATTGCCTGAATTACTGGGCGGTTCCGCTGATTTAACCGGATCGAATTTAACCAACTGTTCGCGATCTGTTTCGCTCAGCTTCGATCAAAGCAATGCAAATTACATCCACTACGGTGTTCGCGAATTTGGCATGTCCGCCATCATGAACGGGCTCGCCATTCACGGCGGATTCATTCCATACGGTGGAACGTTTTTGATCTTCGAAAGTTATGCAGCGAATGCCGTTCGCATGAGCGCTTTAATGAAACAACGTGTTATTTATGTTTACACGCACGATTCAATTGGTCTTGGTGAAGATGGTCCAACGCATCAACCGATCGAACAATTGCCATCTCTTCGCGCGATTCCAAATTTATCGGTATGGCGGCCTTGTGACCTGATCGAAACAGCCGTTGCCTGGCGTAACGCTATAGAAAAACAAGATGGACCTAGTGCATTGTCGCTTTCACGACAGAAATTGCCTGCCTATCAACGAGATGCTGTGATGATCGAAAATATCAATCGCGGTGGCTACGTTCTGAAAGACTGTCATTCCCGCGAAGACAACTCTCGTCATTCCCGCGAAAGCGGGAATCCAGAAATCATTCTGATCGCCACCGGCTCAGAAATATCGCTCGCGATGACTGCTGCAGAACAAATGAAAAACCGTCGTGTCCGTGTTGTATCGATGCCTTCGATCGACGCATTTATGGAACAGGACAAAGTTTATCGAGACACCGTCTTGCCTCCTGACGTTCCTGCGCGTATTGCGATTGAAGCAGCAAGCACAATGGGCTGGCATGCAATCGTGGGCGATCACGGTCGCATAATCGGTATCGATCACTTCGGCGCATCGGCCCCGGCGAAAGATTTATTCCAAGAATTTGGATTTACCTCTGAACACGTCATTCAAGTAGCAAATGAATTGTTGGGAAAATGAAAACACAGTGTCATTCATGTATTTCGCTCGTCATCCCCGCAGGGCTCTTCTGTCATTTCCGCGAAAGCGGAAATCCAGGGCTCTTCTGTCATTTCCGCGAAAGCGGAAATCCAGGAAATATATTAATTCTGGATCCACACCGAAGCGAGGATGACGGGGACACAACTTTCGCGGGAATGACGATAAAACATCGATTTAAATTAACTAACCAAGGAGAAAAATCATGGCAGTAAAAATTGCGATTAACGGTTACGGACGCATTGGACGTTGCATCGTACGAGCCAAATATGAAAACAAGCGAGACGAAATTGAGATCGTAGGCATCAACGATTTATCAAGCCCTCAAATACAAGAACACCTAACGCGTTACGACTCTGTGCACGGTAAATTTCTCGGCACCGTTGAAATGAATGACGACTCTTTAATCATCAACGGCGATGCCATTCGAGTATTCAACAAAAGAGACCCAAAGGAATTACCCTGGAAAGAATTGGGCGTCGATATCGTGATGGAATGCACGGGCATTTTTAAATCGAAAGAAAAAGCTCAAGCGCATTTAGACGCTGGTGCAAAAAAAGTATTGATCTCTGCGCCTGGCGATAAAGACGTTGAAACAACTGTTGTATACGGTGTCAACGAACACGTTTTAAGCGCAAAAGACACGGTGGTATCCAATGCATCTTGCACAACCAACTGCTTAGCTCCTCTCGTCAAAACGTTGATGAACACGGTCGGTGTTGTGAAAGGATTGATGGTGACCACGCACTCCTATACCAACGATCAAGTGTTATTAGACGGCCCGCACAAAGATTTACGCAGAGCACGTGCCGCCGCACATTCCATGATCCCAACGAAAACAGGTGCCGCAAAAGCCGTCGGTCTTGTGCTCCCTGAAATGAAAGGATTGTTAGACGGCTACGCCATCCGCGTTCCGACCATGAATGTTTCTATTGTGGATTTGACCTTCGAAGCCAAGCGCGAAACGACAGTAGAAGAAATCAACAAGATCATGCTGGAAGCATCGAAAGGAGATCTCAAAGGCATCTTGACATACAACGATGAACCGCTCGTCTCCTGTGATTTCAATCACAACCCCGCTTCGTCGATCTTCGATGCCACTCTCACGAAAACGATGGGCAACCTAGTGAAAATATCGTCCTGGTACGACAACGAATGGGGTTTTTCCAACCGAATGCTCGACGTCGCCATTAAGATGATGATGGCGTAAATCCTAAAACTCATAAACCAGAGACGCTATAAATCGCGTCTCTGCGTGTGCTCCGTTCTCATTTCCGCCGCAGCTAAACATGACAAAAGGGCGGATTGCAACATTCCTCTACAATATCTCCTACGAGTCAAAATCGCGGTCGAAAAAGAATTTCCAGAAGGGGATGCCTCTGGATTTTTCTGGAAAATTTCCAAATTTACCGCCAAACATCCTTGGAAAATTTCCAAAAATACGCAAAAATAACATTGGAAAATTTCTAATAACGGGGCCGGATATGAAAAGAGATGCTTTAGAAACATTGCGGGCTTGGAAAGATGGCTCTCTGCGAAAACCTTTGATTTTGAGGGGAGCTCGTCAAATCGGTAAAACTTGGATTGTCAAAGAGCTCGGTAAACAATTTGAAAATTTTGTTGCGATCGATTTTGAAAAAGAAAAATCAGCATGCAATTTATTTAAAGAAAACTTAGTGGCTAACGAACTACTTCTAAAAATTGGGATCTATACAAAAAATAAAATTGTTCCGGGCAAGACATTGTTGTTTTTGGATGAAATTCAAGCATGTGAAAGAGCGATTCTGGCATTGCGTTATTTCTATGAAGAGATTCCTGAACTACACATCATTGCCGCTGGATCATTACTTGACTTTGCAATCGAAAAAATAGGCATACCCGTTGGAAGAGTACAATTCCTCTATTTATACCCATTGTCTTTCGGTGAATTTCTAACTGCGTGCGATCGACAAGATTTGCGTGATTATGTGAAGCAACAAAATATCGACGAAACCATTCACAAACTCATCATGAAAGAATTAAAAATCTATTTGTGGCTTGGCGGTATGCCGGCTGTGATAGATTACTGGATCCAATATCGTGACATTATTGGCTGCCAAACATTGCAAGATGAAATCCTTGAAGCATACAA
Source organism: Gammaproteobacteria bacterium (assembly GCA_018812595.1). Classification (GTDB taxonomy): domain Bacteria; phylum Pseudomonadota; class Gammaproteobacteria; order UBA12402; family UBA12402; genus JAHJDF01. The sequence goes on from JAHJDF010000084.1 coordinate 5,554, forward strand.
ACAAGATTTTTCGAAATACGCGAAAAAGAAACAAATCGAACATATCGACAAAGTTTTTCAATCCATCGCTGTTCAACTTGGAAATAAATTTAAATATGTGCATGTTGATCGAGACATTAAGTCCACTGTACTCAAAGAAGCATTGTCTTTACTCGTCAAAGCAAATGTGGCGCATCTGTGTTACCACACCTCTGGGCAAGAACAACCATTAGGGGCTAGTAGAAACGACAATATGTTTAAAGCATATTTCTTAGATATTGGTTTGGCACAACGATTACTTAATTTGTCTTTGAGCGATTGGTTTCTGGAGCCCTTAGAAATAAAAACGCTTGGCAATATGGCCGAACAATTTATCGCACAAGAATTATTGGCATACGCATCAAACCGCATCAAGCCTCAGCTTTATTATTGGCACCGAGAAGCTAAAAACAGCAATGCTGAGATCGACTTTGTGACAGTAAAAAATAATCAAATTATTCCTATTGAAGTCAAAGCGGGCGCAACGGGGACACTCAGGAGTCTGTCCTCATTTCTATCGAGCCACACAAAAAGCCCTTACGGCTTAAAAATTTCTGCACATCACTCGTTCGGCAAAATGGATCATGTATTTCACATTCCACTCTATGGACTAGAAGCGTGGTTAATCGGAGATAAATAAATGTGAATCACAATACACCCATGATCTCTTCAACAAGGGTTTGTGTGTTTTCATGTGAAGCATCAATCACAACGTCTGCTAGTTCTTGATAAATCGCACGCCTTTGAGCAAAGGCTTGTTCGAAAGCTTGGGGATCGTTTTCAACGTTTAGGAAACTCAATGTAGGGTCTTTTATAATCCTTTCTCGAATCGTTTCTCTGGAAGCATCCAAAAAAACAAAAATGCCTTTTTGTTTTAAGCATTTCGTATTTTTAGAATCACAAACGGTGCCGCCGCCTGTCGCAATCACTGTATTTTCCATCGCGCTTACCAGCAACACAGCCTCTCTTTCCAAAACACGATAAGTGGAGTCTCCAACTTTGACGTAGATCTCTCGTGGGGTTAAAACTTCGTTGTGTTGCTTTTGATAGATCTTTGCAATTTCGTCGTCCACATCGACAAAAGACCAATGCAATGCTTCAGCCAAAGGTTTTCCAACCGTGCTTTTCCCCGCACTTTTAAATCCGATTAAAACTATGTTCATGAGCTCGATGGATGTGTTTTGAGACGCGATAAATCGCGTCTCTATGTATAATTCCTGTAATTCGTGCGCGAGGGGAACGGGCTCCGCTCGAAGGAGCTCCATTTCTTCGTCGAGCTTTAAAGTAACAAATTTTCGGACAGGAGCAATCGCATTTAAATCACCAACTGAATGATCCCAACAATCGTAAAAACTCGATGTATCGAGTTTTTACAAGAGGCCAAGTAACATCAAACGATACGGATTCTGAGCCTTTGGTTTTATTGACCTTTAAAAAAAAGACTGTAGATTCGCGCGCGATTCAAGCCGCTCGAACAATAAATTGGATTTCAAAAGAGGTGTCTTTTATGGCTTATTTAAAGATGTCGGATGTAAATTTAACTAATAAACGTGTGCTGATTCGTGAAGATTTAAATATTCCTTTGAAGAACGGGAAAATCACAAGCGATGTCAGAATTAAAGCTGCTATTCCGACTATAAAAACAGCCTTAGATGCGGGGGCAAAAGTCATCATCCTGTCTCACCTAGGACGCCCTATAGAAGGCACATACGATCCGCAATTCTCTCTTGAACCTGTCGCAGAAGCTTTATCTCAATTACTCGGGCAGACCGTTCCTCTCGTAAAAAACTGGCTGGACGGTGTTGAGGTGAAAAAAGGGCAAGCTGTCTTGTGTGAAAACGTTCGCTTTAATGTGGGTGAGAAAAGTAACGATGAAACGCTCTCCCATAAGATAGCGGATCTGTGCGACGTTTATATCAATGATGCGTTTGCAACGGCTCACCGAAAAGAAGCTTCCACCTATGGCGTTGCACTGTATGCAAAAATCGCATGCGCTGGATTGCTGATGGATCGAGAGTTATCTGCATTAAGCAATGTCATGGAAAACCCAGAACATCCGCTCGTTGCTATTGTGGGCGGCTCAAAGGTTTCAACCAAATTAGCTCTACTACAATCCATCATCAAAAAAGTGGATTACCTCATCATCGGTGGAGGCATCGCAAACACATTCATTGCTGCCTCCGGTTATTCCATTGGCAATTCATTGTATGAACCCGATCTTATCGACGAAGCAGAGCAATTAACGGAACTTGCCGCTTCAACGGGTGCACAAATTCCGTTGCCAATAGACGTCATCGTCGCTGAAAAATTTTCGGAGCATGCGGACGCCTACGATCAATCGATTTCACAAATTGGGGACGATGAAAAAGTCTTAGATATAGGCCCTGAAACGCAAGAGATCTATACCTCCATCATTAAGAAAGCAAAAACCATCTTGTGGAATGGCCCTGTGGGGGCCTTTGAAGCAGAGCCGTTTTCAAAAGGAACGGAAGCGATTGCGAAAGCCATCGCAAAAAGCAAAGCCTATTCCGTTGCCGGAGGGGGAGACACCATCGTTGCCATAGAAAAATACGGGGTTTCCGACAAAATTTCTTATATCTCAACCGGAGGCGGCGCCTTTTTGTCTTTTTTAGAAGGGAAAACTTTGCCTGCCATTGAAGCGCTAGAACAATCTTACGAAAAGGCAAAAAAACAATGATTACACGCCGTCGTACAAAAATAGTTGTTACATTGGGGCCTGCTCTTGATGATGACAAAGTATTAGAACGAACTTTTCTTGCTGGAGCAGATGTTTTTAGAGCCAATTTTTCTCATGGCTCTCCTGAAGAACACGCCAAACGAATTTCGAAAATTCGTGCGCTATCCAAAAAACACAATCGAGAAGTGGCTGTATTTGCAGATTTGCAAGGCCCAAAAATTCGCATTGCTCGTTTCAAAAATGAAAAGGTTATTTTAAAAGAAAACGCGAAATTCATTTTAGACGCAACATTGGATGACGATGCCGGCAATGAACAAATGGTAGGCATTGACTACAAAGAATTGCCTAAAGACGTCGAAAAAGAGGACACCTTGTTATTAGACGACGGTCGAATCGTATTTAAAGTCTTAAAAAAAGAAGGCTCTCGAGTATTTTGTCGTGTTGTGGTTGGCGGTGAGCTGTCTAACAACAAAGGCATTAATCGCTTAGGCGGCGGACTTTCTGCAAAAGCACTTACGGAAAAAGATAAAGAAGACATTCGTTTCGCAGCAAAACTCGAAGTGGACTATTTTGCGATTTCATTCCCACGAAGTGCAGCCGACATTGAAGAAGCAAAAACATTGATCGCTGAAGCTGGAAGTTCGGCGGGTGTCATTTCCAAAATTGAACGTGTGGAAGCGGTACAAGCGATTGATGAAATCATTCATGTTTCCGATGGAGTGATGGTTGCTAGAGGCGACCTCGGCGTAGAAATTGGGGACGCTCAATTACCTGCTGTACAGAAACAAATTATTCAACGCGCCAGAAGCTTAGATAAACCAGTAATTACAGCAACTCAAATGATGGAATCCATGATCCACAACATGATTCCTACACGCGCTGAAGTGTTCGACGTCGCAAATGCGGTATTGGATAACACCGATGCAGTGATGTTGTCCGCTGAAACAGCAGCGGGAGAACATCCAGATGTGGTGGTCGCAACAATGGCTCGCGTCTGTTTGGGTGCTGAAAAACAACTTGAAACACAAGTTTCTAAACATCGCTTGGAATGTCGGTTTAATACGATCGATGAAGCTATTGCTATGTCTGCCATGTACTGCGCTAATCACGTCGACATCGCGGCTATTGTTTGCTTAACAGAATCCGGCCAAACGCCGCTTTTGATGTCCCGCATTCGAACAGGCATTCCTATTTTTGCGTTGTCTCGTTTTGTAGCAACTCAACGCAAAACAAATCTGTACCGTGGCGTACATCCCATTGCGTTTGACGCAACAAAAATGCCTTCAGAAAAGATTGATCAATACGCGATTCAACTGTTGAAGGACGAGGGCATTTTGAAGAACGATGATCTCGTGATCATCACGAAAGGAGACATCATCGGCATCAGCGGCCACACAAACTCCATGAAGATCCACAAAGTATCGTAGAGATGCGATGAATAAGCGTCTTAGAAAAGAACGATTTGTTGCAATCTCCACATCCAGCTTCGTCATTTCCACACAAAGCTCCGTCATTCCCACACAAAGCTCCGTCATTCCCACACAAAGCTCCGTCATTCCCGCGAAGGCGGGAATCCAGTCTGGATCCACACCGAAGCGGGGATGACAAGAGAGAGAGGGGGTGACGAATACAGTTTACGATAGAGTCGAAAACAGAAGATGCATGGGGCTGTATTCGCAAATAACTACTGTTGCTAACACAATCCAAAGAGCCCACATCACATGATACACATAAGGCATGCCGCCTTTTTTAAAG
>JAHJDF010000085.1 GCA_018812595.1 Gammaproteobacteria bacterium
AATTGCGATGGAAATTGGATTGCGATTTGCGATACGAGAAGGAGGACGTACGGTGGGTGCCGGCGTCGTTTCCAAAATTATCGAGTAACAGGATAAGAATCTATGAATGCTGTGGCAGGTAAACAGAGAATTAGAATCGTTATGAAGTCATACGATCATCAATTGATCGATGATGCGACACAAAAGATCGTTGAAACGGCGAAAAGAACAGGGGCTCAAGTTAAGGGGCCTATTCCTTTGCCAACGAAAAAAGAGAGAACAACGCTCTTAACGTCTCCTCATAAAGATAAAGATTCTCGCGATCAATATGAAATTCGTGTGCATAAACGCATGGTGGATATTGTGCAACCAACGGATAAAACGGTTGATGCTTTAATGAAGCTTGATTTATCCGCTGGAGTGGATGTCCAAATTAGCGTCGATTAATTGGTTTATGAGGTTTTAAGAGAATGGCGATTGGATTAGTTGGAAAAAAATGTGGAATGACTCGGGTCTTTACTCAAGAAGGGGCTTCTATTCCTGTAACGGTGATTGAAGTTCAACCGAACAAAGTGACTCAAATCAGAACAATAGAAAACGATGGATATTCAGCGATTCAAGTGACCATGGGGAAGCGCCGTCTTTCTCGTGTCACAAAACCACTGATTGGTCATTACGCAAAGTCGGGTGTTGAGCCTGGTTTGGGGTTGTGGGAATTTCGTGTTGATGATTTAAACGCTGATTTGTCTCTTGGCGCCGAGTTAACCGTTGACGTGTTTTCTGATGGACAAATCGTTGATGTGCAAGGTGTTACAAAAGGTAAAGGATTTGCGGGTGTGATTAAGCGTCACCATTTTTCACATCAAGATTACACACACGGTAATTCATTATCGCATCGTGTTCCTGGATCTATTGGACAGAGACAAACTCCAGGAAGAGTGTTTAAGGGTAAAAAAATGGCTGGGCATTTAGGCAGTGTTGTTCGCACCATTCAGAATTTAGAAATTGTGAAAATTGATAAAGAACGCAATTTATTATTGATCAAAGGAGCTATCCCAGGTGCTCCTGGTGGGTATGTGATTGTACGCCCTGCAGTGAAGCGTGCGTCGACATCTGTGACTGAAGGGGATAAGTAATGGAAATCATGCTTACTGATTTACAAAATCAGGACCTTAATAAGTTCACTTTAACGGATGAGGTTTTTGGAACAGCATTCAATGAACCGTTGGTTCATCAAATTGTCACAGCTTATTTAGCAGGCAATCGATCTGGTACAAAAGCACAGAAAGGTTGGAGCGATGTGCGAGGTGGTGGAAAAAAGCCTTGGCGACAAAAAGGGACAGGTCGGGCTCGAGCGGGCTCAATAAGAAGTCCTTTGTGGAGAGGTGGCGCGAAAACTTTTCCAGCCAGTCCTCGTGATTATTCGCAAAAAGTGAATAAGAAAATGTATCGCGGCGCAATGCGTTCCATTTTGTCTGAATTGGCACGGCAAAATATCTTGAAGGTTATTGAGTCGATTAAAGTGGAGTCGCATAAAACGAAAGACATCGTAAAGCAATTTGCTAAGTTAGATGTTCAAAATGGTGTGCTCATTATTTGCGATAACATCGATGAAAACTTGTATTTAGCAACTAGGAATCTTTCGCATGTTGAAGTAATTGATGTGCAAGAAATGGATCCTGTTGTTTTATTGAAATATCGCACAGTGATAGCAACTGTTCCGGCGATTCAACAAATAGAGGAATGGCTGAAATGAATGAAGAACGACTGCTAAAAATAATTTTGGCCCCCCTTATTTCAGAAAAAGCCACGCGACTTGCTGACAAGAATCATCAGATTCTTTTTAAAGTGTCGCCTGATGCGACTAAAGCTGAAATTAAAGCTGCTGTGGAAAAATTATTTGATGTCAAAGTAAAGAATGTCCAAGTGTCTAACGTCAAAGGAAAACGAAAAATTTTCAAACAGATACTAGGAGTAAGAAAGAATTGGAAAAAGGCCTATGTGTCGTTGCAAGAAGGTTACGACATTAACTTTGTCGGTGCGGAATAAAGAGGAATTTTAAATGGCTGTTATAACTACAAAACCAACATCACCGGGTCGCCGATTTGTTGTTAAGGTGGTTACTCCTGAATTACATAAAGGGGAACCTTATAAGCCGTTGGTGTTTAAAAAGAAAAAAACAGGCGGTAGGAATAATGCGGGTCGTATTACGATGTGGCACCGAGGCGGTGGATCAAGACAGCATTTTCGTTTAATCGATTTTAAACGCAGGAAAGACAACATTCCTGCTAAGGTGGAACGGCTTGAATACGATCCAAATCGCAGCGCACATATTGCATTGCTTTTGTATGCGGATGGAGAGCGTCGTTACATCATTGCGCCACAACATTTGAAACAGGGTGATACGGTTTCATCAGGGCCTGAAGCTCAAATTAAGCCAGGCAACACATTGGCACTACGTAATATTCCAGTTGGAACAAATGTGCATTGTGTCGAAATGAGACCAGGGAAAGGCGCTCAATTAGTGAGAAGTGCTGGGGCTTATGCGCAATTGTTAGCAAGGGAAGGACAATATGCGACCTTGAAAATGCGTTCAGGAGAGCTCCGAAAAGTACATATTGATTGTAGAGCTACTATTGGGGTTGTGGGGAATGTACAACACGGGTTACGTGTTTTAGGAAAGGCGGGCGCTTCGCGTTGGAGAGGTCGTCGACCCCATGTGCGTGGTGTGGCTATGAATCCTGTAGACCATCCACACGGTGGTGGTGAAGGTAAAACATCTGGCGGTCGGCATCCTGTATCTCCATGGGGTATGCCTACCAAGGGTTATAGAACACGAAGAAATAAGAGAACCGATCGATTTATTGTGCGTTCTCGTCATAGAGCAAAAGATAAGTAATTTTTAGGGGGTAATGTTGTGACACGATCAGCGAAAAAAGGGCCGTTTGTATCAGCCAGCTTGTTGAAGAAGCTTGATAGAGCTATTGCCGAAAAAAGTAAAAAACCTATCAAGACATGGGCGCGAGCTTCAATGGTTATTCCTCAAATGCTGGGTTTTACGATCGCTGTTCATAACGGTAAAGATTTTGTTCCCGTGTTCATTACGGAAGATATGGTCGGATATAAATTGGGAGAGTTTGTTCCCACGAGGACATTTAGAATGCATTCGGGCGATCGAAAAGTAAAAGAACAAAAGGGTAAGTAAGGAGTAGGTTATGCAAGTTTCGGCGACAACAAAGTTTGCGAGATTTTCACCACAAAAAGGGCGATTAGTTGCTGATCAAATTCGAGGTTTATCGGCTGCGCAGGCGTTAAACGTATTGAATTTTAGTGGGAAAAGAGCTGCTCGAGTGATGAAAGATGTTCTTGTTTCTGCAATAGCAAATGCTGAAAACAATGAAGGAGCTGATGTTGACGAGTTGGTTGTTTCTGCTGTTTATGTAACAGATGGACCACGTTTGAAACGCATGAGTCCACGAGCCAAAGGGCGAGCAGATCGTATTTTGAGAAGAATGTGTCACATTACGCTAAAAGTATCAGACGAAGAGGGTAAAAAATAATGGGTCAGAAAGTCCATCCAATAGGAATGCGTTTGGGTATCAATAAAACTTGGTTGTCACGTTGGTATGTCGATGCAAAAGATTTTGCAGCAACCATTTGCGCTGATTTAAAAGTTAGAAATTTTTTGGAAAAAAGATTAGCAGCTGCAGGGATTAGTCGTATTGAGATTGAACGACCTGCACGTAATGCTCGTATTGTTATTTTTGCTGCACGTCCTGGCGTCATTATTGGTAAAAGCGGAAAGGATGTAGATGATATTCGCGATCAAGTAAGTCGGATGCTTGGTGTGCCGGTTCAAATCAATATTGAAGAAATCCGTAAACCAGATTTGGATGCGAAGTTGGTTGCTGAAAATATCGCAGCGCAATTAGTAAAACGTATTACCTTTAGACGTGCGATGAAGCGTGCGGTGAGTACTGCAATGAGAGGTGGTGTTCAAGGAATTAAAATTTGTGTAAGTGGTCGCTTAGGCGGTGCAGAGATTGCTCGTACAGAATGGCTAAGAGAAGGCCGTATTCCTTTGCATACATTACGCGCAAATATTGATTACGGATTTGCAGAGGCGAAAACAACGTACGGAATTATTGGTGTCAAAGTTTGGATCTGTAAAGCCGATAGCAATAGTGCAAAAGAAGAGAAGAAAAAATAGTACTGTTTCCCTAATAGTTAAAGCATGTATTAGACCAGTCGATTTTCAGCTTAACTGAGCTGACAGTTTTTTATGAATAGGGGGTTGAAAGGTGTTACAACCTAAGAGAAGAAAATTTAGGAAAGACTTTAAAGGCCGCAATCGTGGGTTGGCAAGTCGTGGTAATGCAGTCAGTTTTGGCGAATTTGGCATGAAAGCGACTGATCGCGGGCGCATAACTGCCCGGCAGATTGAAGCTGCGCGACGTGCGATTACCAGACAGTTAAAAAGAGGCGGTCAAGTTTGGATCCGTATTTTTCCTGACAAGCCGATTACCAAAAAACCTTTGGAAGTGAGACAGGGAAAAGGAAAAGGCAATGTGGAATATTGGGTAGCTGTTGTGAAGCCGGGACATATGCTTTTTGAAGTTGCCGGGGTTGAAAAAGAATTAGCAGAAGAAGCTTTTAGAAAAGCAGCCGCTAAATTGCCTATCAATGTGACTTTTGAAGAACGAACGGTGATGTAATGAAAAAAAATGAATTTAAAAATAGGACGGCTCCTGAATTACAACAAGAGTTGACGGAGTTGTTGAAAGAACAATTCAAGCTGCGAATGCAGCGCGGTTCTAAACAAAGTGTTCGTACGCATTTAATAAGAGAAGTTCGAAGAAATATTGCTCGTGTGAAAACATTTTTGAGCAAGAAGGAGAATATGAGGAAAGAAGAACATGAATGAAGCTATCGGTAAACAGCAGACGCTTATTGGCGAAGTGGTTAGCAATAAAATGGATAAGACAATTGTTGTTGCTATAACGCGCCGTATTGCTCACCCGAAATATGGGAAGTTGATTAAGCGCACGAAAAAACTGCATGCCCATGATCAAGACAATCAATGTAATCTTGGCGACGTTGTGCGTGTGGCTCAGTCCCGCCCGTTGTCCAGGACCAAGCGATGGGTTGTTGTCGAGGTCATCAGTCAAGGTAATAAATAAAATTTATGCTATTGGAGCCTTTTGACGGCTTGCAATAATGGAGAATGATGATGATACAAATGAATACGATGTTAACTGTTGCGGACAATAGTGGCGCACGCAAAGTGATGTGTATAAAGGTATTAGGTGGTTCTCACCGCCGTTATGCAAATATTGGTGATGTGATCAAAGTCTCTGTAAAAGAAGCTTTACCGAATGCGAAAGTAAAAAAAGGCGATGTATACAATGCTGTTGTCGTAAGAACTGCAAAAGGTGTGAGGCGATCGGATGGAGCGCGGCTTTCCTTTGATAACAATGCGGCAGTTTTACTGAACAACCAATTACAACCTATAGGAACACGTATTTTTGGCCCTATTGCAAGAGAGTTAAGAGAGTCTTTCATGAAGATTGTTTCATTAGCTCCTGAGGTTTTATAAATTTTTTACTGTGAGAAATCAGCATGATCAATAGAAAAAAAACAGTACGGCAAAAACGCTTGAAAAAAGGCGATGAGGTCATTGTTATGGCCGGAAAAAGCAAAGGGAAACGAGGGCTTATTAAACAAGTGAAATACTTTAATGATGGTCGCGTGAAACTTTTGGTAGAAGGCGTGAATTTGATAAAAAAACACGTCAAACCGAATCCACAATTGAATGAACCTGGAGGCATTAAGGAACGAGAAGCCTTCATTGATATTTCGAATGTGCAAATTTTCAATCCCATTACAAAAAAAGGGGATCGAGTTGGTTTTAAATTTTTAGAAGATGGAAAGAAAGTACGTTGTTTTAAATCTTCTAATGAAGTTATTGATGTTGAGAAGGCTTAAATAAAATGAATAGGTTGCACGATTTATATATTAAAAAACTGATCAAACAGTTAATGAAACAACTAGGGTATAAGAATGTTATGCAAGTACCCAAGTTGGAAAAAATTACTTTAAACATTGGTTTGGGTGAAACAGCGAATGATAAAAAAGTCTTAGATGCCGCAGTTTCTGATTTGACAAAAATTAGCGGACAAAAGGCAATTGTGACTTATGCAAGGAAATCAATTGCTGGATTTAAGATTAGAAAAGGATGGCCGATTGGTTGCAAAGTAACTCTTCGACGGGAACGAATGTATGAGTTTTTAGATCGTTTAATGAGCATTGCAATTCCACGTATTAGAGACTTTCGTGGTTACAGTGTTCGTGCGTTTGACGGTCGAGGAAACTTTAGTATTGGCATTGATGAGCAGATAGTTTTTACCGAAATTGATTATGACAAAATTGATCAAATTCGCGGTTTAGACATTGCATTTACAACAACGGCTACTTCTGATCGGGATGCACGGGCTTTGTTATCGGCATTTCAGTTTCCCTTTAAAGAAGATTTTAACGATCGTAAGAAATAAGGTATTGCTGTATGGCTAAAAAATCGAGAATCGCTCGAAATGAGCAAAGAAAAATAGCTGAGAAAAAGTTTCGTGCGAAACGCGAAGCGCTCAAATTGAAGCGGGCAGAAGCATATAAAAACGGTGAGTCTCCGTGGAACATCATGTTGGCACTGCAAAAATTGCCGAGGAGTTCCAACCCAACACGTATTCGTAGACGTTGTAATCTTTGTGGTAGATCAAGAGGCGTGTATCGAAAATTTGGGCTGTGTCGCGAGTGCTTGCGTAAGTTTGCGATGCAGGGATATATCCCCGGTTTAACAAAAGCCAGTTGGTGATCGGTCGTTTCGTTTATGAAAGTTTATGTGAATACTAATTTCCTTGGTGAGGACTAAAACATTATGAGTATGCAAGATCCTATTTCGGATATGTTGACAAGAATACGCAACGGCCAGATGAGCCGAAAAGAGTTTGTCATGATGCCTTCGGCAAAATTAAAAGTGGCTATCGCATCTCTTTTAAAAGAAGAAGGTTATATTCATGACTATCAAGTAGAAACTAATGAAGGAAAACCTCTTTTACGGGTTGATCTTAAATATCATCAAGATGTTCCAGTGATTACTGCTGTAAAACGCATCAGCCGTCCTGGATTGCGTGTATACAGATCCTGCAAAGAGTTGCCAAAAGTCATGGGAGGTTTTGGTATTGCGATTATTTCTACTTCTCAAGGCTTAATGACAGACCGTATGGCTAGAAAATTAGGTGTTGGCGGAGAAATACTTTGTTTCGTGGAGTAAGAGAGGAATTTATATGTCGTCGCGTATAGCAAAAAGACCAATAAAAATACCTACTGGAGTTGATTTTCAGATAGATGGTCAGTTGGTCAAAGCAAAAGGGCCGAAAGGCCAGTTGGATTATCGGTTGCATGATTTTGTAGTGTTGGAAAAGCAAGGGGATGTTTTTGCTGTTTCATTTTCAGAACAAGCTGCAAATGCAAGGAAACGTAATCAGAAATTTTTAAATGCGTTGCTTGGCACTACTAACATTAACGTGCAGAACTTATTGGTCGGAGTCAGTAAAGGATTCCAAAAAAAGTTGCTGTTAGTCGGAGTTGGTTATCGAGCACAAGTGCAAGGTAAGAACCTCGTGTTATCACTCGGATTTTCTCATCCTGTCAATTTTGCTGTTCCGGAAGGCATTAATATCGAAACGCCTACTCAAACGGAAGTGATTGTGCGTGGAGCGAATAAACAGCTTGTGGGGCAAGTGGCCGCAAAAATTCGAGCCTACCGTCCTGTTGAACCTTATAAAGGCAAGGGCGTTCGTTACGAAAATGAACATGTCGTTTTGAAGGAAACTAAGAAAGCGTAAGGTGCTATATAAATGAATACATCAAAATTTAAAAAGAAAGCTCGATTACGTCGAGCGAAGAAAAGCCGAGAACAGATGAAGGAGCTACGTCTGAATCGTTTAGCTGTTCATCGCACTCCTAGACATATATATGCACAGATTATTTCCCCTGAAGGAAAAGTCTTGGCATGCGCTTCGACTGTAGAAACAGAGTTTAAAAATGAAAAAATTTATTCCGGCAACGCAATTGCTGCTGAAAAGGTTGGGACGCTCATAGCAAAACGAGCTTTAAATGCAGGAGTCAATCGTGTTGCATTTGATCGATCGGGTTTCAAATATCATGGGCGAATTAAAGCGCTTGCAGATGCTGCAAGAGTTGGTGGATTAGAATTTTAAATGATGGGGAAAACTTATGGCAGACACTGCTAACGAAAAAGAACAATCAGCGCAAGAGGCTTATGACAGCCGTATTGTGTCCATTAGAAGAACGACAAAAGTGCGTGATGGAGGCCGTGATTTTAGTTTCTCTGCCCTAGCGGTCGTTGGAGACGGTAAAGGTCGTATTGGTTATGGATGTGGCAAAGGAAAAGAAGTGGTTTCTGCTGTACAAAAAGCAGTGGATAAAGCACGTCGCGATATGAAAGAAATCGCATTAAGAAACGATACCTTGCAATATCCTATCACTGAATATTTTGGCTCCACGAAAGTCATCATGCTTCCTGCGGTTACCGGTACAGGCATCATAGCTGGTGGTGCAATGCGTCCTATTTTTGAAGTTTTAGGAGTAAGAAACGTCATTGCAAAATGTATTGGTTCTTCAAATCCTATTAATGTTGTGCGAGCAACTTTGCGCGGTTTGTCTGAAATGAAATCACCCGCACAAATTGCTATGAAACGTGGTAAGACGGTTAAAGAAATATTGGGAATCGATCAACATGACAGCAAAAAGTAAAACTAGTACACAGTTAAAAGTGACATTAATTAAAAGCATGAACGGTCGCTTAAAAAAGCATATTGCTTGTGTTCAGGCATTGGGTTTAAGAAGAATGCATCAAACAGTTTTTGTTCAAGACACTCCTTCTATTCGAGGCGTTTTGAACAAAGTTTCTTATATGTTGAAGGTTGAGGAAATTTAAATGGTAGCGTTAAACGAATTACATCCTGCGACAGGCGCTAAAAAAACAAAGAAACGCGTTGGTCGAGGTATTGGCAGCGGCTTAGGAAAAACTTGTGGCCGTGGACATAAAGGACAACACGCGCGATCTGGTGGTTATCATAAAGTTGGATTTGAAGGAGGTCAGATGCCTCTTCAACGTCGATTGCCTAAATTTGGGTTTAAGACATTGAAGTCTTTGAGTCGACAAGAAATTCGATTGAGTACTTTGGAAAAAATAGATGCAGAAGAAATCACATTTCAAGTCTTGCGAGACAAAGGCGTTATTAATGCTTCAATTAAAGACGTGAAAGTGTTTTTAGATAAACCTATTGAAAAATCGATTTCTTTGTCTGGGCTTAAAGTTTCTGCGGGCGCGAAAAAAGCGATTGAAGCAGCTGGCGGAAAGGTCGAAGAATAGATGAAAGATCGTAATTTAAAGACCAAATTATCAGGCGGCGGTTTTGGAGAATTGAAACAGCGATTGTTGTTCTTGTTAGGAGCAATTGTGGTGTTTCGTATCGGGGCTCATGTCCCTGTTCCTGGGTTAGATCCTGTTAAATTAGCTCAATTATTCAGCGCACAACAAAGTGGTATCTTGGGCCTGTTTAATATGTTTTCCGGAGGCGCGCTGTCGCGCTTTACTGTGTTTGCTCTCGGTATTATGCCGTACATCTCTGCTTCTATTATCTTGCAGCTATTTACGGTTGTTTCTCCGAAATTAGAAGAATTAAAAAAAGAAGGGGAATCTGGGCAACGTAAAATCAATGAATACACGCGTTATGGAACTTTGTTTCTAGCGATCTTTCAGGCCATTGGTATTTCGAAAATGCTTGTTGCAGAGGGTGTGGCCTTGAATCCTGGACTTTCTTTTTATGTGATCTGTACGGTGACTCTTGTTACTGGGACCATGTTTATTATGTGGATTGGTGAACAAGTCACAGAAAAAGGAATTGGAAACGGTATTTCGATGATTATTTTTGCGGGCATTGTTTCTGGATTGCCTTCTGCAATCGCACGTACTTTAGAACAAGTTCGTCAAGGCCAGATGCAAGTTATTACTTTGTTGTTAATCGTTGCGTTGGTGTTGGTAATCACGGCAATTGTTGTTTTTGTGGAAAGAGGTTTGAGAAAAATTACGGTGCATTATGCGATGCGACAACAAGGTCGCAGCATCTATTCTGAGCAAAAATCTAATTTACCTCTTAAGGTCAATATGGCTGGAGTGATTCCTCCCATTTTTGCGACCAGTATTATTATTTTTCCTGCCAGTTTGGCTCAATGGTTTGGCCATGGAAAAGGTCTCGATTGGTTAACAAAAGCGGGACTCGCTTTACAACAGGGTATTGTGCATTACATTGTCTTTGTGATTGCTGTTGTGTTCTTTTGTTTTTTCTATACCGCGTTGGTTTTTAATCCAAAAGAAACGGCAGACAACTTAAAAAGATCCGGTGCTTTTGTTCCGGGCATAAGACCTGGAGAACAAACCGCAAAATTCATTGATACAGTGATGACGCGTTTAACTGCCTTTGGTGCGATTTATGTCACGTTAGTTTGTTTAGTTCCTCAGATATTGATTAGTACTTGGAATGTTCCTTTCTATTTCGGTGGCACATCTCTCATGATTATTGTTGTGGTCGTGATGGATTTTATGGCACAAATCCAAGCACACATGATGTCTCATCAGTATGAATCGCTGATGAAAAAAGCAAATTTGAAAGGCGGTCTCAACCTGTTGAAATAATAACTTTAGAAGTAATTTTGAAATGAGGATAAGCAAATGAAAGTTAGAGCCTCCGTTAAGAAAATGTGTAAAAACTGCAAAGTGATTAGGCGTAACGGCGTTGTGCGTATTATTTGTAAGAACGCAAAACACAAGCAAAGACAAGGATAGACTCTCTTTTTTGGATCATGTATTCTCTGCCGCCTTTTGCGGCGCGGCAGGTAAAACGACTTAATAAAAATAGAGCGGGAGTAAATGAATGGCTCGTATTATCGGTGTAAACATTCCTGACAATAAGCATGTAGAAATTGCTTTAACTGCTATCTATGGGATAGGGAGAAAACGCGCACAAGAAATTTGTGATGCAGTACAAATTCCTTATTCGAAAAAGATGAGAGATTTAAGCGAAACTGAATTAGAAGGCGTTCGCTCCACGTTAGCAAAATACACCCTTGAAGGAGATTTACGTCGTGAAGTGGCATTAAACATTAAACGATTAGTTGAATTAGGCACGTATCGAGGATTGCGACATAAACGCGGCCTTCCTGTTCGTGGACAACGTACTAAAACGAATGCCCATACGCGGAAGAAAAAACGTAGAAAAGTTTAGAGGAAGTGAGAAATAAACTATGGCTAAAGCTCAAACACAAAAAGGCAAATCAGGCAAAACCACTAAGAAACGTATTAAAAGACAGTTGCCGGAAGGCGTCTTGTATGTACAAGCGACATTTAACAATACGATTTTAACTTTAACGGACCCCAAAGGAGATGTTGTTGCTTGGAATAGCGCAGCAGCAGAAGGTTTCAGAGGGTCTCGTAAAAGTACTCCATTTGCAGCAGGTGAAGCTGCTAAAAAACTTGCACTTGTGGCTAAGGAATTCGGAATCAGACAAGTGCATGTCAAAGTTAAAGGTCCAGGTCCTGGACGTGAATCAGCTGTTCGCGCAATAGAAGCTGGCGGCATTAAAGTTTTATCAATTACAGATGTCACAGGGATTCCACACAATGGAGTTCGTGACCCGAAAAAGCGACGTGTATAAAGAGGTTTAGTAATGGCTAGAAATTTTACTCCTAGAGGTCATATCGAAAGAAGAGAGGGGGAAGATCTCTCTTTGTTTACAGGGGATAGGAAATCAAAATTTAGTGTTGATGTTTTACCTGGAGAACACGGTGCGAAAAGCTCGAAGCTTTCAGGATATGGAAAGCAATTACGTGCAAAACAAAAAGCAAAAAGGATGTATGGCTTACTAGAGCGACAATTTAGAAAATATTTTAAAAGCGCATTACAAAAGACTGGTTCAACCGGCGATAATTTGTTGCGTTTATTGGAATGCCGACTTGATAACGTCGTGTGGCGATTGGGCTTAGCTCGGACACGTAAAGAAGCTCGACAGTTAGTCAGTCATAAAGGCATTGAAATTTTAAATTCATCAGGTCAACAAGTCGTTAATATTCCTTCTTATCAAGTAAGAACTGGTGATGAAATCATTTTGAGAGAAGCGTGCCGTGCGCAAGGGCGTGTTCAAGAAGCTATTGAGTTGGCGAAACAAAGAACATTACCTGAATGGTTGAGTATTGATGTTGATCACTTCAAAGGCGTTGTTAAACGCATGCCTGAACGTGATGAAATGCCGATGGAAGTAGACGATCTATTAATTATCGAATTGTATTCTAAATAATTTCTGTAACGAGAGGCTGTGTTCTATGAGTCACAATGCGGATGAATTCTTGACGCCACACGATATTAGTGTTGAAAAATTAAGTGCATTTCGTGCAAAGATTTCTTTGACCCCGTTTGAAACGGGAGTGGGTCAGACCATGGGAAATACCCTAAGAAGAATCTTATTATCTTCAATGTCTGGTTATGCTGTAACCCAAGTCAAAATTGAAAATGTATTACACGAATACAGCACCATTAATGGTGTGCAAGAAGACGTCATTATTATCTTGCTGAACCTGAAAGAATTATCCGTCGATTTAGAAGGTCGTGAATTCGCTGATTTGATCTTGTGTAAAAAAGGACCGGGTAAAATATTGGCCTCTGATCTTGCCGAACAAAATTCAGTAAAAGTTCTTAATCCTGATTTAGTGATTGCTAACCTTTCTCCAGATGGTGAATTAAAAATGCAGGTCACAGTGCAGCGAGGAAGAGGTTACGAATCTGCAGCACAAAGAAAATTGAAAGAAGGAGAAGTAGAAAAAGAAATCGGTGTCTTACAGCTAGACGCTACTTTTTCACCGGTGAAACGTGTGGCCTATACCGTTGAAACAGCACATTTTGAAGGCAGAGCGGACCTGGACAAATTGATTATTGATTTAGAAACGGATGGTTCTTTGGAGCCAGAAGCGGCTATTCGTCGAGCAGCTACTATCTTGCAACAACAGTTAGCTTCTTTTGTGGACCTTAATAGTGCTTTATTGCAAGAGCCTGTCACACAAGAAGAAACATATGACCCTGTTCTGTTAAGACCTGTTGAAGATCTGGAATTAACGGTTCGTTCAGCGAATTGTTTGAAAGCCGAAAATGTTTATTACATTGGAGATCTTGTACGACGCACCGAAAACGATTTATTAAAAACTCCTAATTTGGGCAAAAAATCCTTAAATGAAATTAAAGAAGTTTTAGCCGCTCGTGGTTTATCGTTAGGTATGGAAGTTGATAATTGGCCCCCTTCTTTTTTACAAGAACAAATTGAAGAATAATGTTTCACAGACAGGTATTTCTAAAATAGTAGTGAATAATTAAGAATAATTTTTAATATTTCTTCGCAGATCGAGGAATATATTTTCCAAGCAGAAAGGAAAGTAATTATGCGTCATCGTAAGATTAGTCGAAATTTCCATCGACGAACTGGACATCGTGTTGCGTTGTTCCGTAATTTAATGGCTTCCTTAGTGGAGCATGAGCTGATTCAAACCACGTTACCTAAGGCAAAAGAATTACGTCGGTTTGCTGAGCCTTTAATTACACTCGGCAAGACAGATAGTGTTGCAAATCGTCGCTTGGCTTTTGCACGTATACGTAACAAAGATGCTGTCAAAAAACTCTTTGGTGAATTAGGTCCTCGTTGCAAATCTCGCAACGGCGGATATTTGCGCATTTTAAAAGTAGGCTTTCGACAAAATGATGCCGCGCCTATGGCTATGATTGAATTTGTCGATAAACGCAGCGCAGCACAAGCTGATCGTAAGAAGTAATTGATGAACCGTTTTTTCCTTTTTATAGCGAACGAAAGGAAACGAGTAATAACAATACGGACAGTGTGATCCTTTCTGAGGATGTAGAGAGGCTGCGAAATAGGATATTTCTTAAGATAAAAATAAGAAAAATAGTTTATTAAACCGAGCTTTGGCTCGGTTTTTTTTTGTAAAGTCACGATGAATCGTATCTAGGCCTGTTGCAATCCGAATTTTTCGAGAAATTTTTGACGCGTAATTTATTGATTTTTCTGGATCCCCTCTTTCGCGGGGATGACGAAACGGGCGGGTTGCAACACGCCCTATCTCTACAGCATGCACATCACGATATCGTGGCTACAACCTACCGTTTCTTGCTCGCGGTAATTAATATGCTTGCAACAATTTTTGTCGTTATGCGGGATGATCAAGAACCTCAAACACACTTTCTGCTCCCGCGATACCTTTTTGAATATCACTGTTTACCTCCGATAACTGTCGAATAGGTTTGGCGGCAGCCAGCATGGCAGAAATGGTTGAAATAAATGCGCCCGCAGAAATCGTATAGTGTGTGGCAGTTGAGACGAAAATCGCTATTGCAACGCTTAGCGAAGCAATTATACGGATGGCTGTGCTCCCCAGCCCGTTTACTAAAGCTAACCAAATTTGTTGTGACCACACCTGTTGAATTGCAGAGAGAAATTGTTTTTGTGCACCGATACTTTCCGCAGAGTGTGATGCCTTTTGGTGATACATCAACGATGCTTCTGCAGAATGACTGACATTCGAAATGGCATTTTGAATTTGTAAACTGATGCGATGTAAATGTGCCGCGATATAACGGAATGTCAAAAGGATAGCAGGCAGCGTGACAAGAAAAATAAGCGCTAAAGGCCAGCTATTGATGAACATGACTGTGGTTAAGCCAATCAGAAATGCACCGTCTCGCACAATAGTGAGTAGAGCCGAAGTGCATGCTTGTGTGACTTGTTCGATGTTATAGATCAGCACAGCAATGACTCGACTTGAAGGGGTCCGCTCAAAGAAGGACAGAGGCATTCGCAACAACCGTTCAAATAATTCTTTCTGTAAATCCATAACGACCCCGCGCGAGACGCGAGCCATCAAGTAATCACCAACCAAACCACCGATCCCTGTGATACAGGTAATGGCAATAGCAATCACCGGAAGCCAATGAATGAAATGTGGGTCGGGAGAAATAAAACCTTTATTAAGCAATGGCTTTAAAAACCAGGCAAAGCTCGAAGCGGCTAACGAAGCAATCACTGTGCCAGCGAGTCCCCCTATAAAGGCAGAAGTATGACGGAAGAGATAAGAGAGCAATCTAAAGTAAGTGTTAATTTTTGTTTCTTTCATAAGTGTTTGTGGTCGGTGTTTTACATTTTTTAAAACCGTAAAATTATTTATGTTGGTTTGTCCTAATTTTTTGAAACTGTTGCAATCTGCTTTTTACTAACAATTTAGAAATTATAAGCGGAGATCGTTTTAATGAGTTGAGTGATCAATGTTGAAATGGATTGGCTCACGGTGAGTCTGTCAATTTGATATTTTAAGGAACGAAGAATCATAACGTAATTCACAAAAACAGTCGTTATTCAGAATTCTTTGTCGTTACAAATCAAAGTTTCATTCTTACAATCTTTTTATGAATTTGAATCAAATAGCCTGTCATCAATTGAAAGGGGTTGGCCCGAAACTGGAAGCGGCTTTACACAAGCTGGGTGTTTTTAGTGTTCAGGATTTGTTGTTTCACCTGCCTTTGCGGTATGAAGACCATACGCATTTAACTCCTTTGCGTTTTTTACGTTCTGGCATACGAGCCGTTGTAGAAGGCACAATTGTGCAACGGGAAGATGTGTATCGAGGTAAAACACGCTTTTTTTGTCGTCTTTCTGATGAGCACGGTTTCTTAGGGTTGCGCTTTTTTCATATTGTTAAATTTCAAAAAGATTTGTTGAAATTAGATGCTGCTATTCGTTGTTACGGTGAAGTTCGTTTTGGTTCCTCCGGTTTGGAAATGATTCATCCTGAATTTCATGTGCTCGACCCCGAGCATCCTTTGCCTTTGGAAGATTCTTTGACACCTGTTTATCCAACGACAGAAGGGTTACATCAACGCAATTTAAGAAAGATTATTTTGCAAGCGTTGTTGCAATTAGAGCGTTCGGAAGTGACAGAGTTCATGCCGTTCGATGTATTGCATCGATTTCAATTTCCCTCTTTAAAACAAGCGTTGCTCTTTCTGCATCGTCCGCCGCCAGATGTGAAGAAAAATGAATTATTTCATTGGGAACATCCATGCCAAGTGCGACTTATTTTTGAGGAATTATTGGCACATCACTTAAGCCTGTTGCGCCTGCGCAAAGAAGCTGAAGTATTGCAGGCACCTGTGTTGAAAGAAGATCGGGATTTAATTCGTCGTTTTATTCAGCGATTACCGTTTCAACTCACGGGAGCACAACAGCGTGTTGTTCAAGAAATTGAAAAAGATGTTGCGAAAGCGCAACCGATGTTGCGTTTGCTGCAAGGAGATGTGGGATCTGGAAAAACAGTGGTGGCCGCGATTGCCGCTTTGTATGCGATCGGTCAACACAAACAAGTGGCTTTGATGGCGCCAACAGAATTGTTGGCGGAGCAGCATTTAAAAAGTTTCCGAAAGTGGTTTGAGGCTTTAGATCTTCGTGTCGTGTGGTTATCTGGTCAACAAAAAGCAGCAGAGCGTGCAGCAGCTTTAGAACATGTGGCTCTTGGCACAGCAGATATAGTGGTAGGGACGCATGCGCTATTTCAATCGGAAGTGCGGTTTAAACATTTGGCGTTAGTGATTGTGGACGAACAGCATCGTTTTGGGGTGCATCAGCGATTGGCGCTATGGGAGAAAGGGCTGCACGACGGATTGCATCCTCATCAATTGATCATGACGGCGACACCTATTCCAAGAACTTTAGCGATGGTGGCTTATGCGGATTTAGATCAATCTGTGATTGATGAGTTACCTGCTGGAAGGAAACCGGTGAAAACGGCTGTGATTTCAAATCAACGTCGCATGGCTGTGATCTCAAGAATCCATGAAGCGTGTCGAAATAAACGGCAAGCGTATTGGGTGTGTACGTTGATTGAGGAGTCCGAAGCATTGCAATGTCAAGCTGCTGAACAAACGATGCGGAACTTGAGGGATGTCTTGCCTGAATTGCGTATTGGTTTGCTGCATGGACGCATGAAAAGCGATGCTAAAGAAGTGGAAATGGAGCGTTTTAAAAGCGGTGAAATCGATTTGTTGGTGGCGACGACTGTCATTGAAGTTGGAGTGGATGTGCCAAATGCAAGTTTGATGGTGATAGAAAATGCGGAGCGTTTAGGCTTGGCTCAATTGCATCAATTGCGTGGACGCGTTGGAAGAGGGGAGAAAGAAAGCCATTGCATTTTGATGTTTCAGTATCCTTTGTCTGAATTGGCGCGCGAGCGATTATCCATTATGCGTTCAACGAACGACGGTTTTTTGATAGCGCAAAAAGACCTTGAATTGCGAGGTCCAGGTGAGGTGTTAGGAACGAAACAAGCGGGCATGATTCAGATGAGAGTAGCGGATATTTTACGTGATGCTCAGTGGTTACCAGAAGTGCATAAAGCAGCGCAGATCATGTTAGATCGTTATCCAGAGAGCGTGGATGTTCTGATTCGCCGATGGATTTATGAAAATGAACAATACGGTCGAGTTTGATTGTGCGTTTGGTAGAGACGCGATTTATCGCGTCTCTAGCATGAAATGTTTTTACCCAACTAAATAGAATGGATTTGGTATCAGAACTTTTCTATCTGCAAAGCCACCTTTTAGATCGCTCTTTTGATCTCCTACATTAAGCACAATGTCGTACCCTTGTTGGATTAATTTTTGTCGCATCGCTGATTTAAAAGGAATAGCTGAAGGGTTTTTATAGTCGTTCGGTTCCATGATTAATTTAGTCCAATGCGTGTAGCCGCAGTTGTGTAGCAACTTGACGGTGTTGTAGCGGAGTTTTTCTTTTCTTCCAGTGACAAGAAAAACAGCAACGTGATGATCTTTTCCGAAGTTATATAAGCTACGGACGGGAGTAATGGGTTCGCCGTGCGTATCTGGCAGGACGGTGTGAAAGACATAGCGATATGTTTGTCCGTAATCATTCTTTTTAATGTCTTGATAATGAGAAACGCTTGTTTCATCGATATCAAAAACAAGGGCTAGTTTTTTGTGTGTTTTGTTCGAGAGGATTCTTGATTGCAAATAGCGTTTTGCAGGTTTGATCGTTTTTTGGATGTCACGATTGTATTCGCCTGATTCGCAATATTGAGTAACTGCCTGTTTTGCAGTGGTTAGATTTTCAGGAGGTTGAGCAAAGAGAGGAAAGGAAAGAACGAGTAAAGCAAGTAGAAAACAGTGTTTGAAGTAAGTCATGGATAAAATGTCTCCCTGATTGATATTTATGCACACCAAAAGTCTAGCAAAGAACTCAGCAAATCATAGGCGTCAACGAATAAGAAAACAGATGAATAACATACTGTAGCAACTATATCGTCATGCCTAGCTGCAAGCGGAAATTTTCGCTTGAAGATGTGGTGCTAATGGTCGCCCATCTCGATATGGTGGCTACGGGTGGACTCGAACCACCGACCTCAGCATTATGAGTGCCGCGCTCTAACCAGCTGAGCTACGTAGCCAAATGAAGTGTTATTTAAAGGAATTTTGGCCTCAGAACGTCTGCCCACCAAAAAGGCGCGCATTCTGTCGACGGGTAAAAAGCTTGTCAAGGATGGGGGCTGTCCATAGAATGCGACCCCTTTTTCCTTGCCTCTTCTAAAAGAGGCTAATTATCCATAAGGAGCATCTCTATGAGGCATTATGAAATTATTTTCATTGTTCATCCTGATCAAAGTGAACAAGTTCCCGCCATGATCGACCGCTATTCCAAGATGATTACGGACAGTCAAGGAACCATCCATCGGCTTGAAAATTGGGGCCGCAGACAGCTTGCTTACCAAATCGATAAAGTTCACAAGGCGCACTATATTTTGATGAACGTGGAATGTGAGCAACCCGTCTTAGACGAATTGACGCATAATTTTCGTTTCAACGATGCTGTTCTTCGACATTTAATTATTCGTCGTGATAGCGCTATTACTGAACCGTCTCCGCTTGCAAAAGAAGTAGATAAGAGACACCACACATATGAAGAAAGACCTGCGCCGGTGCAAATGCAACCAGAAGTCGCAAGTGAAGCTACAGTCAGCGAACCATCTACAGAAGGAGATGCCTAATGCATTATCATCGTCGTAAAAAAATCTGTTATTTCTCAGCAAATAACGTAGAAGAAATTGATTTTAAAGATATTGAATTGCTAAAGAAGTTTATTACTGAAACAGGCAAAATCGTTCCTAGTCGTATTACAGGCACCTGTGCGAAATATCAAAGACAGTTAACAAATGCGATTAAAGTCGCACGATTCCTTTCTTTATTGCCTTATTGTGATGCTCATAAATAACTTTGGAGAAAGCCTTCTTTTTGAAGGCTTTTTGCGATCCATATGTTAGCCAAACGCTTTTCTCAATTTGTTATTAGTAGCCGAACGAACGCCATCATGATGGCGTTGATCTTTATGGCTTTGCCTTTATTCGGTTGGTTAGGTGTTGCTGTGGTTGCACTGGTGACGTTGAGAAAAGGGATTTATGAGGGGTTCATTGTGCTCTTATGGAGTGCGTTGCCCTTTGTTGTCTTGTTGGTCGCGATGAAAGATTGGTGGCCGTTCTTAATCGCTATTGGTTTTAATGCTGTGGTTGTTTGGTTATTAGCGATCGTCTATCAACGTTATCATCGTTGGGCTTTGACCATAGAGATCTCTGCTTTATTAGGAGTGCTCATCGTTTGTTGTATTCATTTATTTGTGGGTGATTTACAGCATTGGTGGTTGGTGCAATTCGTGCAAGAGATGAAGATGGCACATTTGCATATTGACCAAGCGTTGATTGCAAAGACTTTAGGCGCCGAATTGAAATTTATGACCGGCATTATGGTGTCGCTCATTGTGTTTGCCGATGTTTGTGAGCTAATGCTCGGACAGTATTTCAATAGTCTTTTGTTAGAAAAAAAAGTGAATGCAGTTGCGTCGCTCAAGCAGTTCACACAGAAAACATTCGCTTTCTTGAATCGCAAAGCGTTTAAAGAAACTGCTGATCAATGGACAGAATGGCGGTTGAGCCTAACGTCGATTGTTGTTTTACTGATAGGCGCTGTTTTGGCATGGTTTGGCCCTGCTATTTTTAAAGATATTTTTCCGGTGCTCTTGATGCCTTTTTTATGGGCCGGATTAAGTTTAATGCACGGTTTTTTGAATCATTGGAAATTATCAAACGTTGTGATCGCTTTGGTTTACGTCGTGTTGGTATTGCTTCTGATGTTTGTCCCAGTGTTATTGGGTGTTTTTATTATCGTTGCCATTTTGGACAGTTTTTTTGATTTTAGAAAACGGTTGGAAATGTAAAAAATTAGTAACTGTTCAGCCAAGATTGCCCATAAACGGGCGTTCCTTGATGATGCTGAATGGTTAAAAAAATTGTAGCCATTCGAAGAATGCTACTAACAATGAGGAGCGAGATATGAAAGTGATATTACTAGAGAAAATTCATAATTTAGGGGATCTGGGTTCCATGGTGAATGTGAAGTCCGGATATGGAAGGAATTATTTAATTCCACAAAGTAAAGCTGTTATTGCTACCCCTGCTAACGTCAAAGAATTCGAAACACGAAGAGCCGAGCTAGAAAAACAAGCACAAGAATCATTAGCAGCTGCACAGAAACGGGCCGAACAATTCAATGGTTTAGAAATCACCATCGCTGTCAAAGCCATGGATGAAGGCAAATTATTCGGATCAGTTGGTGTTCGTGAGATTGTTGATGCATTGCAAGCAAAGAACATCGAGGTGGAGAAGAAAGAAATCAATATGCCATCAGGAGCTATTCAACAAATCGGCGAGTACGACATCACCATTCGTTTACACAGTGATGTAACGGCTACGATCAAAGTAATTGTCGAAGCTGAATAATTTTGTAAAAACACACTTGTTTCTTCATCATCCAAGAGCAAGCAAGAATCTTTCTATCGTCATCCCAACGCAGGCGGGGATCTGGTTTTAGTGAATACTTTCCTGGATTGTATGTTTCTCCGTCATTCTCGCTTCGCTGTGAATCTAGGAGATTGGATCTGCAGCTAGGGATGACGATAAATTAATGCGGGGATGACGTTGGGTTGCTTCTACGCTAAACCGTATACACAAGAGAAAGCTTTATGGGCACTCGAAAATCGGCGAAACAATCTTCATCTGATCTGAATGCTATTAAAGTGCCGCCACATTCTGTGGAAGCAGAACAGTCCGTTCTGGGCGGTTTAATGCTGGATAACTTGTCATGGGATAAGGTGATTAGTCGAATCGCTGAAAATGATTTTTATAACAAAGAACATCGTCTTATTTTCAACGCTATAGAATCCTTGGCGAATCAATCCAAACCTTTTGATGTGCTTACACTCTCTGATGCATTAAAAACAAGAGGGGAACTCGAGCACATTGGCGGTGAGGTGTTCTTATTTGAATTAGCTAAAAACACTCCGAGCGCAGCCAATATTGCTGCTTATGCAGACATTGTGAGAGAACGTTCCATTTTGCGACAGCTGATTGGGGTTGCGAATCACATTGCAGATAAAGCGTTTAACACCGAAGGGCGTGATAGCAAAGAAATTTTGGACGACGCAGAACGCAAAGTATTTGCGATTGCGGAGCAAAAAACGCGTGGGCAACAAGCGAAAAATGTGAAGTCTTTGTTGGCGGGAGCGATGGAGCGCATCGATACGCTTTATCACAATCAAGATGCTATTACGGGTTTGCCTTCGGGTTATGTTGATTTTGACGAAATGACTTCCGGTCTTCAGAAGGGTGACCTCATCATTGTGGCGGGCCGTCCTTCCATGGGTAAGACCGCGTTTGCGATGAATATCGTGGAGCATGCTGCCATTAAAACGCGTCAACCGACCTTGGTGTTTAGCATGGAAATGTCAGGTGAATCTTTGGCTTTGCGCATGATGTCGTCTTTAGGTCGTGTGGATCAACACAAAGTGCGAACCGGTAAATTAGACGATGAAGATTGGCCGCGCTTAACCTCTGCTGTGAGCATTCTTTCGGAAGTTCCCTTGTTCATCGATGACACGCCAGCATTGAGTCCTGCTGAAGTGCGTGCTAGAGCGCGTCGTATTGCAAGAGAACATGGGCAGCTTGGGATGATCGTTGTGGACTATCTGCAATTGATGCAAGTTCCTGGCATTAGAGAAAACCGCACCACAGAAATTTCAGAGATTTCTCGTAACTTAAAGGCGTTAGCAAAAGAATTGAATACACCGGTTGTTGCGTTATCTCAGCTCAATCGTGGTTTAGAACAACGTTCGGATAAAAGACCTGTGATGTCTGATCTGCGTGAGTCCGGAGCTATTGAACAAGATGCGGATCTCATTGTGTTTATTTATAGAGATGAGGTTTACAACGAGAACAGTACTCGCAAAGGTATCGCAGAAATCATTATTGGAAAGCAACGAAACGGTCCTATTGGCAAAGTGCAATTGACCTTTCTTGGTAAGTACACTCGATTTGAAAATTATTTGCCAGACCGTTTTGAATCCGAAGGTATGTGATGAGTCGCCCAACTTGTTTTTCCATTGACCTTGATGCTCTTCGTCATAATTTTCAGATGATTCGTAAACATGCTCCTTCTGCGCGAATGATTGCTATGGTGAAAGCCAATGCGTATGGGCACGGACTGTTGCGTGTAGCAAGAGCATTGCCGGAAGCCGATGCATTTGGTGTTGCATGTTTAGAAGAAGCGAGAGTCTTGCGTGACGGTGGTTGCTTGCAAAATATTATTTTGATGGAAGGTTTTTTTTCGGTGGAGGAATTGCCCCTTCTTTCGCAGTCGCAATGCGATGTGGCGATTCACAATGCAGAACAGTTACAGCAGATAGAAACGGTTGATCATTTGTCACAACCGTTGTCTGTTTGGATAAAAATTAATTCAGGTATGAATCGTCTTGGCTTTTTTCCGGAAGAAATTTCTGACGTGTTTTGCAGATTGAAGCAATGTGAAAAAGTGAAGAGTGTTCGATTAATGTCTCATTTATCGGATGCCGATGTGGTAGATCATGCAAAGACGCATCAGCAAATTCGTGTGTTTAAGCAATTGTTAAAAGACTTTTCTGTAGAAGGCAGTTTGGCAAATTCCGGAGGAGTTTTGGCTTGTCCCGATTCTCATTGTCAGTGGATACGCCCGGGTATTTTGTTGTATGGCGTTTCGCCTTTAAAAGGCACGGTCGGAGAGCAATATGCTTTAAAACCTGTCATGCATCTTTCTTCAAAAATTATTGCCATTCGTAAGCAGCGTCAAGGGGACGCCATTGGTTATGGAAGTACTTGGGTTTGTCCAGAAGACATGCCAGTAGGAACCGTAGCGGTTGGGTATGGAGACGGTTATCCATGGCATGCCATCAGCGGCACCCCTGTGCTCGTAAATGGAATACGTTCACAAATTAT
The DNA here is from genome assembly GCA_018812595.1 of Gammaproteobacteria bacterium. GTDB lineage: Bacteria > Pseudomonadota > Gammaproteobacteria > UBA12402 > UBA12402 > JAHJDF01. The sequence continues at coordinate 23,534 of JAHJDF010000085.1, forward strand.
CGGACGAGTCTCTATGGACATGTTAACGATCGATTTGCGAGCGTGTCCTAACGCAGATATAGGCGATGAAGTGGTCCTATGGGGGAGAGGATTGCCTGTTGAAACAGTCGCCGAATATGTGGGTACGATTTCCTATGAGCTGTTATGCAGTGCTAGAGATCGTAGTTATCCGTAGTCAGGGTGCTCTCATTTTCTGGTTGCAAATGCCTCTATCTTTTGCGGTTAGAAATGGCTGTTGGTCCTCATCTGAAATGGATCTCTTTAGGAATTAGGCTATTATTACGCATCTTCTATCCAGCAACAGGAGAAATCACATGAAGAAAATTTTTACTTTCGCGCTTTGCTCATTATTGGCACTTGCCATTGCAGGGTGTGACAACATGAGCAAACAGGACGTGGGTGTGTTAACCGGCGGTACTGTAGGCGCATTGGTAGGCAGTCGATTTGGGAAAGGTTCCGGACAAGCCTTAGGCATTGCATTAGGCGCTGTAGGCGGTGCTTTGATCGGCGGAGCCATCGGTAAAAACATGGATCAAACTGATCAAGCAAATGTGCAACGTGCTTTAGAAAACAATCGAGTGGGTAGCACTACGACGTGGCATAACCCTGATACCGGAAATTCTTACAGAGTGACGCCAAAGAAAACATATCGGTCTCATGGCAGGTACTGCCGTGAATATCTGACGCAAGCAACCATTAATGGAAAACAACAAAAAATGTATGGAACTGCTTGCAGACAACCAGACGGTAGTTGGAAAGTCGTGAAGTAAAACAATAGGACGTAGAGACGCGATTTATCGCGTCTCAAAACACAAGACGCGTTCCACCGCGTCTTTTTTTTATCTCAGGGAGTCCAATGAAAACAAAAAGCATTTACGTTTGTGCTCAGTGTGGAAGCTCATTTCCAAAATGGTCCGGTCAATGCGGGGAATGTGGCGCTTGGAACTGCTTGGTCGAAGAAGTTCAAAAAGCTGCCACGCGTGGAAATAGAGGCTTGGAACACGCATCGAAAGTAGTGGCGCTAGCGGATGTGGAAGCAGAATTCGAAGTGCGTTTCTCAACGGGTATGTCTGAATTGAATCGTGTTTTAGGCACTGGATTAGTGACCGGTTCTGTCGTGTTAATTGGAGGCGATCCAGGAATTGGTAAATCAACTTTATTACTACAAGCTTTGTGTGCCATCTCAAACGGATCTGCAAATCAAAAACAAAAATTCAGTGTGCTCTATGTCACAGGAGAGGAGTCGTTGCAGCAAGTGAGCTTGCGTGCAAAGCGATTAGGTTTGAATAGTAGTGATTTAAAAGTGTTGGCGGATACACACATAGAAACGATTGTTGAGGCGTGTCATTTCGATTCGCCGCGCGTCATTGTGATTGATTCGATTCAAACGATGTATACAGATCAGAGCACTTCTTCGCCGGGTTCGGTGAGCCAAGTTCGAGAAAGTGCTGCGTTGTTAGTGCAGTTCGCGAAGCAACACGACATTGCTGTTTTTATTGTGGGACACGTGACTCGTGAAGGAACGATTGCGGGGCCTCGCATATTGGAGCACATGGTAGATACCGTTTTGTATTTTGAAGGCAATCAAGGCGGACGTTTTCGTATTTTGCGTGCTGTTAAAAATCGTTTTGGTGCAGTGAACGAATTGGGCGTTTTTGCGATGACAGATCGAGGGTTGAAAGAAGTGAACAATCCTTCGGCCATTTTTTTGTCGCGCGAGGAAACTGCAATTCCAGGCAGTATTGTAATGGCTACGTGGGAAGGGACACGGCCGTTGTTGGTAGAAGTACAAGCGTTGGTAGATAAAAGTTATCTCGCGAATCCCCGCCGGGTAGCTGTTGGTTTAGAACAAAATCGATTGTCAATTTTATTGGCGGTAATGCATCGGCACGCAGGCATTGCGACTTACGATCAAGACATTTTTGTGAATGTGGTGGGTGGTGTGAAAATTGTGGAGACCGCTGTTGATCTGCCTATTTTGATGTCTGTGTTGTCTAGTATGAAAAACAAGCCTTTGCCCAGTGATTGGATTGTGTTCGGTGAAGTGGGTTTGGCTGGAGAGATTCGTCCTGTGCCGGGAGGCGTTGATCGCATTAAAGAGGCTGCGCAGCATGGGTTTAAGCGGGCCATTGTTCCATTTGCCAATGCGCCCAAAAAGCCATTAAAAGATTTAGAAGTGGTTCCTGTGAAGAATATCAATGAGGCTATTCAAGCCATGCGGGAGGGGTAAACATGGGGATGATGATTAATCCTGCGACGTTGTATGTTGTCGCGACGCCGATCGGTAATTTGGACGACATCACGTTTCGCGCGCTTCATGTGTTGAAGTCTGTGGATTGGATTGCAGCAGAAGATACGAGGCACAGTGCGCATTTGTTAGAGCATTACCAAATTAAGACTTCGATGGTTTCTTTTCATGAGCACAACGAAGAAATGCAGCAGCGCAAAGTGTTAGGGGCATTATCCAATCAACAATCCGTTGCTTTGATTTCAGATGCAGGCACGCCATTGGTGAGTGATCCGGGGTATCACTTAGTACGAGCTGCCGTTCAAGAGGGTTTTTCCGTAGTGCCGATTCCCGGTGCGTGCGCAGCGATTGTTGCTTTATCTGCTGCAGGCTTGCCATCTGATCGATTTATTTTTGAAGGGTTTTTGCCTGCAAAACAACACGCCCGTGTGCAGCGTTTGGAAGCTATACGAGAAGAGCTGCGCACATTAATTTTCTACGAATCACCTCACCGTATTTTGGCGTTATTGCAAGACATGTTGCAGGTGTTAGGAGAAGAGCGTCGGGTAGTGATCGCAAGGGAGTTAACGAAATTATATGAAACCATTCACAGCGATCGCTTAGTGGATGTGTTGGCGTGGATGACTGCGCATCATGAACAGCAATGCGGCGAATTTGTAGTCTTGGTAGAAGGTTATGAAGAAGGCAAGAAAATTGCTGCCGAAGACGAACGAATTCTAAAAACGCTACTAAAAGAACTTCCATTAAAACAAGCTGTTCGCCTAGCCGCAGTCCTCACCAACAAACCCAAAAACGCCCTATACGAATTAGCTTTGAAGTTGTAAGAAGTCCTTGCGTCACCCCCGCGAAAGCGGGGATTCGTCATTCCCGCGTAGGCTAAGAATCCAGTCCGTCATTCCCGCGCAGGCTAAGAATCCAGAAAAAATATATCAACTCCGGATTTCCGTTTTCGTAGGAATGACAGAAGGAACATGCAATCTAGAAGAATTAATAACTTGTATATCTCTGATTGCTAGAAAAAGGCAGATTGCAACGCTCCTAAAATACGTGCCACAAAACGCATCCGAGCAGAGAAAGAGTTTTTTTCAGGACGCTGTAAATACATCCCTGTACGCTCGAGTTCGCCATCCTTGGCTCACACGCCTGAAAAAAACTCTTTCTCTGCTCGGATGCTTAGATCTGTGTGAAATTTGCGTATCTTTTTTTAATGAGGTTGTCCGCGTCGTTGAAAAGGTGAGGATCTGGTGTTTTATATATTTTCCGGATTCCTGTTTTTGCGAAAATGAAGATAAAAATGGGAATAATGGATTAATGGATTAATGGATTAATGGTTCGCAAAAGATTCTTTGTTATAAGGTTCCAATGCTTGCCAGATAAAATCAAAAATAGCTTTTGTGTTGGTATAGACGTTATTACTGCAAATCAGTGTGCCCGTTGCGTTCGTGCTGAAATCAACAATTCCCACTTTTCCATCGAAGATCATGTAATCCAAAATAGTTAGTTCAACGTGCTTCGGTGCCACTTTGCAAAAGTAGCGTTCAACTGGCATTTTTTGGATGTACTCAATAGCTTCGGCGGAATCTTCAACAATTTCCCACATTTGCATATCTGGACGAGCAATCAATTCATGAATAAATTGATTTTGATTATTGGGAAATACGCCCGCGAACTTTTTACAATTCAAAAATGCTCGGAATTCTTTGGCTTTTAGGGCTTCTTCGTAGATGAAGCGGACTTCGTTTTTTCCTTTGTAATAACGTACGTCGATTTCTGAATTTTTTTCTGCGGACTGAGTGAATTGCGCGATTCCTGTGATGAAGTCCGGTAATTTTTTTTCAGCTATTTCTATTTGATCTTTTTTTTGCTTTAAAAGCAGTGCAAATTTTTCAGGATATTCTGCTTTGATTACTCGGCGTGATCCACGCCCTTTGGAAACTTGGTTGATGAGGCCTTTTTTCGAC
>JAHJDF010000107.1 GCA_018812595.1 Gammaproteobacteria bacterium
AGATAGACTGAAGGTTGAAGGCTATAAAACATCTCGAGAAAGCCTTCCGCCTTCAGCCTATCTACCTGAGCAGTTAAACAAAATGTAAATAACAGGAGGTAAATATTAATGAAGCAGAGATTTTTAATTGGTTTGGTGGTATGCTTTGGTCTACTATTGTGCGCAAGAGCAGCATTTTCAATGCCAGCGACAGGTTTAGACGCGACAAATGATGATGGGTTTATTGAGCTTTCCTGGACAGAGCCAACCGATGTGGCTACAGCCAGTACTTATGCTTATGCGGTACAACGGTCCAGTTCTGGTTCTGTGCCATGGATAGATATATCTGACTCCTTACCTGAGGGAAGCACCGAATACACAGATGTCAACACCATTAATAATGAGACCTGGTATTATCGCGTCGCCGCCTGGACGGACTCTGACACAGCCTACTCTAACATAGTCTTTGAAACCGCCTATTACCCTCAAAGAATAAGTGGACTTACAGCCAGTCCTACCTTTATTTGCTATGAAACAAATGGCAGTCCGGATTCCTCGGCTATTACCTTCAATCTCTATGCCGGCCCAGGGGCCAGTGCGGCCAAGAAGGTGACCATCACCCTCTTGGAGGCAGGCGGTGAGATAGGTACTATTACCATATACGAACCTGCCAGTGGCATTCATACCGTTTACTGGGACGGTTCCTGGGGCGATATGGCCGCTACTTCTATCGGCGCTAACACCTGGGTGGCTGCAATGGGAACCGGAGACGATTGGATAAAGCATAACGGCACCTACGGCATGGAGGCTCGGGCCACCAATTACAATGATGATGAATCAGATGTGGCAGGAACGGGCACCTCTATCGGAGTAAATGTGGTCCATATCCAGCGACCGGTGACGATTGAACACACGGTTATTGGCAACAATCCACCCGCTTATGTCCCACCCTATAAGGTAACCTATCAATTAACCAAGGAAGCCTATGTCACTATCCGAATTTATAAAGAAACAGCCACAGGCGGGTTGGGAACCTTAGTCAGACGGATTGAAGAGGATGTGCCCCGACCGGGCGAGCAAGCAGAGAGGAATCTAACCAATACCCAATTCTGGGACGGCAAGAACGATACAGGTTTAATCGTGCCGAATGGTAAATATATTATGACCCTTGAGGCCCACGAGGCAAGTGGTTGTGAGACACCTCCCGAGGATTATGCCGATACTGTCGAGATTGTCTGGGCCGTGGATGTCTTACGACTTACAGATTGGGATGAAGTCCATATCACCCCTACCAATCCCACTGGCTCTATTTCTTACACCTTATCCCATGATGCCAATTGCACCATCGCCATTTATCCCGAAGGCACGCAATTTACCGATGATTTTCCCAATACCGATCCTGTTATTATATTGGTAGGTGGCGGCCCCCGTGAGGCAGGTTCCCATACAGAAGAGTGGGTAGGACTGGACTCAGATGGCCTCTTAGTTCCAAATGCGGTTTATACCTACACCATTTCTGCCGAATTGCATGGCGTAAAGGCCGTTGACTATGTAGGCAATGACTGCCCGTTCTACGGCACGATTGTTGTTAATCGAGAAGAACATGAAATCGAATCGCCCACAAATCTAACCGCAACCAATGCGGATGGGGTCATTCAATTAAGCTGGACTGCACCCACAAATAACATTGGTGATGTGACCTATAGCCTCTATCGGGGTGTAAATGCCAGCGTCTCACCCTCTTCATACAGCGATTCCCACCCCGGCCTGACCTCCACCAAATTCTCTGATACAGGCACCGTCGATGGGACCGTCTATTACTATGTTGTCACGGCCATTGATAGTGCCAAGCCTACCGATGAAAGCGATCCCTCTAATCTGGCCTCTGCCCAGGCCGTCTATCCAAAACCACCCACCATTCCAGGTAATTTGACTACCGAAACTATCGCCCGGAAGATAAAGCTTACCTGGGATGCTTCGCAAGTAACCGGTGGCAGTCAGGGATCGGTCTTCTATCGTATCTATCGCAGTCAAACATCACCTGTGGAAATAAATGATACCAACCGAATAGCTACTCAGATTTTAACAACCAAATATACTGATAATGTATCAACTGGAAGCTATTATTATCGAGTCACGGCCGTAGATGACAGCAGTATGATAGAGAGTGCATCCTCCAACGAGGTGTTGGCCATAAGCTATTTTCTGCCGCCAGAAGGACTAAGCGCCGCCAACAAGGACGGCATCATAACCCTAACCTGGACAGAAACTAAGGGCATCAGCCTTGTTACCTATAATATTTATCGGGGAACCAGCTCTACCTCATTGACTAAAGTAGACAGCGGAGTAATAGAGACCAAATGGCAGGATCTGGATACGGCCAATGGAGTTAACTACTACTATATAGCCACAGCTACAGATAGTTTTGATAATTTAGAAAGCGATCCGTCTAACAAGGTCGCAGAAAGAGCTATCTATCCTATTGACCTGCTTTCTGTAAGTATTAGCACCAATGTGGCTGGGATTGAATATGAAACTAACGGCCAGCCGGATTCAGTGACCATCACCTTTACCATAAATGCCGGAGATTCAGATTCAAAAGGCAATCCAAGCAGGGTTGAAAAAGCGGTTATCTCCATTACGGATCATATTTCAGGACAGGAGGTAGCTGCCTTTGAACTTGAAAACCTGCCCAGCGGCACTTATAGCGATACCTGGGACGGCACCTGGGATGTGCCAGGTCAATGGATAAAGCATAACGGTTCTTACACCATTACCGGCACTATCACCAATTATGACGGAGCCTCCCCACTTCCCGGTGTTTCAGGGGTATATGTGGATGTCGTCCATATCCAGCAACCGGTAGAGATTGAATATACCACTGAGGGCCAGAACCCGCCTGTCCTTGGCCCTCAGTACCACATTACTTATCAATTGACCAAAAGTGCCTATGTGATACATAAGATTTACACTGATACTGGCGTCTTAGTCAGGACTATCTCCTCTGATGTGCCCCGGATGGGCGAAGGGTTTGATCGAGATATAACCGTGACCGATTACTGGGACTTACGGGCGACTAACGGTTCGTTTGTGCCAAACGGTATCTACCACTGGCAGATAACTGCCTATTACCAGGGCGACACCTCCACCGTAACCTTTGACTTACCTGTCCAACCGTTAAGATTGACCGACTTAACCACCGTCGGTATTGCCCAGTCAGAGGATAAGGCCCAGATAATTTATACCCTGACCACAGATGCCACGGTGACCATCAAGATATATGCACCAGGGACAACTTTCACTGGTGGGCTGGATGATAATGGTAATCCTATTCCAGAAGACGCAAGTGCCTTGGTCAAAACACTCACCTTTAGTCGTGGGAAAGGCAGCCATACCGAATCCTGGGATGGAACCAATGACACCGGCCAAGTAGTAGCTAATGATATTTATATGATGTCTATTATTGCCCTTGACTCCCACAGAAATCGAGCCGTAGATTATAATGGAAGCGAATGCCCCTTCTACGGCACCATTCCGGTCTATCGAGGCATAACCCCGCCCACACTCTCCTGGACTGGTGAGACAGGTTACGCTTCAGACGGGGTTAATCCAGACAAGGATAAGGCCGGGGATACCTTCACCTATCGGATAAGTTATGCTCATCAGGACAATACTCCGCTTCTGGCTCCGCCTACACTTCATATTTTTAAAGGTGGAACTGAGATAGACACGGAGTTGATGACAGGAGTTGATCCGTATGATCAGACTTACAGTGACAGCAAGCTCTACACTGTTGATGTTTCCCTAACCGACACTGGCGCTGACTACTCCTATTACTTTGAGGCCAGGGATATAAACGGCATCCCGGCCACAGGCATACCAACTCGCAGTATTGTGGGCTACATGAAAAATGGTCCAATAGTAGACAACACGCCTTTAGTCACCATTAACCAGATTGACCGGGGTGGTTTTCCTGAAATTGACTGTTATGTGACAGTGACCGATCAGGCCGGCGACCACTTAGATGGCCTTGATGCTGACAGCTTTACCGTGACTGAGGGTGGAGGAGGATTTAATGGAACTCCGGACACAGTCGGGTCGCCAACTGCCGCCCTTTCGACAGCCTTAGTCATGGACTACAGTGGTTCAATGGGTGATGCCGATGTGGTCAATGC
>JAHJDF010000086.1 GCA_018812595.1 Gammaproteobacteria bacterium
AATGAATACGCAGGAGCCGTTCGACGTCTTGCTGTGATGTATGCATCCACTCGAAATTCTGACCAAGCGACTTTCTTTTCTAAAGCAAATAATCTTCCCACTTATTCTCCTGTCATTAGCCCTACGTTTGCGATGAATAGTGCAGGGGTTGTCGTCGCTGTTTATGAAAGGCGCGACGATAACAAATTAATTTATAAAGTAGGGCGTATGCAGAACGGTGTTATCACATGGGGAGAAGAAAAAGTTTTTGGACCAGGGTTGAAGCCTTCGGTTTCGATAAATAGTAATGGTGACGTTGTTCTTGTTTATACAAAGCACGACGATGATAAAAGATTTGTCACGAAAGTTGGGCATGTAGAAGGTGACCTGAGCATGCAGTGGGCGACTTGGCAAAATGCACACACAGGAGTGTCGGTTAGCGTTGGAGTAGTCGAGCAGAAGACGGTAGAAGTACACGTATCGGAACGTCGTAAAAGAATCCATTTTCGTCACGGATGGCTTGATACAAAAGAGAAGGTGTGTTGGAGCAGTGCCAACGGTTTAGATGGGTTAGATGGAAAAAACCCGTCTGTAGGAATTTGCAAAATATCGAATATTTATTATGTGTTTGTGGCTTATGAAGATAAGGAGACAAACAAAGTTCATTACCTTCGAGGCAAAATAAACGGCAGTAGTGTTCAATGGAGTAAAACAGCTTCTTTTAGCAATGCTGTTACTCCTTCAGTCTTTGTGAGCCCTAACGGTAAAGTGTTACTCGTTTGTCGTGACCCATCAAAATACGATGAATTGGTTTATCGTACAGGACAGTTGGATATAGCTGATTCAACCTCTTCTCCTGTTGCGTGGGATCATCCTGATTTTCGTCCTTACAACATTGGCCATAAGCCATCCGCAGTTCTAGATGAAAAGGGTAATTTGGTTGCACTGCATGAATACGACAAGCGGTTATGTGAATCAAAAATGAAACTTGGATCTTGAACTGGGTCTGGCCATTCCTAGCTGCTTGCGAGAGTCCAGGTGGAAGCTTCCCTGACCGAGGAAAATAAACAAGAGGCAGGGTCAGTACTAAGGTAGTTACATAAAGTGGATCAGACTTTAGAAAGTGATAAGAATAGATGTAAAAGACACAGCAGTATTTTTCGTCTTCGGTGTGGAAAGACAAGACAAGCCGGTGATCCCTTGAAAAAGAGCAAGGCTAAAAAAGAGAGATTATTGGCAGAGCTTAAAAGCGGATTTAAAAATGGTCGATAGTTTTGAAAGCGGATTAATCTGCCATTAAACCTTCGGAAACTTTAGAGACTAAAACGTATGCCAGAGAATGAAGGTAAAAAAAAATCGAGTTCGTTTGTATCTAGCCGTTCAAGCAAATTTTTAGAAAAGACAAAGGCATATGAGGGTGATACATTGAATGCAGCTTTGTATGCTGCTTTATGTGATACCAGTACCGTTTTTCAAAATCGAATCAAACAAGAAGAGTTCGTTGATTCTTTAAGTTTCGATCTTCATTTTATTCAGACCGCCTCACATTTATTTAATGCCAATACTTTTGCTACTTCTGCTCGCGCTTTTCCTGACTTCAATGCCTTTGTTCAAGAGACATTAACGACATTCAACTATGGTTTAGAAACGTATTCCGAATTTGCAGAAAAAGATTACAAAAAAACTGTCAGCGAAGCTTCCGCTGCCGCTAACAAAGCAAAAGGAACGATACAAGATTTGGCGTTAGCAATTTCAGAAGGCAATGCGGACGCTATATCGAAAAGTTTAAAAGAACACGCTGCGCAGAGTGCCAAACTGGAAAAATCACAACTTGAATTGGCCAAACCAGACGCTTTAAAAAAAACAGCTGAAAATTTAGTAAAAGAGACACAGGACGCGTTAAAAAAAAGTATTTCTAATCTAAGAATTCAACGTTTGCAGGATGAACTAAATACTTTATTAGCCACGCCTCCTTCTGTGGAAAGAGATGCGCAGTTAGGTTTTTGTTCAGCAAGTATTAAAAAAGAGCAAGAAAGACAAAAAGAAGAGCAAAGAAGACAAAAAATACAGAGAGGAGATGAGTATCTCAGAAATGTAGAGAATGGTATTGCTTTCGCTGAACATGTTATGGCAATTGCTGATAGGTTTGTTCCAAAGGAATATAAGGAAAAAACCGAACATCAATTGCAACAATATAACAAAAAATTGAAAACTCATGTTCCACAGAAATATCACAAGCTAGTAGATGTTTTATCAGATACCCGGAATTCTCTAGCCATTGCAAAAGGAACCGCAGAAATTTGTCTCGGGCTTGCTGGGGCATTCGGAATGATCGCATTTTCTGGGGGCGCATTGGCCCCTTTTGTTGTGATGGCAGAAGGCGCAAATATTATTTCAAGCTTGTTTGTTGAAAAAGGCCCTTCCATTGAACAGCGACTGTTGACGCAGATCGATCAAATTGCAGATGGGTTGACTGAACGCGTAGAACAAGGGTTTAAACAGTTAAACCAAAATATGGCGGGGGGATTTGTACAGACGCAGGGTCTAATACAGAAAAGTGATCAATTGGCTAGTGAACGCTATGTGCTCCTCATGCAATCTTTTAGCACAGTGATGAAACAAGTTGTTAACAATGGTCAGATTAGTAGAGAACTACAATTCCAACTATCAGGCATACGCGATCAATTTGATGAACAACACAAAGCGATCTTTGGGCAGGACTATCTTATAAAAAGGCAAACGATTTATG
>JAHJDF010000087.1 GCA_018812595.1 Gammaproteobacteria bacterium
AGAGTTGAAGTCAGGAAGTATTTAGATCAAACGATAGGGATTTATCACGGTCCGAGGAGGTTAGTCTGTTATGACCGAGCCGGACGATTGATAGAAAATGTTGCCGCGTAAATGTCCGACGCAGCAAAACAAAACCGGACACTTTATTTGCTCTAAAACCGGACATCTTTATTTGTTGCTAACAGACTCCCTGCTGCAAGGAGATACGAAAGTTCTGTTAGCTTATCAATTGGTAAGTCCAATAATATTTTCTTAGGGATGTGGTGTAGGGGGAGCTTCAGCGTGTCCGAGAGGCTTTTTCCTTTACTACTTTCACTAGTTTCGACGCCTCCCTGCGACAAATTTATTACGACCGACTCAGAGGTCGATTCAGAGGTCGACTCCATGAGCGGATTTTTTTCTTGAGTCTCTTTAGAGAACCAGTTGGGCCATCCCATATACAATATTTCCTTGTGTTATAAATTTTTTGATATTGCGTCAAACATAGAAATCAGACAGCTTGATAAAAAAGATTGAAGTAAAGCGAGCTGGTCTTTTCATTCTTGTTTTTCATTTCTAGGCTAGATTTGCCATGACAAACAAGTCGAGATTGTAAGTGAAACCAGGTCTCCCCGTAAAATTAAAAACGCAGCTTTAGTTTTACTTAGTTGTTGTTTTTGTTTTTTCTTAGAATCTTTCGCTTTATTACTAGGAGGCTATTGCAAGCTTTTTTTGAGGGACCTAAAAAAGCCAACAAGTTATAATTCTTAAATTGTTAGGAAAAAACAGATTGCAACAGTTTCTACTACGTACTGAAATTCCTTTATTTTCTTGGTTGTGCCTACCGCGTGTACAATCTTTTTTGAGTTTTTAAGAGAGGCAAATTGATGAAAACGTTTAAGAAAATAATAAAACAGCTGTTTTGTGTCTTGTTTTTTTCTTGCTTATCTCCGTTGGCGATGGCTGCTGTTTTGAAAAATGCAGCTCAACCAAATGCTCCTAAAACTGTTTGCATAGATTTATCAAAATACATTACGAATGTGGCGTTTGATAAATCTTGGCAAGTGACTGGCTTACCCGTTGGATTGCATTATGAAAATGGTGTGATTAGTGGGAAGTTAATGAAGCAAGAGATGGGGAAACATTTTTTCATCACGTTGCTTCCTGCTTCTAAGGATGGGGCGAAGAAGCCGTATTCTTTAGATCTCCAAGTTGTTGCTACAGAAGATGTTCCTTCTTCTAGGACCAGCAATCGTCCTTTTGATAAAAATTATCAAACAGGCGAAACCATTACTCCGTTAACGTTTCGTGGTTATTACAATCCCAGCAGTTCTTCATCGGGGTTGTTTTTTGATCACTTGTGGGCATTCAATTCATTATCACTTCGAGTGACCGGTTTGCAAGACGGCGCATACGATTCTGGGTTAACAGCTACGTATACGCCGAACAACGATTCGGGGACATTAACTATTCAAGGCACGACTTCTTCGTCATCGCATACATACAACGTGAAGATCTATGCCAGTAATGTATTTGGGGAGAGCGCGGAGACGCAAGATTTCACAATTACTATCGGAGCGGCGCCAGAAACGCCAACAGTGACTGTTGCAGAACAACCGACTTATATAGTGGGAGAGCGCGTTACAAATGATGAGATTGCAACCGCGACTGCGGGCGCAGGACAGGAATACTTTAATAGTGCGGCAGATATCACTGTAGCCGCTGAGGATACGGAAGGGCATACATATCCATTGTCAGATTTTAATTTAGACGATGTGATAACGCTTGGCCCGAACAATACTTCCGCTGCGGTCGATATAACAGACATCAGTGCTGCAGGGGTGACTAACGCTGACAGGTCGCCGCAAAATTATGTGATTCGAGCAGTGAACAATTCGGGCTATTCATCCATTGCACATTTCACACTGACAGTCGATACAGAAGCAACGAAGGCACAGAACAAATATAGAAACGCGATTTCTCCGCCAAGGGAATGCGATAAATGACATTCCTCGTTATCCCTGCGAAAGCTAAGGATCCATGATGTGAGCCATAAGGGCGGAAGTGTTCGCTCTTTCAGAGGAGTGGTCTACCGTATAGTGATTTCTTTAATTTTTTCTTAAGGTTGATTTGCTAGTATAGATACGAGCCTAAATTTTTTAGGAGATAGGGGTATGGCGATAGAAACCAAAGAAGCCACATTAACTGGCAATGAGCTTGTTATCTTAAAAATTCTTGTTGCCTTAAAAAAAGGTGGGGACGTTGAAAATATTCGTGCACTTTTGAAGGAATTACAGGAAGGAAAATTAAAGACAAAATTTGAAAAACGAATTGAAACGTTAGAAAAATTGGAAGCATTAGGAAAAAAAGAAAAAGAAACCCATGATTCTGTGTTTGCGTTGTTTAAGTTATTTCCAGCCCTTGAGTCAGTTTCCTCCCTTTGGGATAAGGGTGGGCCAAATCAAAAAATAGACGCTCTGGAGCTTTGTGCTTTTAAAGAGGTTTCATCCTTGCTTGAAAGGATTTATGGGGGATTACCAAAAGACTGTCTCATTTTTTTAGAGGGTTGGCCCTATAAAAATGTTGGAAAGAAGCTTGCTATGCTTGAAAGACATGAGGTGCAAAAAGAATTAGCAAAAATAAGCTTTGACGGGGAGTTGAAAACCTTCATTGCGGGAGTAGACGCATTAGATAAACAAATAGGATTTCTGAAAGAAAAAAGACTTTTAAAACAACAGAGACAAAAGGATCTTGGCGAGTGTGCGACCGAGTTGGTCATGTATATTACAGATTCTAATTTTGTTGATGCAATAGTTGGTGAGCAGGGGAGGGTTACTGATTTACTGTCTTTGAGGTTTGATCCAGCCATTGAAAGCTTATTTAAAAAAAGGAGGGTAAAGAAGGCTTGTGGGGCTCAGCAAAAAAAAATTGGAGGGGGCGCAGGAGCTGCTGAGGAGGATTCAACTAAAGATATGTTGGATGCTCTAGGCGGTTCTAAAAAAGAGAAAAAGCCAGTTTATTATTCTATTGCTGTAGGGGTCCGTTGGCTTTTTGCTGAGGCATTTCCTCTTTTAGTGATTGCGATCGCTCATCGCTTCTCGCATAAGAGGATGGCTTCTAAAGGGGGAATAAGGCGAGTCATTGAGGTGGAACTGCCCCCACAAGAAGAAGAGCCTGTGTCTGTCTGTGGCCGTCAAAATAAACCTTAATTTTAAGGAGGCATGGATGCTTTCTTGTCGTTCGTTTTTTCAATTGTTCATTTTCTTTATCGTATTTTTATGCAGTTTTCCGCCTCTTTTTGCTGCCGATTATTTTTATTGTTCTAAGTCTCTCGATTATGCTCATTTAGGCGATTCTATTACGCACGTAAGACAAATCTGTGGCGAACCTGTTTCGGAAAGTACGAAAACTGTCCAACCTTATTTGTCTCGAGATATCGAACGTTGGGTTTATGATTTCCAGCCTAATTCAGCTCTTTTAACAGGAACATTTAAGGCAAAAAAATCGGCGTTAGTGGTCGAGTTTTATCACGGAAAAGTCATACACATTGAAGTAGAAGGGCAAAGCGTAGAATCGACAGATTATTGTCGTCCGGATCTTCCAATTCAGATAGGCAATACAACCTTAGAAGTTTACAACGCTTGTCGTTACGCCTCTGTTCGCGAAACAGTCCAACAAAAGGTTCCATTAGCCTCAGAAAAACAAACAATTCTCACCTATTCCACAGATTCCTATTCCCCACCAACCCATTTCTATTTTCAAAAGAACAAACTAGTTCAAATCGATTGAATTCTCTCTCCTCTTCGTCATCCCCGCTTCGGTGTGGATCCAGGAGATATATCAATTCTGGATCCTTAGCTTTCGCGGGGATGACAGAACGGGGCGCGGGGATGACGACAGAGCTGCGATTTGTCGCGTTTGCGTACATAGACGTACGTGAGCATTTGAAAATAATTTTTTCGCCCGAAGATTCCGTGCTAATGGCCGCCTGGCACAATTGGTACTCTCAAGGGGAGTCGAACCCCTGTTCCTGCCGTGAGAGGGCAGTGTCCTAGGCCACTAGACGATGAGAGCAAAAATGAAAAAGACTAACAAAGCTTAGTCCATGAATTATCTTGCTGCATGTGGGGCGGCGATTATACTTTCGCCTTTTTGTTTAGCCAGAAAATACGAGGAAAACAGCATGAAATGCTTCTTGCGCATCTTGTTTATCGTTGCAATCCCCTTCTTCTTCTCCACCGCTTTTGCCTTGCCACATCTTGCGCCTGTCCATTGGCAAGGACAGAAATGGGAATACTTGGTTGAACACCCAACCGATATTCATCACATCGATCCTGTGCGTATGGAAGAAGTTCTTACCACTGCAGGGCAACACGGATGGCGTTTGGTTGCAGTGACCTCCGCGTTTCATTTCTATGGGTTTTATTTCGAACGCCCGTTACACAATCATCGTCTTTCTATCGTGAGAGCTCGTTTACTAGCCAGTAAATTAGCCAGAGAAAAGAAAGAAGCGAAACTTTATGAAGCGATTCGAAAAGCACACCAAGAAAAGATGAATGTTCAATCGCTCACCTCGCAATGAACTTTTCCCATCGATCGAAACAAAATTCAGCGCAACGCACCATTCTCCCGTTGCTAACCGTCATGCTGTTCACGCATATCAGTGTCAACATCACTTTTCCTGTTATGACGCTGTTATTCTTCGACGCGCATTCCCGTTTATTCTCTCCCGATACTTCTTATGCCGTCCGTAGCTTTTTTTATGGCATTGGCATTGGTCTTCCGCACCTCATCAACATCGTTTCTGTTTCATTTTTGAGTTTGTTCTCGGATCACTTTGGCCGGAAAAGGCTGCTCTATATCAGCGCTTTTGGCATCTTTATTTTTTCAGTGATATCGACATACGGCATTTTGGTGGGTTCTGTAATAACCGTTTTAGTCGGCTGCATGATCAACGGTATTTTCTCGAGAACAAATGCCATCGCGCAAGCCGTCGTTGCAGATGTCGCAGGCACAGAACGAAAGATCACCTATATGGGTTATTTACAATTGGTATTGGCCATAGGCGCATGCATAGGTCCTTTGATCGGCGGCTTTTCAGCACAGAATATTTTCTTCAACCAAATTAATTTTGCTTTGCCTTTTCTGATTACAGGCTTATTTGCATGGATTGCATTTCTACTTGCTCGTTTTTATTTCCAAGAAACAAAGCCTAAACACGCGACACATCACACGCTTTCGCATCTATTTATAGAAGCGCGTGCGCTACTGCAAAAGAAAGAGGTGTTGTTGATCTCATTGATGCTGTTTTGCTTTCAACTCTCTTGGAGCCTGTACTATCAATACATTCCTCCTTTCATTAAAAATCAATTTGCCTTTGGATCGCACAGCATTGGCCTATTTATCGCATTGATCTCTGTTTGGTTATCGATAGCGACTTTGTTAACGATCCATATCTTCCAAAAGAACATGACCCTGCGGCGCTTATTGTTTTATTCCGCTTACGTCAGCTTGCTTGGTTTGTTGCTCACTATTTGTTCTGTCGTTACACCGCTTCACTCAATGGGAAAATTTTTGTTATGGCTCGGTGCAATTCCTGTTGCGGCAGGCGATGTTATTGCCTATATCTGTATTACAACGATGTATTCCAATGCAGTGAGTGTTTATAACCAAGGGGCTGTGATGGGTATTTGCTTATTCATTGTTTCTGTCACTTGGTCTCTCACCGCTTTTTTAGGTGGCTTGATGAGTGCTATCACACCTAGCTTGCCGCTTATGGTTGCGCCTGTTGGGGTACTTTGTTTCTTGATATTGTGGCGCCTTCAATGTGTGCAAGGTGAAGTATGAAAAAGTGGCTATTTTTATTGATTCTTATTGTTGTCGTTGGAGCCGGCCTTTGGGGGTATTTCCATTTTCGTCAACCGGTACAAGCGTTACCGACTGTGGCAGTGACAAAAGGAACCATTGTTGAACAAGCGCAAGCAGTGGGCTACATCAAACCGCAACACTCCAACACCATCAAATCGCAGGTTGATGGGATTGTCGGAAAGATTTTTCATTACGAAGGCGAGTTCGTAAAAAAAGGCACACCGTTGATTGAAATCAGTCCAACCCCTTCTCCAGAAGAATATGCCAGTGCGTATCAAGCACTAAACGATGCAACGTCTCGCACAAACAATGCCAAGAACGATCTAGATCGTTATGAGCGTGCTCTGAAATTAGGACTGATCTCAAAAGATTACACCGATTACATTGCCGCGAAGCGTACGTACCAAACCGATCGTTTTTCACAGATTCTTGCGGCGCAAAAATTAGCGTTATTAGAAAAAGGAAAAACAACAGTGGCCGGTAAAGCCATTGCCAATATTGTGACAAGTCCTATCGATGGTTTTATTTTGAATCGGTTGGTGGATGTTGGTGACTCTGTTATTTCCATCAGTTCAGCACAGTCTTCTACCGCCTTGTTTACGATGGCAAATATGAGCGATCTTAAGTTTGAAGGAACGGTTGATGAGATCGATGCTTCCAAAATTAAAGATGGAATGGCGGCTACTATTACAGTCGGCGCTTTGTCTGATCAAAAAATTACAGGAGTGTTAACCCGCATTTCTTTGCAATCGGACAAAGAGAATCAAGCGCAAGGGGCTGGTACGGTTGATTCGGACTCGCCCTTTAATATCGGGTTTAAAGTGGAGGTTACACAGTTAAAAGCACCGACGAACATTCTGTTACGCTCGGGTTACTCCGCAACAGCAAACATCAACATTAAAACTGCAAAAGATGTTTTGGTACTTCCTGCGCGCGTTATTCATTTTCAGGGAGATAAATCATACGTTTTGCTACCCAACGGCAAAGAGCCAAAAGAACAGCCTATTACCGTGGGCTTATCGGACGGTATGAATGTTGAAGTAACCAGCGGGTTGTCTTTAGGTCAAAAAGTTTTAGATCAAGAGTTACCGTCTAGTAACGGAAATAATCATTAGTCTCATGTATTTTTTTCTTCTCGCTCAACAGATTTTTCGCGACATGTGGACACACAAAATGCGTTCTATTTTGGCGTTGTTCGGCATTTTGTGGGGCACATTGACGGTGATCTTGTTGCTTGCTTTGGGCAATGGTTTTTACGTCGCGAGTCAAAAAGACATGATGGAGTTGGCGGACGGCACTTTCTTTATTCGGCCCGCTGTCACCAGCAAGAATTTTCAAGGGTTTCCAAAAGGGCGAAAAGTCAAAGTCAAAGCATCTTTCGTTATGGATCTTAGGCGTGCTATTTCAGCCATACAGTTGGCGTCACCCATCTCCGTACAATCCACCAACATGAGTCATTTAGGCAAGCAAACCAATGCACAAGCATACGGCGTGTCCGAAGATTTTTCCGAGATGCGTAAGATCAAACTGATGCAAGGCAGTCGGTTTATTAATCTGCTTGATACGAAAGATGCAGCAAGAGTCGTGGTGTTGGGCGATAAATTGAAAACCACATTGTTTCAAAATGCGCAGGCATTGGGTCAAACCATTCGTATTGATAATGTTCCGTTTATTGTGATAGGAATTATTCAGAAGAGTTCGAAGAGCGTTTATAGCTTTTATGAAAACAACGCGATTGTTCCTTATACGACGGCGATCGCTCTTTGGGGAAATAACGACATTCCTTATTTCATTGTGCATCCGGCGTCGATCGATAATTTGCCTCAAGTAGAAGCAGATATTCGCAGTTACCTCGCGCAGAAATTGCATTTTGATAAAACCGATCCGAGCGCATTACGAGTGTTTAACACCACTAAGATGTTTCGTTTCTTCACCTGGTTCTTTTTTGGCATTCAGCTTTTTCTTGGCATTTGCGGCGCATTGACATTAGGTGTTGGAAGTCTGGGTGTTGCCAACATCATGTTCTTAATTGTGACAGAACGGACGAAAGAAATTGGTTTGCGCAAGGCGATAGGTGCACGCACCTGGGATATTTTGGCGCAGGTGCTATTAGAAGCATTGATGCTAGTAGGGGCGGGAGGAGTATTGGGGTTCGTGTTGGCTTGGTTCATCGTCACAATATTGCAATGGATCACGTTGCCAGAATGGCTGGGTGTGCCAACCTTATCGATGACTGTTTTTATCGTCACGATCACGATTTTAGCTGTGCTAGGTTTATTAGCCGGCTATTTCCCAGCAAGACGAGCAGCCAAGATGGATCCCGTCGATGCATTGAATTTTAAATAGCAGCTGTATCGTTATCCCTGCGAAAGCTAAGTATCCAGAAATGAAATCGAGTAACTGGAGCCCTGCTGCAGTCATGGATAACGACGGAGCAAAAAATTTAGAAACACGATTTATCGTGCTTCGATAAAACGAACCTTTTTACAGAGAGAGATTGAAGAGAATGTTAAAAACTGAAAGTGAAACAAAATCGATTTCGTTTGCGTCTAATCGTTCAAGAAGACTCTTAGAAGAAATAGAGGGGTATGGAAGCGCTGGTGAGTTGAGTAAAGTATTGAATAAAGCTTTGGTAAAGATCAGCACTCTTTTCCAAAAAAGGATAAAAGAAGGTGAACCTGTTGACTCCTTAAGTTTTGATCTTCATTTCATTCAGGAAGCTTCGGCTTCACTGAGTGCTGAAAATTGCGCTACTTCTGTTAATACTTTTCATCATTTCAATAAATTTACTAGAGAAACATTAACAACATATAAAAAAGGGTTAAAAACGTATTCAACGTTTGCGGATAAAAACTACAAAAAAACCGTTAATGACGCTTCTGAAGTTACGCAAGGTTTAAGGAGTGCGACACAAAATTTAGCACAAGCAATTGCAGAAGCTGATCCAGAAAGGGTGTCCGATTGTTTGAAAGCACATGCTGAGCAGCTTAAAAAATTGGATGAAGCACAAACTAGTTTGGCGAAACCAGAGGCTTTGCAAAAAGTCGCTAAAAACTTAGTAAACGCAACACAAGAAGCGTTAAAACAAAATAGTTCTAATTTTGCTATTCAAAAATGGCAGGAAGAAATTGAGATTTTATTGGCTTCTCCTGCTTCGCCAGAAAGAGATGCTCAATTAAATGATCGTTCAGACGCTATTAGAAAAGTGAGGAAGGAGGAAATAAAGCAAAGGAATGCTAGATACCTTGTCAACATAAATGAAGGTATTGCTATTGCTGAACATCTTTTAACGGTCTCTGTGAGAATCGCTTCTTTCTCCGTGAGAACCGCTTCTTTTGCAGCAGAATTTATTCCAAATGAATACAAAGAAACAGGGAAGGAAAAAGTAAAGGTGGTTCAACAGCAGTTGCAGAGAGGTAACGAAAAAGTTAGGTCTTTTATCTCCGAGAAACATAGAGGCAAATACGATGCCACCGTAAAATTTTTAACAGACACACGGAATCAAATCCCGGAGCAACATAGAGACAGATACGATGCCGTCGTAAATTTTTTAACAGACACACGGACCTACCTAAAGTTTGCAAAAGGCACAGCGAACATTTGTCTTGGGCTTGCTGGACTTTGCGGAAAGATCGCACTTTCTGGGGGCGTATTGGCCCCTTTTGTTGTGATGGCAGAAGGCGCAAATATTATTTCAAGCTTGTTTGTTGAAAAAGGCCCTACCCTTGAAGAAAAAATGCTGACTCAGATTGACAAAGTTGCAGAAGGGTTGGCTCAGTACATAGGAGAAGAGTTTAAACAGTTAACCCAAAATATGGCGGGGGGATTTGTACAGACGCAGGGTCTAATACAGAAAAGTGATCAATTGGCTCGTGAACGCTATGTGCACCTCATGCAATCTTTTAGCGCAGTGATGAAACAAGTTGTTAACAATGGTCAGATTAGTAGAGAACTACAATTCCAACTATCAGGCATACGCGATCAATTTGATGAACAACACAAAGCGATCTTTGGGCAGGACTATCTTATAAAAAGGCAAACGATTTATG
>JAHJDF010000010.1 GCA_018812595.1 Gammaproteobacteria bacterium
AGATCCACAAAGTATCGTAGAGATGCGATGAATAAGCGTCTTAGAAAAGAACGATTTGTTGCAATCTCCACATCCAGCTCCGTCCTTCCCACACAAAGCTCCGTCATTCCCACACAAAGCTCCGTCATTCCCACACAAAGCTCCGTCCTTCCCACACAAAGCTCCGTCCTTCCCACACAAAGCTCCGTCCTTCCCACACAAAGCTCCGTCATTCCCGCGAAGGCGGGAATCCAGTCTGGATCCACACCGAAGCGGGGATGACAAGAGAGAGGGGGGGTGACGAATACAGTTTACGATAGAGTCGAAAACAGAAGATGCATGGGGCTGTATTCGCAAATAACTACTGTTGCTAACACAATCCAAAGAGCCCACATCACATGATACACATAAGGCATGCCGCCTTTTTTAAAGAGCCAATAAATTCCACTAACAATTCCAGCAATAACAAAAGGAATTACGAATAACACGATCGCATTCTTTGCCAGGTAACCAGACGCCCCACCCGCAAAGAGCTTTCCAAACCCATTCACCATATAAGCATGCATGATCGCAATTCCTTCCAATCCTTGGTGCAGATACTTCATTGAAAGCACAACAAGCAAAGAAGCGATAATTAAAGCGATACTCTGTTTCAACATAGGGATACTCCTTAAATAAGGATTGAATTAAATTAGCAAAATAGATTGCACCAGATTTCATTTTCTTCAAGTTCATATGTTGGCGGGAATCCAGACCGCTGTCACCCCCCCCTTCAGGACCTGTTGCAATCCGAATTTTTCGAGAAATTTTTGACGCGTAATTTATTGATTTTTCTGGATCCTCGCTTTCGCGGGGATGACGAAACGAGCAGATTGCAAGACGAAACGAGCAGATTGCAAGACGAAACGAGCAGATTGCAAGACGAAACGGGCGGATTGCAACAGGCCCCCTTCACAAACGTATCCAACGATGTAATTGCATGGCTTCAGCCAAGTGAAGCGTTTGGATTGTATTAGCGTTTGATAAATCACTGATGGTCCGTGCAATTTTTAGAATGCGATGATAGCTGCGTGCAGAGAGATTTAATTTCTGAATAGCTGTATTTAAAAAATGTTCTTCTCTGGGCTGCAACGCACAAGTTGTCTTCATCGCTTGCACTGACAATTTTGCATTTATGCACCCTGCTCGATCGAATTGCTTTTTTCTTGCCTCTTCAACACGTTTTCGTATCACCTCGCTTCGCTCGCCGGTTTTTTTAGAAACAGTAATCAAACTAATCGGCAAACGCGGCACACTCACGTGTAAATCTAGACGATCCAAAATGGGTCCCGAGATGCGTGATTGGTAACGGTTGATCTGATCAACGGTACAACGACAATTGTTTTGAGGGTCTCCGTAATAACCACACGGACAAGGGTTCATCGCTGCAATCAACTGAAAAGAAGCGGGAAAAGTGCATTGCCTGGCAGCTCGAGAAATCACGATCGTTCCAGATTCCAAAGGTTCTCGCATAGCTTCTAATACGTGCCGATTGAATTCAGGCAATTCGTCCAAAAACAACACCCCTTGATGTGCGAGAGAAATCTCTCCCGGCCGTGGTGGATTGCCTCCCCCCACAATCGCAACACTGGAAGCGCTGTGATGAGGCGCACGAAACGGTCTTTTCCCAAATTTTTTCGGGTCAAACCCTTGATGGCTGATGGAAAGAACTGCTGCCGATTCAAGCGCCTCGGCTTCTGTTAATAAAGGAAGAATTGTTGGAAACCGAGACGCAATCATGGTCTTGCCTGTACCGGGAGGACCAACTAGCAGCGCGCTATGTCCTCCAGCCGCCGCGATTTCAAGCGCACGTTTTACCGATTGGTGTCCTTGTACATCCTCCATGTCTTCTAAACAGACAGCTTGTGAACAGAACTCTTTATTTCGATAGGGTTCAATAGGCGTGCGTTTTAAAAGGTGTGCACATACGTCTGTAATGTGTTCTGCGGGAAAGACTTCGATATCGCGAATCAACGCAGCTTCCTTTGCATTGGCATAAGGCAATATCAATTTTTTATTTGTTTTCTTTGCGCTCAATGCGAAAGGAAGCACTCCTTGAATCGCTCTAATTTCACCAGATAAAGCAAGTTCGCCGATAAATTCATATTCTTGTAACGCTTCTTCAGGAATTTGTTTGGAAGCTGCCAAAATGCCAATGGCAATCGGTAAATCAAATCGCCCACCTTCTTTAGGCAAATCCGCTGGAGCTAGATTTGCGATGATGTGGTTCACAGGAAAATCAAAATGCGAATTAATCAAAGCGCTTCGCACGCGATCTCGGCTTTCCCTCACTTCCGCTTCTGGCAAACCAACAATTGAGAAACGCGGCAAGCCGTTAGAAAGGTGTATTTCTACAGTTACCAAGGGTGCACGAATCCCTGACTGCGCTCGACTAAAAACAATCGCTAAAGACATATGTGAATCCAAAAATGAAAAAAGGAGGTGTGTTTTATCAATTCTTGTTTTGCCTCAGAGACAACAACGGAACAAGCGTAGAAATTACGCAAAGATCGTAAGCGTTATATATTCAACGGAATGAATCTGGATCGTATGTTTCTCCGTCATTCCTAGCTACAGCTAAGAATTCAGGAAAGATATTAATTCTGGATCCCCGCTTTCGCGGGGATGACGACTGCTGGCGCGGGGATGACGACTGCTGGCGCGGGGATGACGACTGCTGGCGCGGGGAATGACGACGGAAAAAATTCCGTACTAATGCTCGTTCGCCTCGAATCAGATCATGGCGTGTTCTAGGGCATGTTCGCAATCACACTGATTGCGGCCTTCCGGAATCTTGGGAATAAGATCTAATAAGATGTCGCGCAACGTTTGACTGTTTTTCTTCATCACTTCTTTGACAACACGTGTATCAACGACTTCATCAGACCAAGAATCGTAGTCGGTCACCGCTTCAATCGAGAGATAACAAATCTCAAGTTCTCGTGCTAACACACACTCAGGCACTAACGTCATTCCGATAGTGGAAGCCTTACAAGCATCTCTGAAATAGATGGATTCTGCGCGAGTCGAATAACGCGGGCCTTCAATACAAATACTCGTACCGTCCGGATGCACTGTAACACCAGTTTTCTGAGCCGATTGAATCGCCAACTGTCGCAACTCTGGGCAAAAAGGTTCTGCCACTGAGATATGTCCCACTTCACCGCCATCATAAAACGTGCTTTCACGTCGCTTCGTGAAATCAACAAATTGGTCGGTAATGACAATGTCTCCTGGAGCCAACTCTTCATGCAAACTTCCAACAGCACGCGGGGAGATTAAACGTTCCACACCCAGCTGATTTAATGCCCATAAATTAGCGCGATAAGGAATATGGTGCGGGGGAATATGATGATGCGTCCCGTGTCGCGGCAGAAAAGCTATTTGCTTACCGGCATATTCACCAATGGTGATCAAATCAGAAGTCGTCCCAAAAGGCGTATAGACTTTTATTTGCCGTGCATCCTTTAAAAGCGCTGGATCATAAACTCCAGTGCCACCAATAATTCCTATTTTTACTGCTTCATTCTTCATAATTCACCAACGTTAATATTTCATAATTTTTTAATTGATCACGCCCTTGTAAGAAAGAAAGTTCAATCACAAAAGCATGACCGACCACAAAACCACCAGCCGACTCGATTAACTGACTAGCAGCGCTCGCCGTTCCTCCGGTTGCAAGCAAATCATCCACCATCAAAACGCGCTGACCGGGTGCAACAGCATCTTCTTGAATTTCCATCACAGCGCTTCCGTATTCAATATCGTAAGCAACGCTTTTTGTGGGGCCAGGTAACTTGCCTTGTTTGCGCACCATAATAAGGCCTTTTTCGAACCGCTCTGCTAAAGCACTCGCAAACATCAAACCACGCGATTCTGCTCCAGCAACAAGATCAATCTTCCGATCTTTAAAATGCTGATAAATACGTTCTTCGACATAAGCCATGGCTTCAGATGATTTGAGTATCGGAGAGATATCTTTGAACAATATGCCTGGCTTCGGAAAGTCAGGAAAATCCCTTATATATTGCTTTAAATCCAGCATCGTGTGCGCTCCTTAAGGACAAAAGAGCGCGCATTCTACTGGACCCCCCTTGTTTTTCAAAAGTATTAACTACTGCATCTGTCGTCATCTCGTTTGCGCTAGGATGACAGTAAAAATATAGGGATCACGGGGCTGCTTTAAAGGCTCTATTTACACTCTAAATTCGCCTTGCAAAATTCTTGTGGCATGGGATCTTTACGGCCTTTTTTGCCAATGAACCGTTGATATGCGTCTTAATAAAAACACCAAAAAAATACTGATTTTTTTATCCATTTTGTCTCTCAATGCCGGAATTAAAATCACTTTTGCAAACACTTCGCTGGCGAAACAACTGGATTGGGTACAAACACCCAATCGCTTGAATATTTGTGGCGGTTATTATCGCAACACGCCCATTCAATACACCCCAAATCCTTACGTGACATCACAACAACAAAATTACGACGTCACAGCAGATCAAGTCATTTACGCAATAAAAAATTACTCCACCTTCAAAGGGCATGTGGTGATTACACGGCCCGATCAACAAATAAAATCCGATTTAGCACGTGTTCATCTCAATAAAAAAACAGGTAAAGCAGAAAAGATTGATTTAACTGGAAATGTGCATATCAAAGAGTCCGATAAATTAATCATCGGAACAGACGGATGCATCGACTTCATCACAAAAGCAATGCAATTAAACAATGTCAGTTATCGAATAAGTTTGCGTAACGAAAAAACGGTCACTGTCACAAACCCAAAAACAAAACAAAAAGAAATTCATTGGTATCAAATGACAGCGCGAGGAACGGCAAAAACAGCAAAACAAATCAAACCCCATCTTTTTGAATTTCGAACCGCCAGTTATTCCACCTGTACACCGAACTGTCATGCGTGGAATTTACGCGCTTCGACGATTCGATTAAATACAACATCCGGCAGAGGTACTTCTTACAACACTCGTTTAAATATTCATGGCATTCCGATTTTTTATACCCCTTATTTCAATTTTCCAATTAACAAAAAACGTTACTCAGGCTTTCTCATGCCGTCTTACGGCTCCAACTCGCGATCGGGTTCTATTCTTTCAATACCATATTATTTCAACCTAGCTCCTAATTACGATGCAACCGTAACACCAAAAATCATGACGCATCGTGGAGTGCTCTGGAACGGTCTGTTTCGTTACCTAACAGAAAAAAGCAACGGCCAGTTCCATGTCAGCTTCATCAATTCCGATCGAGCCTTTAAGCGATTTCAAAACACGGCTCTCACCGAATGGGCAACAAGCCCTACGTTACATAACCTCGAAAACGCAAGCCCGAATCGATTGGGGTTCTCTTGGCAAAATCAAACGCGCTTTAATCCTCACTGGAATGGAGACATCGATTACAACTATGTAAGCGACGATCAATTCACAAAAGATTTTGGGGCATCAACAGTTGAAAGCAGTGAAAACCAACTCTTGCGTCAAGCACGATTGATGTATGCAGGAGAACACTGGAATTTCCTTGGAAATGTACAAGATTATCAAACACTCCATCCGGTAGATGAACTCAACACAACCAACCAATACAATCGCTTACCTCAATTACAGTTAAATTCAGAATATCCGGATGCGTTAGGCGGTTTCACTTACGCTCTGCAATCAGAGCTTGTGCGTTTCACAAAGAAACGCGACCCACAAAACCCCAGTACAGAGCCCGATCCTGTAAATGCGAATCGAGTGGATATACGGCCTGCGATTAGTTATCCGTTTAGCAATGCGTTTTCGTACCTCACCCCTCGCATGCAGGTGCAATTGTTGAAATACAACGTGCGCAATGAATTCATCGGCGCAAAGGACAATCCTGATTTATGGATTCCGATGTTTGATTTAAAAGGCGGTGTTTATTTCGACCGTCGAGTGACGTTTTTCAAAAATGATTACAGACAAACGTTAGAACCTACGATTTATTATCTTTACGTGCCGTATCACAATCAGAATCAACTCCCTTATTTCGACACCAACGTACAATCTTTTAATTACGACTTGATGTTTCAAGACAATCGTTTTAGCGGAATTGATCGAATCGGGGATACCAATCAAATTACGTTGGGGATCTCAACACGCTTTTTGGAAAATTCTTCGGGCAATGAAAAAGCAACCTTCAGTATTGGACAAATCCACTATCTGGAGCATCGAAAAGTTTCTTTGTATTACGGACCCGACCAAAATCAACCGAATGATATGATGTACAGGCGACCGGTTTCTCCTATTGCGGCAAAAGCAACTTATAACTTCAACACCGCTTGGTCTGCTTGGGCAAATGCGAATTGGAATACTAAATTTAATGATTTCGACGACGAGCAGTTACAGTTCCAATACAAGCCAGATCAATATCACATTTTGAATTTAGGGTTTCATTACGCACGAGGGGGTGATGCATTGCCGGGATTGCCACTTGATTCTGAAAAGAACAATCTCAAGCAAACGGACATCTCCACGTATTGGCGATTAACCAATCATTGGAGCGTTCTTGGACGCTGGAACTATAATTGGAGTCACGGACACGAAATGGCTTATGTGTACGGATTAGCGTATGAAAGTTGTTGCTGGGCGGTGCGTTTTGTAGGAACGAAAAGTTTTATTGGGGAATATCCAGCACCTAACCCCAATCATCGTAATCAATACGATCACGGCTTTTATATTCAGTTTGCCTTGAAAGGACTAGGGGACGTAGGAAGTGGTGATCCGACTTCGTTACTATCAGATTCTATTAATGGGTATGAAGATGCCTTTGGACAGGAGAATTAATTTAATGTTTAAAAAAATATGTCTTTCTATGTTGCTGGTGACGGTTGCATTTTTTTCAACAGCAGCTTTAGCAACAACAAACGATCAAGCGCTTGACCGCATCGCTGCTGTTGTGAATGACGACGTCATCACAGAAACACAACTAGACAATCAGGTTCGCCTCGCTCAAGCACAATTGAAACGACAAAATATTCAAATGCCAAACACAGCAGAATTAAGAAAGAACATTTTGCAACACATGATCGATTTAAAGCTGCAATTGCAATTAGCGAAGCGCTCCAATATTGAAATCAGCAATACCGAGCTAAACCAAGCCATTCGGCGCTTATCTGCGCAAAATCATCTCACGCAAGCACAGATGTATGCCTCTGTGCAACAAGAAGGGCTTTCTATTCAAACGTTTCGTGATCAATTAAAAAAAGAGCTCACAGTGCAAAAGCTACAAGGGCAAATGATTGCTTCGCGCATTCAAATTACGCCTCAAGAAGTAAACGACTACCTGCAAGCCAATCCTGCACAAACATCTCCGCAATACCATCTAGCAAACATCTTGATTGCCTTGCCGGATGAGCCAACTCCAGCGCAATTAAAAACAGTACGCGACAAAGCGGAAGCTATCGTTAAGAAACTGCGATCAGGGACTGATTTTAAACAGTTGGCAGCAACTGAATCTCGCGGGAGCCAAGCATTGCAAGGGGGTGATTTAGGCTGGAGAAAAGCAGCGGAATTACCCGAAGTTTTTGCATCACACGTAAAGCATATGAAACAAGGAGAAGTTGCAGGTCCCATTCAAACGCCGAATGGTTTTCACATCATCAAATTACTTGGGGTAAAAGGCGCGACGAAATCATCTGCTAGCCAAGAACTAGAAATACAAACGATCTTTTTAAAGAAAACAAATCGCAGTAATACACAAAACAAAATCAACACGTTGACGAATTTGCGAAAAAAATCGATTGGAGGAACTAATTTCGGAGTGCTCGCAAAGAAATATTCAGAAGGAACGAATGCGAGCCACGGCGGTTACATGGGTTGGGTTAAAGCCAATCAATTGCAAAAAGATGTTGCAAATGCAGCCTTCAAATTAAGAGCTGGCGAAATTAGTGAGCCTGTCGTTGTGCCAGATGGTGTGTATTTAGTGAAAGTGATCGCAAAGAGAAACGTGCAACAAAGCTCAAAAGCCCGCACACAAGAAATACAAGAATTAATCTTCAGAAGAAAATTAGAAGAAAATGTACAAACGTTTATTAACGGACTACGCGATCAGGCTTACATCAAGGTCATGTAGGTAGCCACTCCGACATCCCCTCTTTTCTTCCGTCATTCCCTCTCACTTCCGTCATTCCCTCTCACTTCCGTCATTCCCGCGAAAGCGGGAATCCAGACCGAAGTCATTCCCTCTCACTTCCGTCATTCTCCCCTTACTTCCGTCATTCCCGCGAAAGCGGGAATCCAGACCGAAGTCATTCCCGCGAAAGCTAAGGATCCAGAAAAAAATTATTAATCTCTAAACTCTCCCCTACACGGAAATAAAAACACATCACACTGTAAAAACGCGATCTATCGCCTCTCTAACGTTTGCAAGAAAATTTTATTTTCTGTCTTTTGAGCTGTTTTTTTGAATATTTTTTAAACCTACGATCTAAAGCATTTACAGTCCAAACATCTGCACCAAACAACCTAAGATTTACATTTTTAAACATATCTGGGCTGTTTTTATTTTGAATTCCTGGGGCTAGTAATTTTATCAAAAATCCTTTACCTGCTACCGATGACAATAAACCATTAATATTAAAACCATGCTTAGTAAGACCTGTATAGACACACTGAATATGTAGATCCACATCCTGCTCCACAGAAAACTGACCGTAATTTGCAAAATAAAATTGTTCCAATGCTTTTAATTGTTGTCTTTTATGAAACATAAATAATCCTCAAGAAGTAATTTTTTGTAATAGATGGAAATAACGATTAATTGCTTTGAAAAAAATAGCAGAGTTTTTGAATTTGGCCGTTGAAACGCTCGATACTTTCTATAAAAAAATCCACTTGTGTTTATATATTTTCTGGCTTCTTGGCTTTCGCGGGAATGACTTCGGTCTGGATTCCCGCTTTCGCGGGAATGACGGAAGTGAGAGGGGAATGACGGAAGTGAGATAGAAAATTATTTCACAGCCCAGAGGCGATCTCCGGCGTCGCCTAGGCCTGGAAGAATGTACCCGTTTTCATTAAGTTCGCGATCTAGACTGGCCCCATAGATCGGAACATCCGGGTGGTGTTTCGTCATATGCTCCACCCCTTCAGGAGCTGCCACCATACAGAAAAACTTAATGTGACCGACACCACGTTTTTTCAACTCAGAAATGGCTGCAACTGCTGTGTTGCCTGTCGCTAACATCGGATCACACACTAAATAAAGTGCTTTTTCGCTGTTCGGTGGAATTTTGAAATAGTATTCCACGGCCTGTAGCGTCTGCTCATTCCGATAAAATCCAATATGCCCCACACTTGCCATGGGCAATAACTTCAACAAACCATCGCCCATCCCAAGACCTGCTCTGAGAATAGGGGCAATAACAAATTGATTGCTCTCTAAATCTTTCCCATCAAATGTTTCCAATGGCGTTTGAATTGGGCGGGTCGTCTGAGGCAAATCGCGCGTAGCTTCGTAGCCCAACAAGATGGCGATTTCTTCTGTTAATTCTTTAAAGAGTTTTCGGTTTGTTGTGGGATCTCGAAGAAGAGCTAATTTATAACTAATAATGGGGTGTTGAATAAGAAAGAAATTTTTGAAGTTTGAATGTGGTTCTAACTGCATGCGCGGGACTCCTTCTGTTAAAAATCGCACGAACTCTATTAGTCCAAATCAAAGTGTCAAGGTGAAGACCTATTGTTATAAAAACATTGGTTAAAATTTTAAAAGAATCGCCTAAACCCGCTTTTCCTTTTTTCTTCTAGTGACACATAATAGTCGGCAATAAACTTTCCTGGTTGATTTAAACACAAAGAAATGTCTCTAGCGTTAATACCGAACCACGAGCAACGTTCTTTCAGTTCTGCAAGCCCTACTAGTATTGTGGAATGCCATCCTTCTTGGCTAGATTCCAATAAATTAACCAATATTTCTCTGTTTTGATCTATTTTATTTTTTTCGAATAAGGGAAACCCCGTTTTTTTACAGGTCTCCAATAACTCTTTTTTACAAGGTGTTACACAATCCAAAGTGGAACAACTCTTATAAAATTTTGAAAAATTTTCGGGGGTACAAATAAATCCATTCTTCGAATGAATTAAGGGTTGTTCCTTTTTTTTCAAGTATTTCTTTAGCTCTTCAAAAATAGTGACTTGAAGCTCTGCGCCGCCCTTGTTTTGATATTGAGATCCCTTATTAATAAACAAATCATCAAAAAGCTTGATAAGTTCATCACAATCTTTGATCCAAGGCGCATGAAAAAAATCTTCCGAAAAAGCTAATAACTGTATGTAACCGCTTAGCGGTTCGCACGTTTCTTTGGATAGTGCCTTCACTAAATCAACTCTATTTTTAATATTTTCAAACATCATCAAACTCCGGAGTTGTTGTAATCTATTTTTTTAAAGCATTCATGGCATGCCATTCATTGTTTTTCTTGATCCTTAGCTTTGACTAAAGTCCCTCTCCAACAATACGTACACACGCAAGCTAACCTTTCATTAAATCAGTATAGATGCTTCATCTTAAGGAAATCTTAGAAATGATTGGGGTAAATTGCATCCTGGATTCGACCTTTCTTTTTCATATTTTTGCGAAGAATCTGGTGTTTTGAATGAGAGGGCTTTGCGAAATGCCTGAGTCTGTGTAATGAAATCTCGCAAAGTGGGGGTTACATCAACAAGATACCCGTCTGCTTTTGCTTCGCGATAATGTTCAATAAGAGACGTCATATCTCCTGGTTTATTCGCAATTTTTTGAAGAGACTCGGGATCCAAAATTTCAGAGACTTGTACTTTTGTAAATCGATTGAGTAGTGCAGGAGATGCTGCTTTTCTTCCTCGAAATTGGCTGGCGGGGTTTTGTGTGGCAATGAGCCAAAATCCGGTTTCTTTTGGCGCCTGCCCGTTTTCATCTTCGCCTTGCAAATAAGCATTCAGGTCTTTTTCCACGGTTTCCAACAAGTTGACTTCGTCTACCACCGCGATCGCCCCTTCTTCAAAGGCTTGTTTGATGATGTTCTCAATTGCTTCGCCCGACAAATCCGCTGTGATTTGATAAAACGCTTTTTTATTCTTTTTAGCGGTCTGCTGTTTTTCACCGTCCTTTTTTGTGCAATTCACAAAACCGCGGCTTTTTAAAAAATAGGCCACTAGCGAACTTTTTCCGATGCCACTTGGGCCTTCCAATAACAAACTGCGCGGGATTCCTTGTTGTTTATCCCGTAGATACAACCCGCAATGCAAATTCATCATCGCTTCGCGGTATTCCGGAACAAATGCAAATTTCTTTATACCTTGTTGTGAAACGTAGTATTGCAAATCTATTGGAAACAAGGGTTGCGAGAGTTTTTCTAAACGTTTGGCTATGTCTGCTTTCAAAAAATTCTTTTCTTGGCCTCGAATTTTTCCATCCATTTCTAGATAACAAGCCAGTTGTGTATCCGTTAGATCCAACGGTTGGGGGAACTTCAAACTTGCAATCGCTTCTAATTTTTTAACGACAGCACGGGCTTCTCGGGCGGTGTAGATCAGGTTTTGTTCACGATAAGTTTTAGCCACCGTTTTTGCCACGTTGTAGTCGCCCACAAAAGAAAGAGCCGCCCGCTGTAAATCTTTATTAAAAATGGATTGAACCTTTTCTTTAGGCATTTCTTGAACTTCGATGGTTGTGACACATTGGCTGAGAAAGCGCGACTCTCGGCGTCCGTGATACGTGTCCGGATTTCCTGCAAAAACTAAGAAATGTTGATCGGTTAATTCACGGAGTTTCCCGTTCAGCAAAATACTTGAGGGGTTGTTTTGGATGCCTTTGAAAAGAGATAACAAGGCTTCTTCTTGCAAATTAGCTTCGTCTATAAATAAAACCCCGCCTTTTTCGAGCCACACTTCAACCTGTCGAATGCCGGAATGAATGTGAAGCGCTGATTTTTTCTGACGCAGGATGTGTTGGACAAAATAAGTCTTTCCGCTACAAGTAGGCCCTTTTAAAAAGAGGTATTTCTTCTCTTGCAATCGCTCCATAAACGGATCGACAAATTGTTCGTTTAATTCAACGGGGGCTTTGTTGTCAGAGTCCTGAGTGTGTTCTTTAGGTTCCGGTTTGTATTCAAACACAGCGTTCGCAGACGAGGACGGTACGTTTCCTTCTGTCGTGACAAAATAAAGGCGACCGTTCAAGGGCTCCCGTTGACCGTTGATCCAAAGATAAGGGTGTTCACACAATAAAGGTTCAAACTTGCCCAATAAATCGGGAGACAAGAGTTCGTCCGTATGCACGATCACACAGTCGCCTCGGCGAAGGGCAGTGACAAGATCAGACGGTAGAATCTTCATGGAACGTAAGCCTTGCTCGGTATTTTCTGAAAACTCTGATCGCAATAAAACGTCTGAAGCGTTTAAAGCTGCATTTAATGTGATGACACGAAGACAGGCTTCGCCCTTGTTTAGAACTTGTTGTAATTGTTGCACGGTTTGTCGTGTGTCATTAGCCACAAGAAGAGTTGGTTGGTTATTCGTTTTGTCGATTATTGCTTCAAGCAAAGAAATAGGTTGCCGTGTTGGAACGCTCTCTTGAGTCGATGGGCGAGGAAACGTTTGGGGCAAAGAAACTTTCGGCGACATTTGAAATTCAATCGACTGATCGTCCGCAATGTTTTCTAGCAGTTGAGCCCATTGACCGTCACGAATCGGTTGTGTAATTCGAATCACTATGTGTTGATGGCGATGTTTTTCCAAGATGCCTTTTCCGAGCGTAACGCGGCCAAAGTCTGCTTCCTTTTGCTCGGGTTTAACTTCCAATGACGTGAAAAAGGTATGGAAGGTAAAAGGGTTCAGAAGAAAGAGCGGCGTCTCTGCAGTAAAAACGCGTGGGACGCTCCAGGAAAGATTTTGTTTTTTAAAAAGTTGTTCGAACGGATACGTGCGATGCTCGCAGGTAATCGTGACGTGCTCTGGGAGCGATTCGAAGGCTCCGTTCACGTAAACCTTTTTGCGTTGAATGAGGTCTTCGTAAAAGCGTTGAAACGCTTCTGTTTTCGGTGGATTAATCAGCGTAAGTTGAATGGGTTGAGAGGCTGTTTCATCACTTGGAATGTTAGAAGCAAGGAGGCCTGGTTTCAGGACGATGCCTTGATCCGTCAGACTCCATTGGCGAATTAGGGATTCGAAATCTTCGTCGCCATATAAAGGGATTTCGATAGATTGCGATGGAGTGGGTGTTGTCTGCACAACAGCTTCCGTTGGCCAATCCAATTGAGCGATGGACGGGGCCCTTGAGCGGAAATCAGCCCCTGTTTTTTTGTATTCTTGCTTCGATAAAAATCCTATCACCGTGATGTGTTCTGGGATAGGCGATCCATAGAGCGTTGGTTTGGTGTCATAAAAGCTTTGATACGCTGCTTTTTCTTCTGGAGAAAAAGTATCCCAGTTGATAAGCAATACTTTCTGTTGAGTTCCTTCTTTTAAATACGCCGGTAATTCGCCGTCACAAAATGCAACCTGTTTATCTTGAATGAGTAGGTCTTGCTTCCATTTTTCTCGTGTGGTTTCAGGAGAATCGATGTAAAGGTATTCGATGTCATTTTTCAGAAGATAATTTTGGAAACGTTTAATATCTTGTGTGAGGTCAAGGCTTAAATAAAGTTGGGTGCTGAAAGGGTCTTCTTGCCCCAACGTTTTTGTTGGAGGTTCTTGCAGCGCTTGTCGAATGAATGGATTTCCCCGAAGCTTTTTCCGTCTTCTTTCTTTATCGGCCTCGCTAGCGTTGAATATTTGCTCTTCAAAGGATGTTTTTTCTTGCAATTGAATTTCGACGCCACCACCGCCACCTAAGGAGCAAGTTTGATAAGGCTGTTCTAAAGAACCACGCCATTCCACAAATGCATGAGTTTTATTGAAAACTAAGCGGCAATCTATATCGAGGGCGTTTGCCATTGCACAAAAGAGTTTCGCGCGATGTTCGCACGCCCCGCCATTTACTGAAACTAATTTGAGAGTGTCGAAGTTTGTTTCTTTTGCATCAAAAGGGATGCCATTTGGAAGGTCTTTGATGTGGGCCATGAGTTCCTGAATGAGAGGTTCTTTTTCTTTAATCTCTAACTTTCGTACGGACTCTACAAAATCTTGATAAGTGTTTGCGTGAAAAAATAAATTCCATATCTCGGATAAGTGATTGGTCGACGGCTTTTTAATCTGCTCCTCTAGCAACAAACTGTTTTCTCTGCGCTGCAAATGGAATTGGCAAGTTGCCTCTTTTGTGGTTTTTATGCGGTATAAATGCCGTTGCGCGTCGTATTGCAATTCGTATGGAGTTTCTTTGTTATCTCTCGTAAGGCGACAAGTCACTTCTATCAATTGATCACCGGCCGAATTGGTTGGAATCAATGTCCATTGATTCGCTGTCAAAGGCATTGTTTCAACGATTGAGTCGTCATGAGTCGAAGTATTTGAAGGTAGATCCATGGAACGCCATTGAGCGGCGATAGGCGAAAAAACAATGTCTTCTTCTGCGTTGATGGTTGCTTGATGAAGATGCAGTCGAAGTAAACCCCTCTTTAAGAACCTAAATAGCAGAAGTTTCTTTTTTGATATTTTAAGTGTCAATCTTCCGTTTGGATCAAATCCGTTTATGCTACCTGATGTTGAGTTATCAGATTCAGCCGTTAGCCAATCCGTTGAAAAAGAGTTGGGCCGATTCATCTCATAAACATTTACCCATTCTAACTTAGGAGCAGCGTTAAATAATTGCTCGAAGGTTGTTGCATCCACAAACTCAACGTTCAATGAGCCTAATTTAGGAAGAGAGAGGCATTGAGATAAATCTCCTTTAATTCCATATACCTCTAATGATTCCAGATTAGGAGCAGCTTTTAATAATTGCTCGAGGATTGTTGCAGCCTCAAACCAAAAGTTCAATGAGCGTAATTTAGGAAGAGAGGGGCATTGAGATAAATCTCCTTTAATTCCATATACCTCTAATGATTCCAGATTAGGAGCAGCTTTTAATAATTGGGTTGTTGCAGAAAAGGGACC
>JAHJDF010000088.1 GCA_018812595.1 Gammaproteobacteria bacterium
GTGCGGTTTCTCGCCTTCTTGAAAAACGTAACTAATTGTAATTACACCGTTTTTTTTAAGATGAACGGATGCTTTTTACATTTGGCATAAGTCAGGAAATATCAGAAAAGAAATAGATTTAAAATTTTTTCCATGCGAAAGCTAAGAATTCAGATTTAATATATTTTCCTGGATTCCAGCAAGAAGCTAAGAATGACGGAAGAAACATACAATCCAGAATTGTTACCAATATCTATCCACGATCGGATATCTCCAATCTTTGTCAAATCCACGTTCGGTTAATCTCGGACCGGGTGGCGCTTGATGTCTTTTATATTCACTGCGTTTCACCATGGCGATCACTTTTCTTACTAATGCAATAGACAGATGCAGTGTTTTGCTGATCAAAGCTGCGCTCTGATTTCCTTCCACGAAACGATACAAAATCTTGTCCAAGATTTCATAAGGCGGCAACGTGTCTTGGTCTGTTTGATCGAATGCTAATTCAGCGGAAGGAGGGCGATCGATGATGCGTTGAGGAATAACCGCGCTGATTTGATTTCTATAATTAGAAAGGGCATAGACTTGCGTTTTATAGAGGTCTTTCAAAACACAGAAAGCGCCAGACATATCTCCATACAATGTTGTATATCCAACTGCGATTTCACTTTTATTGCTTGTCGAAAGCATTAATCCATTTGTTTTATTCGCGAGCGCCATTAATAGATTGCAACGTATACGAGATTGTAAATTTTCCTCTGTAATGTCTTCTGGCAATCCTGAAAACACAGGATGTAATGTTTTTAGAGAAGTTTCGAAAATGTCATGAATCGGAATGATTTGATAAACGACATGTAAAGCTTTTGATAGCGATATCGCATCGTCAACACTCATAGAGGCTGTGAATGGTGATGGCATGATAACAGCGGTTACATTTTTTGCTCCCAACGCATCGGTTGCAATTGCTAACGTAAGGGCAGAATCGATCCCTCCTGACAAGCCAATAAAAACATGTGAAAACTGATTTTTTTGCACATAGTCTTTAACCCCTAAAACCAAAGCTCTATAGAGAGATTCCATGGGAGATAAAGGCAGAGCAAGAGGTTTTGGGATTACTTTTTTGTTTTGATCTATTTCCACGGTTAACCAATCTTCTTCAAACGCTTTGGCTTGCGCAACAATGCGTCTCCTACTGTCCATGACAAAAGACTGTCCATCAAACAAAAGTTCATCTTGGCCACCGATCAAATTCAGGTAAAAAATCGGGATGTTTATCTTTTTAATTCGTTGTTCTAATTGTTCTTTTCTACGTGCAAATTTTTTGTCAGAAAAAGGGGATGCGTTGATCGCTAATATGCATTCAGCTCCGGCTTTTTTTGCTTGTTTTGCGACGTCTTCGAACCAGACATCTTCACAAATAGCGAGGGCTATTTGGAAGCCTTTGATTGAAAGAACGACGGGTTTTGTTCCGGAAGAGAAATAACGTTTTTCATCGAAAACGCTGTAATTAGGTAGTTTTTGTTTGTGATAGCAAGCAAGTTGTTTTTCGCGATATAAACAAATCGCTGAATTAAAACAAGTATCTTTTGGCTTTGTTGGACAACCCAAAATAACATGAATATCCGCACTGTATTTTTGGATTTTTTTTAACGCATTTTCTGCATCGGCAATAAATTGCGGTCTTAGCAATAAATCTTCTGGCGGATATCCAGTGAGAGCTAATTCTGGAAAGACGACTAAATCTGCGTGCAGCTTATTTTTTGCATATTGAATAGCTCGAATGATTTTTTTCGAATTACGAGAAATATCGCCCACTGTGAAGTTCAACTGAGCGAGAGCGATTTTCAATTTAACGTTCATATAGCAGCCTTATTTGAGTCACAAAAAATTGTAACACTCACTCGATCTTCCTGCGAAGACGTACTGTTGTTATTTCCACGTAAAATAAGGCCGCAGTATCGTCGTCATCCTCGCGAAAGCTAAGGATCCAGGTCCGTTCCGTCATCCTTAGCGAAAGCTAAGGATCCAGAATCGATATATCTTTTTTCTGGATTCCCGCTTACGCGGGAATGACGAGAATGTGTATGAGTGAAGAAAAATAATGGAAATGATGATGGCACGATACAAAACGACTATGAAAAAACAGACTTATGCTTTCACGCTTTTAGAATTGTTAATTGTGCTTTCGATGGTCATTGTTCTGTTTGCTTTTGGACTTCCTATGACTCGAAATATTTCGTTAAAGCATCATGCAGATAAAGCGGTATCGGGTTTTTATCACACGATTCAATTTGCTAAAGGACTTGCGATTGCTAACAACGCAACCGTTACGATTTGTCCCAGTCTGCATGGAAGACAATGTGCAAATGTTTGGAAAAACCATGGAATCTTGGTTTTTATTGATCGTTACGCCGATGGCGTTGTGCAACCAGATGATCAGATCATTTTGTATACTGAAAATTCACTCAAGGAGTTAAATATCATGTGGAAAGGATTTAATCGGCATTCTTTTCTTCAATTCACGCCTTTTGGAAATACAACGCAACACAACGGTACCGTTTCGTTCTGTTTAAAGAAGGATTCCTTTGAATTTTCGAAAGCCATTATTTTGAATACAAATGGTCGCCCAAGAATAGAAAAAACAAGCAGTTGTACAGCTCGATGAGCCACAATTGCATGTTGCTTCAAGTACTCAAACAGTCTATCTTTATTGCCTTTTTGTGATGTAAGGATAGGGCGGATGCAACGTTTTAAATCTTGTATTTCTCGATGTTTTCTTTTCCTTTTTCTTTTTCTTTCTTTTGCTGTTTATGCAGACGATGTGACTTTCGGTAGCGTTTCTGGAGACATTGTTGAAGGGCCTCTAACGGGATTAAGACATGTCATTAGCGGTATTTGTTATTTGGTTGGATTTATGTTTTTAGTTGTGAGTATCAAGAAATACATCGGCTGGAGAATGGCCCCCAATCAGTTAGGTCTATCGACACCCTTAATGTATTTCCTTTTAGGCACTGCATTAATTTTGCTTCCTCTCGTTTATTACGTTTCTGGCGCTACTCTTGTTCTAGGTTAACTCGGATGAAAATGAAAATAGGTTTACTTGTATTCTTTGCCTGTGCATTAGTCGGCTGTTCACAACAGCACGATGCACAATATTTTTTAACACATCCGTTAACGCTACGAGATCTGTTAATACAGTGTCATACAGGCACGAATGTTTCTCCCGCTGTTTGTAAAAGCGCCGATCAAGCTTATGAGGAATTATCTAATCTTGCGCAATTGATGGTGGCAAATCCGGAGAAGTTCGGGCAAAAAATTATTGCTTTAGAAACTCAATTAGCAGCATTAAATAAGAAAATCCAAATACTTAAATTGCAATTGCAAAAGAACCATCAACCTTCAAACAAACAAATAGAACGGTTACAAAAACAGTCACAGCAATTAAAAAAACGTATTGCTTTGATGCTCAGCGTGGCTGCTGAAGCGGAAGGAATGTAGGATGAGTTTAAGTCTTGATGCTATAAAATTAATGGGTTTTAAGTCCTTTGTTGATCCAACGATTATCAAATTCCCAAGCATACGAACAGGGGTTGTTGGTCCAAATGGATGCGGCAAATCAAATATTCTTGATGCTATTCGTTGGGTCATGGGTGAGAGCTCTGCGAAACAGTTACGTGGAGAATCGATTATTGATGTGATCTTCAACGGTTCTCGCGACCGTCAACCGATTGGCCAAGCTTCCGTTGAATTAATTTTTAATAATGAAGACCATTCCTTAGGCGGTGCATACGCCAAATACAATCAAATTTCGGTCAAACGAATCGTCGATCGAGAAGCTCAATCGACTTATTTTCTTAATAACGTGCGTTGTCGTCGTCGAGACATTACGGATGTTTTTTTAGGCACAGGCCTTGGGGCTCGTAGTTATTCTATGATTGGACAAGGCACAATCACTAGTCTTGTTGAATCAAAACCCGAAGAACTTCGCGAACATTTAGAAGAAGTTGCAGGAATCACCCTTTATAAAGAACGTAGAAAAGAAACAGAAAGTCGCATCAAAAGCACCCGGGAGAATTTAAACCGCGTCAATGATTTAAGAGAAGAGCTGGGTAAGCAACTTGATAGATTGCAACGACAAGCGCGAGCCGCTCTGCGTTATAAAGTTTTGAAAGAAGACGAACGCTTGTTGAAAGCTCAATTACTAACGTTGAAATGGTTAGAGATAAAAAAAGAACTCGAAAATCATCAAATCATGTTGAGTAAAGAAGAAACTTTATTGGCTTCTTATCAAGCAGATTTTCAACGGGTTGAAACAGAGATAGAAAAGAAACAACTCTTAAAAACAGAACTTGGGGATCAATTTAATCAGGTACAAGAAAAGTATTATCAATTAGGTAGTGAAATTACTCGTTTAGAACAATCGATCGAACATAAAAAAGCAAGAGGGGGAGAATTAACCGAAGAACTTTCGCAAACCGAACAGAATTTACAAAAAGCAATTGAAGAATTGTCTCGTGATGAAACAAACGTACAAACATTGCAGAAAGCTCTCGAAGAGTTAAAGCCATTATCTGACACAACGATGCAACGTGCTGAGCAATCCAGGTTAGATCTGACTGAAGCAGAACAATATCTGCAAAATTGGCAGAATGATTGGGATACATTTAACACTCGGGCCGCGGAGATTGCGCAAATCGCTCAAGTAGAACAAGCCCGCATTCAGCATCTTGAAGAACAAAAACAATTTGCTGCACAACAACTAGAAAAGATTCAAAAAGAAACTCAAAGCGCTGAAGAAATGCAGGAGTTGGTGAAGAAATTAGAGCATTTGCAAAGCGAACTTGAATTAAAGCGGCACATTCTTTCTGAGGATGAAGCAAAATTATCAGAAATTCTCTCGAAGATAGAGGAACAAAAAAAACAGAATCAATCTTTAGAAAGTGAGTTATCCGAAACACGTCAAAAGTTACAGGCAACCATGGGGCGTTTTGCTTCTCTAGATGCATTACAACAAGCGGCATTAGGCAAGAAGAAAGGCGATGAGATTCAGTGGTTGTCTCATCATCAATTAGCAAATCATTCGCGGTTGGCACAAGAATTGAAAGTTGTTCATGGATGGGAGCGAGCCGTAGAAGTGGTATTGGGGACGTATCTAGAAGCTGTTTGTGTCGATGAACTAGACCCTATTTCTAAACAACTCGATTCTTTTTCAAAAGGGAATCTTTCGTTTATTGAGAGAGGTGCTGTTCATCCTGCTTTGGGGGCGCAACCTCGTCCTTTGTTGAAAGAAAAAATTGAATCGCCGTGGAGTCTCGGCAGTTTATTAGATGGGGTGTATGTCGCGAATAACCTTCAAGAAGCTTTATCTCATCGACATGAATTAGCGCCAAATGAATCTTTTATTACACAAGAAGGCATTTGGGTGGGCGCACATTGGTTGCGTGTGATGAAAGAAGCGGACGAACAGGCCGGGGTTATTCATCGAGAAACAGAATTACGTCAGATACAAGATGAGTTGGCTAAGCTTAAAGATCGTGTTGCAACGCTTGAACAAGCTTTATCTAAAAGCGCGTCGCAACTGAATGAATTTGAAAAAATGCGTGATGCTTCACAGAGAGCCATCGCTCAATCCCATAGCGTTGTGTCTGATTACAAAGCACGTATTCAGATTCATGAAACGCAACTCAATCAAATTCAAGCCAGAAAAATAGTGTTAGAGAAAGATGCAGCTTCGCAACAAATGCGTATTGAAACTTCAATCTCGCATTTAGCAGATTCAAAAAAACAATGGAGTGATGCACTTAAAGAGATGGAAGAGCATGCAGATGTTCGTGAAAACCTGCTTTTGAGGCGCAATGAATTCCGAGAGGTATTAGAGAAAACTCGTCGTCAGGCTGAGTCCGATAAAGAAGAAGCTCATCAATTAGAATTGAAAATTTTGTCTAAGCAGAGTGAGTTACAAGCGCTCGAGCAAACGATTACGCGTGCACGGGTATATGTGCAGCAGCTGGAAATACAAAAACAAAAATTCACAGATGAGCTGACGCATGTGAATGAGCCTCTCAATGAATTAAATTCTAAGCTTCAATCCGCGTTAGAGAAGCGTGTTCAAATTGACGATGCACTGAATCAGGCAAAACAGCAGATCGATCGAGTTGAGCAAGAGATGCAAGCGTTCCTAAATCAAAGACGTACGGCTGAAACAAATATTCAATCAACGAGAGAAACGTTAGAAGCAAAACGTTTAAGACAACAAGAATTGATGACTCGTCAATCCACAGTACAAGAACAAATTAAAGAAACTGATTTTGTGTTGGATACGTTGATTGAAAATTTACCAGAAGAAGCAAATGGATCAGATTGGATGGAAAGGCTAGAACGAGTCGGGGTTCGCATCAATCGTTTAGGGCCGATCAATTTGGCAGCAATTACTGAATTTGAGGAACTGTCTGAGCGTAAAGTTTATTTAGATGCTCAATTTACTGATTTGGAAGATGCTTTAAACACATTGATTGAAGCAATACGAAAAATAGATAAAGAAACAAAGCAATGTTTTAAAGAGACCTTTGATAAAGTGAATGAATTTTTTAAATCCTATTTTCCAAAGGTTTTCGGAGGAGGAACTGCGTATTTAGAATTGATTGGAGAAGATCTTCTGGATGCAGGTGTTGCTTTAATGGCAAAACCTCCGGGAAAGAAAGTAGGAAACATTCATCAATTATCGGGAGGAGAAAAAACATTAACTGCGATCGCATTAGTGTTTTCGCTTTTCCAATTAAACCCGGCGCCTTTTTGTGTTTTGGATGAGGTGGACGCGCCGTTAGACGATACAAATGTTGGGCATTTCTGTAATTTGGTCAAAGAAATGTCTGAAAAAGTTCAATTCATTTTTGTGAGCCATAATAAAGAGACCATTGAAATGGCGACGCATTTAGTGGGGATAACAATGCAAGAACCTGGGGTTTCTCGCGTTGTTTCAGTGGACATCGATTCAGCAATTGGAATGGTAGGGACATCATGACAAAAATTGATCTGTTGAGAGCAATTTTGCTCGGTTTAGGAATAGTAGTTGTTTTAATTATTTATATAGATGGAAAGCGTCGTTGCGTACGACGGGAAAAAGTCCGTATCAGGGCTTCGAAGAACGATGAAGTGTTTGATGAATCGGTCGATCCATCCCAACAACGCTTGACGGAACAAGTGGCGTACCGTCAAGAAGTTACGCCCATTGAGCCGCAACAAACTCTGTCGGAAGAAAAGAAGCCTGAAAAATCTGTTTCTATTGCCCCTGAAGCAATCGAACCAACAGAAATCGTCTCCCAGGAAAAGAAACCCGAATCGTCTCCCAAACAACAAAAAATAAAAAAGGTAGATAAAAAAATGACCGAACCATCCATTTCTCTACATCAGGCGACTGTTTCCGAACCAGTGATAGAAGCGAAACATGCCCCAAAAGAGGAAGTGCAAATACTTTCTTTAAAGGAAGAACCGTCTGTAAAAGAACCACAGAAACAAACGATTACACTTGATACTGTGGCCGTTGAGAATGAAGTTGAAAAACAATTATTTAATATAGAGTTACAAACGAATCTTGATTCTCTGTTTAAAGATGGAAGCGTTGAAAAAGCATTTCCTAAAGATAAAAACTTAATGACGATTGGCGTCTTTGCAAGCGAAGGGAAAAAATTTGGGGGATACGAGTTATTGCAAGCGATTCAAGCCAATGGTTTTTATTATGGAGACATGCAGATTTTTCATCATTACGGACATGATTTAACCTTGAGTAAGAAACTGTTTAGCTTGGCTTCAGCGACGGAACCCGGAGATTTTGATCTAAATAATATGGGAAATTTCTTCTGTAAGGGGTTGATTTTATTTATGAATATTCAAGAGCATTCCGAGCCGGTTTCTGTGTTTGATAAGATGATCGATACAGCTTCTCAACTGTCTGATGATATTAATGGGGTACTGGTTCTGCCTGATAAAAAAGCCTTTACGAAAGAACACGTGGATGCCATACGTGAGCAAATACTAGAGAACAAACTTGTAACCCATTGAATGTAATTGCCGCACACATGCAACCGTATTTAAAAAATAAAAAAATAGTATTAGGGATCACTGGCTGTATTGCTGCATATAAAGCAGCAGAGCTTGTGCGGTTATTAAAGAAAGAAGGGGCCGAGGTCCACGTGATCATGACCGCTTCTGCTAAAGAATTTATCACTCCTTTAACTTTACAGACGCTATCGAACAATCCGGTTCACGATCGGCTTTTTAATCAACACCTCGATGTAAAAATTGATCACATTCATTTAGCCCGTTGGGCAGATGCTTTTCTTATTGCGCCTGCAACTGCCAATATCATCGCGAAATTAGCACACGGTTTAGCTGATGATTTGTTGTCTACTACTTGTTTAGCAACTACAGCACCTATTTGTATTGCTCCAGCGATGAATCAAGCGATGTGGAGCAATGCCATTACGCAAAAAAACATAGCAACTTTACAGCAACAAGGAATGAACATTTTTACTCCAGATGAGGGAGAACAAGCTTGCGGTGAAATAGGGATCGGACGTTTATTAGCTCCTCA
Source organism: Gammaproteobacteria bacterium (assembly GCA_018812595.1). Classification (GTDB taxonomy): domain Bacteria; phylum Pseudomonadota; class Gammaproteobacteria; order UBA12402; family UBA12402; genus JAHJDF01. The sequence continues at coordinate 8,570 of JAHJDF010000088.1, forward strand.
AGATATCTTGCGACTTTTGCACTCAGTTTTTGTTCCTAAATTATTTGAAAATCAGCGCATTTTAATTACTGCGGGCCCTACGATCGAACCCATCGATCCGACGCGTTACTTAAGCAACTACAGTTCTGGGAAAATGGGGTATGCCTTGGCGGAGGCTGCAGTTAATTGTGGCGCAACAGTTACTTTGATTACAGGCCCCACTTCTTTATCCGTCCCCTTAGGTTTGGCAAATTACATAAAAGTCGATTCTGCGGATGCAATGTACAAGGCCGTGATGGAGCACATAGAAGAGCAACAAATCTTGATTAGTACCGCGGCGGTTTCTGATTATCGGATAAGAGAAACAGCTCCACAGAAAATTAAAAAAAGCTCTGAAACGATGTCCCTACAGTTGGTACTAAATCCAGATATCTTGGCAAGTGTAAGCGCCCGCAAGTTGTGTCCTTTCATCGTTGGTTTTGCTGCGGAAACAGAACGTTTGTATGAGCGAGCACAAGAGAAATTAGAAGACAAATCACTGGATCTATTAGTAGCAAATCAAGTAGGGCCTGATAAAGGGTTTCAGTCAGACCATAACAGTGTGACCGTATTCACTCGTGGCGGTGACCCAATCTCGCTCGAAAATCAGTCAAAAGTTCAATTAGCCTATGAATTATTGAAAATCATTCATCAGGTGAAGTAGGGGCGTGGCTATAAGGTTCCTGTCGTTATTTTTATCCATCGCGAGCAAGCGATATTGCTGAATTTCCAAATTATTTATGTCTTTAAGTTTTTCTTAAGATTCAGCTGTTAAGCTTGTCATTAATAAGAAGAAGAAAAACGAAAAACAAGAAGAAAAATAATTTAAGGATTGTTCAAAAAACCAGACAACTGTCTGGTTTTTTTATGTGTGACGGAAATCGTTTGACTATATTGAAGTACTCGTGCTGTCTAAGCTAATTCTATGTTAGATAACTACGTAATTTTAATGAGATAGCTCTGCAAAGAGATCAACAAGAGAGGAGTGTTTCCTAATAGAAGAATGCGTATAATTTGCCGTTTTTTTATTCATAGAGTGAATATTTACAGGAGATGTTGCAATGGAACATGCAAAAACGACTAATATTTTTCATGCGATCTTATTGGCCTTTTATTCTAAAAAGTTTTATCGAGAGGTTGCTGCTGTCTGGCGTGTAAAGAGTTTTTTATATTTACTGCTTTTACTCGCGTTATCTTGGGCTGCAGTCGGCCTGACGCAAGGAAACTCATTCGTCAATTCAATGCATGTTGAATTACTGTCAGTTAGTCAGCAAATTCCAGTGATTCGATTTCAAAATGGTGTGGCTTCTACCGAAGAACAAGGCGCTGTCTATATCAAATGGCCCGCTAGCAACAAGGTGGTTGCTGTTGTCGATACACACAATCAGTTAAGTGGTTTTGAAAAAACAAAGGCTCGAGTCATTTTGCAGAAAAATCACATGCTGATTAGATCGTTCACAGGCGCTGTTACTGTAAAAAACTATTCAAAAAATTTAACGACAGTTTTTGGGCCAAAGCAATTTCGCGCCATCCTTACGCAGGCAAAAAATTGGGTGTTTCCTATTATTTTCATCTTTTCTTTGTTGCTTGGTTTTGTTGTTTCTGTGATCTATCGCCTCATACAAGCGTTGATTTATGCCCTGATCGGTAAGATTTTTGGCTTCTTTTCAAAACATTCTGTGAAATATGAAACCGCCTATCGATTGACGTTAGTTGCGGTAACTCCTGCCATTATTTTGGGCACTTTGCTGTCTATTTTTCGGATACATTATCCCTATCAATTATTGTTTTATTTCGTACTGTCTATGGGTTATTTGTTTTTCGCAATTACAGCAGCCAAACAATAGGGTGTTTAAAGGAGAGAGATCATGGAGAAGACTTCAAATTACGCAAATTCTGTTACTTCTGAGTCAGAACGCGAGCAAGTAAAAGCCCTTGTTCGTGAAGCTATTCGATATATTTATGACAATGGAAAAGAAGCTGCGTTTGAAGAATTCTCTAATAGGGATGGTAAGTTTTATCAAAAACCTATTTACATTTTTGCAATTGATTACAGAGGAAAAATGCTCGCACATATTGATCCCACGGTGCTTGGTAAAAATCTATTGCAGGATACGAGTGATAAGCACTTAACCAATGCTGTTCGGGTTCTCATTAATACTGCAAACGAAGGAGGGGGATGGGTAAGTTATTACTGGAATAACCCTGAAACCCATGTATTAAGTCCAAAAATCAGTTATGTCGTTCCCATAAACCGCGAATATTTTATTGGCGCCGGCTATTTCACTGAAGTCAACGTACCAGCCTCGTAGAGACGCGATTCATCGCGTCTCAGGCGTCAATCCTGTCATCTCCGCGAAAAAGCTAAGGATTCAGGTCCATTCCGTCATCCCCGCGAAAGCTAAGGATCCAGATCTAGTATATTTTTATGGATTCTTGCCGAAGCTAAGAATGACGGAGAAAAATCCAGGGGAAAATTACTTTTCTTAATCCGGTTTCAATTTTTTCTTTTGTGCAGATTCATGGCGTGCAATGCGATCGATATCAATATATCGATCCGTTGTTGTAGAGCTTTCATGACCCACGTCATCACGAACATGCTCTCGTGGCCTGTCTTCTACATCGTGTGAAATAGCGGTATGACGTAACCAATGCACGGTGGCATGTGCTAAATCTTGTGCCTCATCTAACTTATTTTCTTGTTGTAACCGATAAATCGCTCGGTCAAAACATTGTTGAACTAAATTCCGAATGTGACGGGTTCCCAATCCACCATGTCCTCTTTGTTTAGCCAGCAAAGGCGTGGATTCTTCTCTTGCCGGAAGGGATAACATGTCACGGGCTTTACGATACCTTTTAAGCGCTTCTAGCATGCTGTCAGGCACTGCTACATCTCGAATTTTGTTGCCTTTTCCAACGGTCGTGAACCACCAAAGACCGTTTTTATCCGGGGCAAAATCGCCCATATGTGGGATGCGTCCTTTCGTTTCGGCCAGCTCAGAAATACGCAAACCCAATAAGAAAAAAGCGGTCATCAAAAATAAAATACGCTCATTTTCGACGTTTTCTGAAGCCATTCTTTCAGCCGTTTCAATGACATATAACCATTGAATGTGGCTTAGTTTTCGAGTCACTTTCCGTGTTTGTTCTCTTCTAATGTATTGTTTCTTCTGTCGAATCAAGCTGACTGGATTGATATCCAAATATTCTTCTTGCTGAAGATAGGTAAAAAAAGTGCTGAGCACCGAGAAGATCGCTTGTATGCCTGCTTGGCTCATTTGGTATTGATTTTTATTGGGTAAATATCCTTCGTGACGTTGTGCTTTGCTGATGCACGCGACATAAGGCCTCCAATCCTTATTTTGCACACGCTCCCCTTGCTGATTTTCGACAAATCGTGAGACCTTCTTGGTCGCAATCCAAGCGACGGGAGGGGTATTAGAGAAATCAATATAGGCGCGAATGTCATCCCGTTTTAGTTCTTTCAACGTTTTATTCTGGACGAGCCAAGTCCAATGCAAGACGCGTTCTACTTCCCGACGGTACGTATTAAAGGTGTCCAACGAACCGCCATAATTCAGAAGAAAACCGCGGCACGCATCTAGTTCATTGAGAAACGAAGAGTTTGGCAATGCGGTGACGTACTGAATGACGCAAGGCATGTGACCTTCTGTCAGAAAGTCGAGCGTATCGAATAAAGGTTTTGGAACTAGCAGAGTCTTTTTTGTATTCATGAGTTATGCATTTTTTGCAAGGTGACTTGCTAAGCCTAAGTAGTTTTCAGGGGTCAATTCTTTTAATTTCCGTTTCGCTTCAACAGGGAGCAACAGCTGATCAATGAATTGATGCAAAGTCTCTCGATCAACCATTTTCCCTCGCGTTAAAGCTTTCAATTGTTCATACGCTTGCGGACATTGATAGCGCCTCATCATCATTTGGATGGGTTCCGCCAATAACTCCCAATGCGTGCTTAATTCTTCCAGCAAAACTTGTTTGTTAGGAGCTAACCGTTCCAAGCCCGTCATTACTTTCTTATATGCCAACAAAGAATGCGCGAATGCCACACCGATGTTTCTCATCATGGTGGAATCGGACAAATCTCTTTGGAAGCGCGTAATCGGTAATTCGTTTGCAAAACTTTGGAAGAGGGCATTCGCTAACTGCAAGTTGCCTTCCGAATTTTCGAAATCGATGGGATTGATCTTATGGGGCATAGTCGATGACCCGATGCTTTTCGCTTGTGTTTTCTGAACGAAATAGCCAAGCGAAATGTAAGACCAAATGTCACGGCAGAAGTCGACCAGAATGGTATTGATCTGCATCATGCAATGCGACAGCTCAGCGATGAAATCATGCGGTTCAATTTGCGTAGTATATGGGTTCCAAGAAAGGCCTAGTTGATTGACAAAGTGCTCGCTTAAAGAAAGCCAGTCGTATTCATCATCGACCACCACATGTGCATTGAAATTCCCAACAGCCCCGTTGCACTTGCCCAGAATAGATAGGTGTTTCCATTGAAATTCTTGTCGTTTCAGCCGTGCAACAAAATTGGCTAATTCTTTTCCCAAGGTGGTAGGGGAAGCCGGTTGTCCGTGTGTACGCGCCAACATCGGCAATGCCGCGTATTTCTTTGCTTGCTTTTGAAGTTCTTTGATTAATGTAAAGAGTTGAACCCCAATAATGTCCTCCTTTGCTGTCTTCAAAATCATTCCGTACGCCAAATTATTAATATCTTCGGAAGTCAGTGTGAAATGAACGAACTCGCAGTAAGGGGCCAGCTTTTTATTTTTCGAAAGTTTGTCTTTGATGAAATATTCGACGGCTTTGACATCGTGTTGTGTTTCCGCTTCGATTTCTTTGATTTTTTGCGCATCTTGTAGTGAAAAATTCTCAAAGATTGCATGGAGCCATTGTGTGTCTTTCTTCGATAAGGAGGAGATTCCTTTAATTTGCCCAGCTTCTATCAAAGTTTGAAACCACCGAATTTCAACCTCAATGCGATAACGCATGAAACCAAATTCGCTAAACAAAGGTTGAAGCTCTGACAGCATGGCTGAGTAACGTCCATCGATTGGAGAAATGGCTTGAAGAGAATCAAAAGACATTTTTTCAACACTCCTTATTAAAAGATTAAACAGCAAACATCTTACGTCATTCTTCTCTGTAGAGGGCAATGATGTTGTTATTCCGAGTGAAATGCCTATTCCACAATAACTCCACCGCCTAAGCATTCATTCTCTTGATAGAAGACGACTGACTGCCCGGGTGTGATAGCGCGTTGTGATTGGTCGAATGACACGATTGCTTGGTTTTTCTCTATTGCTTGAATTCTGCATGCTTGGTCAGGTTGGCGGTATCGTATTTTTGCTGTGCATGATAAAGGAATAGATGGAATTTGATTGATCCAATGCAGTTGGTTCGCGATCAATGTTTTTGCGAACAATCTAGGATGCTCATGCCCTTGAGCCACAATTAACGCATTTCGTTTTAGATCTTTTGCAACGACATACCAGGGTTCTTCTTTTGCATCTTTCAATCCGCCAATGCCAATGCCTTGGCGTTGACCGATGGTGTAATACATCACACCGTCGTGTTGGCCAATTCTTTTGCCATCCACGGTTTCAATCGGACCGGGTTGCGCCGGAAGGTAATGACTTAAAAATTGTTTGAAATGTTTCTCCCCGATAAAACAAATGCCCGTGCTGTCTTTCTTGTCGTGGTTTCTAAATTCGGCTTCTTGCGCTATGGCTCGTACTTCCGGCTTGGTTAGGTGACCAATCGGAAAAAGTGCCTTTTCTAACTGCGATTGATTCAGGCCATGTAAAAAATAACTTTGATCTTTTTTAACATCGATGCCTTTTAGTAAATGATAACCGAGTGCATCGTGTTTCTTTTGTGCGTAATGCCCTGTGGCGATGTAATCCGCACCTAATTCCATCGCATGCTCTAGAAATGCTTTGAATTTGATTTCTGTATTACAAAGAATGTCAGGATTCGGTGTTCTTCCTTGTTTATGCTCTTCTAAGAAAAGGGTGAAGACTCGATCCCAATATTCAGCAGAAAAGTTAATGACGTGTAATTTGATGCCTAATTTGAGGGCAACGGCTTGTGCGTCAATCAAGTCATCGTCTGCAGTACATCGCCCAGACGCATGACAGTCTTGCTCATCATTTTCTTCCCAATTTTTCATGAACAAGCCTTCCACGTGATGGCCCTGTTGTTTCAAGAGAAGGGCAGCGACAGCCGAGTCTACGCCGCCGGAAAGTCCAACAATGATGTATTGAGAAGAAGGGGATTGTGAAGTCATTGAATTGCTTGTGCTTCAAAGCATTGGGTGTATGGATTGAATGTAAATCCAAGTTTGTTGAACAGGGAAATAAATTGAGGATGAAAATTACCCGTCTTAATGACACTGATAATGGCTTTAGCGTCGTAGGTGATGGTTTGCACTTCTTGCTCTAATTGAACGATCTCTTCAACAAGCTCATGCCAATCGTGAACCGTTTCTTTTTTCGAAGAGAGGTAAACATGCAGAATGCTGAGAAAGGCTATATGTGCCCAACCTTGAGGAGAGCTAAAGAGGTTTGCATGATTTTGATACAGACGCATGGCGTGTTTTTTCTGCTGCGGAGCTAATGGAATATCCACGCTTTTTATTGCCTTTTTCATCACTTTTTTTGTGGTCTTTGATTGTTCTTTGTACGAAGGGTGTAGTGAATGCAGTTCACTGTTTAATTCTTCAAATTCATCTTCAGCGCTTCTTTCCATATTCGGTTGCGACCCAACAGTCCCCCTGTCTTCGGTAAATTGCCGCACCCATTCAACGGCTTGAGAGTTCTTCGGCGTTTCTGAATGAGTAATCGGTTCAACAACGGAAATGGCCTTCTTTTTTATAAAGATATTCAGTGAATTGGGAAGGACGTGATAAGTCGTTTTTTTTGGTCCTTCTTTTAAACATCGTTTCTTTTTATATTGCTTCAGGAATCGGAAGAGAAAGCCCTTACAATGCCCTAAGAGTTCTGTCAAAAAAGGTTTTTCTAATGAAGGCCTGCCCATAAATTCCTCGGTTTTGATGGTAAAAAATGCTTTATTTTCTTTAGCTTGCGAGCTTATTCTTTCTGAAAAGTGCGAAAAATAGTGTAATTTTTTTTAGATGGTTTATCAATTTGACGCCAACAATATGTGATTCATCGTATCTTTCTCCTCATCTCTAGTTTCGGTAAAGATGACGACGGAAAAACAATATCAATAACAGGTGTTTAACATGGTCAAAAATTTTTCAATGGCTCCTATTGGGGTCTTCGACAGTGGTGTGGGGGGGTTAACGGTTGTACGAGCTATTACCGATTTAATTCCAAACGAAAAGATTATTTATTTTGGAGATACAGCTCATCTTCCCTATGGCGATAAGTCGACTGCGGCTATTCAGGCTTATTCTGTGAAGATTTGTGATCTGTTATTACGACACCATTGCAAGGTGATATTGATCGCCTGTAATTCTGCTTCCGCCGCTGCTTTTGATTTAGTCAAAGAATATGTGGGGTCTCGATCACACGTCTTGAATGTTATTGATCCAGTGATTGATTACCTCCGTGAGGATTACACCAACAAACAGATCGGTTTGATTGGTACCAAACAAACGGTCTTTTCGAATATTTATAAAAAGAAAATTGATGCATTAGATGCGGGCATTGAATTGAAATCTTTGGCAACTCCTTTACTGGTGCCCATGATCGAAGAGGGAATTGCGAGTCAAAAGATCTGTGAAAGCATGATTCATGATTATTTGTCGCGCCAAGAGTTGTCAGATATCTCAGCTTTAATCTTAGGTTGTACGCATTATCCATTGATAAAAAAACAAATTTCAGATTTCTATCTTGGAGCTGTTGAGATCATTGATTCTTCAGAAATCGTCGCAAAGGCTTTGAAAGGATTTTTGGAATTTCACAATCTTTTAAATAAAAGCAGTGATGCAGATATGCACTGTTTTGTATCGGATTACACAGAAGCATTTACTGCATTAACGAAATTGTTTTTCAAAAGAAAAGTAAAGCTTGAACATTATCCTCTATGGGAATGAAAAATTTTTAGTTTTTCATTTTTCTTGCATAAAACACGCAAATAAAAATGACGATCATGCCGGGTAAAGAGGCTCGGAATAAGTCTGTATCTAAAGCATGCAAATAGAGCCCGCTCAATAAAAACAACAGGATGTATAGCATTGCTCCCCAATATTTCATGCGCCAAATGCCGTAAAGAGCAATTAGTGTGCCGATATTGAATAAGAAAACAGCGATGGGAAAAATCGCTCCATGCAACCGCACAAGTTCTTTGAGAAGGGGGGGGTGAAAAATGAGAAGCAGTGAGCCGATCACGATATAGATAAACTCTAAAACACATACAATCGTGATTAATATGGGCCGCGGTTCTTCCAACGGAAGTCTAAATTCTTCATTATCTTTCATTCACTTATCCTCATTCGTTTAAGTTAAATATTGTTTATCCATACGGTTTTACGTTGAGCTCCCCACGTGCCGGGTGAGTCTTGAAAAACGCCTTTGCACAAAGTATTGCAAAATTTGCAATGGCCTTTCTCCGTCAAATTATATTGCGTTAATTGATACCCCATTCGTTCGATCAAGCAACGATGACAGTGATGGCAGAATGTGGAGCTACCTTCTTGATCATAGGTATTTCCAATATAGACATAGTAAAGACCGTTTTTCATCGCGATACGGCGAGCATTCTTTAGTGTTTCTAAAGGAGTTGGCGGGGTTTGCAGCATCTTAAAAGCGGGATGGAATGCGGTGAAATGTAAGGGGACATCAGGGCCTAAATGATCGAGAATCCATTGGCTCGAGCGTTCTATCTCAGCGGAGGAATCATTCAGACCAGGGATCAAGAGAGTGGTGATTTCTAGCCAAACATTAGTGTGTTTTTTTAAATAAACCAACGTGTCTAACACGGGTTGTAACGAAGCCCCGGTGATTTTTTTATAAAACGTTTCGGTAAATCCTTTCAAATCCACATTTGCTGCGTCCATGTAGCGAAAGAACTCCTTTCTAGGTTCATCGCAAATATATCCGTTCGTTACCGCAACGCTTTTAATTCCATACTGCCGACATGCTTTTGCAACATCGATCGCGTATTCCATAAAAATAATGGGTTCGTTATATGTGTACGCAATGCTGTTGCATTGAAGTTCTTTCGCTTTGACTGCCAGCACTTCTGGCATCGCTTCATCGGCTAACTTTTCTATTTCGCGAGACTTGCTGATATCCCAATTTTGACAAAATTTGCATGCCAAATTGCAGCCAGCAGTTCCAAACGACAAGACAGGGGTTCCTGGTAAAAAGTGATAGAGCGGTTTTTTTTCGATGGGGTCAATACAGAAGCCACTAGAACGGCCATACGTTGTCAAAACAACCGCGTTATCTTGGCATTCTCTGACAAAACACACCCCTTTTTGTCCGTTTTTCAAACGACAATGGTGAGGGCATAGATCGCATTGAATACGGCCATCCGACAATGTTTGCCAATATTTCGTTGGAAAATATTTAGGGGGAGAGAGCTGTGTCATCAAACAATCCTTTGTGAATTGACGCGGTTGCGCAATTTCACCCGAAAGCCGCTGAGAAGACAAATTGAATCGATAATCTTTCTGTCGTTGTGCTTTTTATCGTGGCCATTGATTCGTTGTTTCATCTTCATATCTGCGCGAATCGATGAAATTCAAATGTCTGCTGAAATGAATCTTGAACGAAGGACCTTTGGAAAAGTTTTTCACAATTTTCTCTTCTTAGGGCTAATAAACTCTTTTTTTATCTTCTGATTTGTTCTCGTTCCAAAAAACAAGCTAAGTGCTTAAAAAATAAAGAAAAACAAATGTGTGCATTTTTTGAACAAAACGTATGTTTTACTTGGTTTCTAGGATCCCTGTCTCGTATATAAAAAAGTTATCCACATAGTTATGCACAGCAAATGTTGATAATTCTCATAACGACGAATTTTCAAGTAGTTAAAAAAACAATGAAGAAGTAGGTGCAATATTGAAAAACATAAATTATAAATACGTTCTCTATTTGTTCTCTGCATTGAGACAAAGAGAGAACAACGAGAGAATGTAAGGAGTACGTCAAAATGTTAACAATTGCTCAGCAAAAAACGCTTCAATTCATCCAACGTTTTATAAAGAAAAATGGATATGCGCCGACAGTTGCAGAGATTGCTACCGGAATTGATATTAAATCGAGAGGCGTAGTACACCGGTATATTCAAGCGTTAGTCGCCGAAGGGTTGATTGAGCTCACGCCCAACCACCACAGGAATATCCGGTTGATTGAAGAGAAAAGTTCCAAAAAAATACCGCTTACCGGGCAGCTTTCAGACAACAGCCTGTTTGAAAAGATCTCTAATAATCAAACAATAGATGTGATGCCTTGGTTAATTGGTGAAAATCGGTTTGCGTTAAAAGTAGAAGACGATGGAATGCTCGAAGAGGGCATCATGAGAGGAGATCTCTTGGTTTGCGAACCCCGGGACAAAATCAAAGACGAAGACATGGTGGTTGCATTAATCGACGGGAAAAACGGAGTATTAAAGCGTTACCAGCTCAACAAAGACCAGACCATTACTTTATTGCCGTTGTATTCACGCTTAAGACCCACGGTCTATGAACAACATCGTCTCGAAATACTCGGCGTTTATGTTGGTTTAATCCGGTTAGAAAAATAAAGCGCTTAACCCCTTCAGAAATAGCCTGTTGATGCGGTCAGATCAGGCAAAATTTCTTTTACAGCGTTTATTTCGATGATATCTTTGCCGACCTTTTGTAGGCACGTAGCTCAGCGGTAGAGCATCACCTTGACATGGTGGTGGTCGGTGGTTCGATCCCACTCGTGCCTACCAGTTTTATATATAGAGTTGTTACAAAAAGTAAAAAGTTGCCATCTAGATTTTATTGTTTTCCCTAACCCTAAGATTTATAGAGAAAATTAATTTTTCTCAAAGGTTGGTTTTGCTTTTATTAAGTCTTCTGAAAGGAGAAAGAAATATGCCAAAAGATTCAGAGTCACTAGAGACCATTCGTCATTCAACTGCTCATCTGATGGCGCAAGCGGTACAGCAATTATTTCCTTCCGCTCAAGTCACGATCGGTCCTGCGATTGAAGATGGGTTTTATTATGATTTCGCGACCGACGAACCCTTTACCCCAAATGATTTAGAAAAGATTGAACAGCGCATGAAAGAATTGGCGCAACAGGATATTCCGATTAAAGCTCGTACCGTGACGAGGGAAGAGGCTATTCAATTGTTTTCGCGTTTAAACGAGAAATACAAAGTCGAAATCATTAAAGAGATTCCTAAAGATGAATCGATAACCCTTTACGAACAAGGGGAATTTATTGATCTTTGTCGCGGCCCTCATGTCCCCAGCACAGGTTCTCTCAAAGCGTTCAAATTAACAAAATTAGCGGGTGCTTATTGGAGAGGGGACTCGAAGAATGAAATGTTGCAACGCATTTATGGAACCGCTTGGTTAACGCAAGAAGATTTAGACAAATACCTCAAACATTTAGAAGAAGCGGAAAAAAGAGACCATCGTAAAATCGGTAAAGAGATGGATCTTTTCCATGTTCAACCTGATGCGCCTGGTATGGCGTTTTGGCATGACAAAGGCCGAAAGATTTATCAAGCCGTCATTCAATACATGCGTGAAGCTTTACGTTTTGATTATCAAGAAGTCGTAACCCCTCAAATCATGGATCGCTCGTTGTGGGAAAAATCAGGGCACTGGAGCAAATTTGCCGATTTAATGTTTACGACTACTTCAGAAAATCATGATTTTGCTGTCAAACCAATGAACTGCCCGGGGCATATTCAGATTTATAACCAAGGGTTGAAAAGTTACCGTGATTTACCTTTGCGTATGGCTGAATTCGGTATTTGTCACCGCAATGAGCCTTCTGGCACGTTGCACGGTTTAATGCGTATTCGACAATTTACGCAAGACGATGCGCATGTTTTTTGTACGGAAGAACAACTGCAAAGCGAAATTATCAAACTCATTGATATGGTCTATCAAACCTATAGAGACTTTGGCTTTGATCGCATCATTATTCGATTAGCTACTCGCCCGGAACAACGTATTGGCGAAGACGCTGTGTGGGATGAAGCCGAAAAGGCACTAGAAGTTGCCTTAAATAAGAAAGGCCTTGAATGGGAACTTGCTCCTGGCGAAGGGGCGTTTTACGGACCCAAAATTGAGTTTCACCTGAAAGATTGCCTCGATCGAGTGTGGCAGTGTGGAACGATTCAAGTGGATTTCTCAATGCCAACTCGTTTAGGCGCCCAATATGTCGCGGAAGATGGTTCGAAGAAAATACCAATCATGATTCACCGTGCTATTTTGGGATCGTTGGAACGATTCATCGGCATCTTGTTGGAGCACTATGCTGGGAATTTGCCTTTATGGTTAGCGCCAACTCAAGCTATTGTCTTGAATATTACTGACAAGCAAGCGGATTATGCAAAGCAAGTGGTTGATGCATTGAGAAATCAAGGCATCAGAGCAGATGTCGATCTAAGAAATGAAAAAATTGGCTTTAAGATTCGAGAACACACCTTGCAGCATGTCTCGTATATTGTTGTAGTGGGTCAAAGAGAAATGGATACCGATCAGATTGCTGTCCGATTGTTATCCGGAGAAGATTTAGGCGCTATGAGCATTCAAGATTTTGTTCAGAAATTACATGAACAAATCAAAGCTCGCCAATGAGTTTTATAGAAACAAAGGAGAAATACTATTAGCACAGGAAAACAACGGGTACGTATTAACGAAGCAATACGCGCCCAACAAATAAGGCTGATTGATTCTGAAGGCAAGCAAGCGGGGATTGTTTCTCTTGCAGAAGCTTTGGAAAAAGCAGCGGCTGTTAGTTTGGATTTGGTTGAAATTTCCCCCAATGCGGATCCTGTAGTTTGTAAGATCATGGACTATGGAAAATTCATCTTTAATACCCAAAAGAAACAGACAGCTTCAAAAAAGAAACAAAAACGCACTCAAATTAAAAAATTGAGACTGCGTCCTGGCATCGAAGAGGGGGATTATCAGGTCAAACTACGCAACCTGACACGTTTCCTGGATGATGGATGCAAGGTGGAAATCAGTTTACGTTTTCGTGGAAGAGAAATGGCGCATCAAGATGTTGCAATGACTCTCATGAAACGTTTATCTGAGGATTTAAAAGAGATCGCCGATATAGAACGTGAACCCACGCTTGAGTCTCGGCAGATATTTATGGTGCTTGCACCAAAGAAAACAAAAGCTTAAACACGTTGTTTAAGTCAATTTATTAATGCGGAGTAGTTTTTATGAAAAATAAAATGAAATCTCATCGAGGTGCGAAGAAGCGTTTTAAATGCACCGCTTCCGGCAAAGCTCTTCACAAGCAATCACATCGACGTCACATCCTGACTAAAAAACCAGCGAAACGTAAGCGTCATCTGCGAGGAAATGCTGTCGTTCACGCAAGTGATCGTCGATCCATTCAACGAATGATTAATGAATAAGAATCTTGGTTTATCCCATTATTTTGAATTACAACGAAGTGAATTAGAGGAGAGTTTTTATGCCTAGAGTTAAACGCGGTGTTACCGCTCACAAACGCCATAAGAAGATATTAAAAGCAGCCAAAGGGTATTTCGGAGCCCGTAGTCGAGTATTTCGAGTTGCCAAACAGGCTGTCATTAAAGCGCAGCAATATGCGTATAGAGATCGCAAACAAAAGAAACGTCTGTTTCGTGCATTGTGGATTACAAGAATTAATGCAGGCGTCCGCGTCTACGACTTAACTTACAGTCAATTTATCAATGGGCTGAAAAAAGCTCAGATTGAAATCGATCGTAAGGTGTTGGCTGATTTGGCAATCCATAATAAAGATGCGTTTGCTCAAATCGTCGATCAAGTAAAAACCGCATTGAAATAAACATCCTTCCCGATTCATCAACGGCCAAGTTTCCTTGGCCGTTTCGGGGAATTCATAAGGAAGCCCCATCATGCAGGAATTATCTCAAATATTATCCTCTGCTAAGGACGCTATTCAGCGCAGCGATTCATTACAAGCCCTTGAAGAACTACGCGTTCGTTTTTTTGGTAAGAAAGGAGAGCTCACTGATATTCTAAAAACATTAGGCACGTTACCTCCGGAAGAACGTCAAAAACGCGGTGCAGCGGTTAATGAAGTAAAAGAAGAAATTCTTAAGCTGTATCACGATAAGGAAAGGGTACTGAGTCACGCCAAATTAGAAGAACAATTAGCGAGCGAGCAGATCGATGTCACGTTACCGGGAAGAGGGCAACACCACGGCAGTTTGCATCCTGTGATGACGGCCATGAATCGGATGGTAAAGATCTTTTCTTCACTTGGGTTCGTCGTGGCTTCGGGCCCAGAAATCGAAGACGAATATCACAATTTCGACGCATTAAATATCCCAGCGAATCATCCTGCTCGAGCTATGCACGACACGTTCTATTTTCCGGACGGCAAGATTTTGCGCACGCAAATGTCTCCTGTGCAAATTCGATATATGGCGGCTAATAAACCGCCCATTCGCATGGTTGCCCCCGGGAAAGTGTATCGCTGTGATTTTGATGCAACGCATACGCCGATGTTTCATCAATTAGAAGGATTGTTGGTAGACGAAGGCGTCAGTTTGTCTCATTTGAAAGGGGTGTTGTCTGAATTTTTTCAGGCTTTCTTTGAAACCAAATTAAAAGTCCGTTTACGTCCTTCTTATTTTCCATTTACAGAGCCTTCAGCGGAAGCGGATATCGAATGTTTGATCTGTCGAGGAAAAGAAGCGCATTGCAAAGTCTGTCATGGCACAGGTTGGCTAGAAGTCGTCGGGTGCGGAATGGTTCATCCCAAAGTACTTCAGCGAGGGGGTATCGATTCTGAAAAATACACCGGTTATGCCTTTGGGTTTGGCATTGATCGTATGGCGATGTTGTTCCATGGCATCGACGATTTACGTCTACTGTTTGAAGACGATGTGAGATTTTTAGGGGAATTTAGGTAGGGACTATATATCTCATCGTCCTGTCCGCGAAAGCGAGCATCCAGTCAAGATTCAAGATGTTTTCTGGATGCCCGCTTTCGCGGGCATGACGATGAGGTCATTTAGAACATACAAATAAGGATCACTCATTATGAAATTCAGTGAACAATGGTTGAAAGAATGGGTCCTCACGGATTGCTCAATCGACGCTTTTGCACACCAACTTACCATGTTGGGATTGGAAGTAGATTCTGTCTCAAAAGTAGCCAACGCTTTTGATCGTGTGGTGATCGGCAAAGTAGTGACCGCAACGCAACATCCAAACGCAGACCGACTCAAAGTATGCACCGTCGATGTCAATCAGCCGGAATTTCTCACAATTGTGTGCGGGGCACCCAATGTGCACGACAACATGAAAGTGGCCGTCGCACTCGTTGGCGCACGTTTGTCTCCTGAATTCGTGATTAAACAAGCAAAATTACGAGGCGTTGAATCTTCAGGCATGTTGTGTTCTGAAAAAGAATTAGGGTTGGCTGATTTGGCAAACGGCATCATGGAATTGCCGGAAGATGCCCCTGTTGGACAAGATTTCCGTGATTTTCTTAAACTAGATGACGTCTCCATCGACATTGAACTCACACCGAATCGAGGGGACTGTGCCAGCATGAAGGGCATTGCTCGTGAAGTCGCTACCATTTACCGTCTTCCTTTGCATCAACCGGATTGGAAGGCCGTCAAACCTACAATCTCTGATACTTTTCCCGTGCAATTGAATGCCGGAGAATCCGCACCAAGATATGTTGGCCGTGTCATTCGAGATGTGAACATACAAGCCAAAACACCTTTGTGGATGCAGGAGAAACTAAGGCGTGCTGGCCTACACAGTATTCATCCAATCGTAGATGTAACCAATTACGTCATGCTCGAGTTAGGGCAACCCATGCATGCTTTCGATTTCGATCAGTTACAGGGCCGTATTGAAGTTCGTTTTGCGAAAGAAAAAGAAGAGCTCGTGTTGCTGAATGATGAAACCGTTGCGCTTAATTCAAAGACTTTGGTCATTGCAGATAGCAAAAGAGCGCTTGCTATGGCCGGCGTGATGGGAGGAAAAGCGTCCAGTATCACGAACGAAACACGTCATATCTTTTTAGAAAGTGCTTACTTTAATCCGACAAATATTGCCGGCATTGCCAGGGAATATGGATGCTCAACAGATTCTTCTTATCGCTTTGAACGAGGGGTCGATCCTGAAGTACAAACCCATGCGATGGAGCGCGCCACCCAATTGTTGCTCGATATCGTAGAGGGATCAGCGGGGCCCGTGATCGAAGAAAAACTTGAACAATATGTACCGAAACCGTCTTCAATTGCCTTTCGTCCTGAACGTGCCGTCAAACTTTTAGGCGTCGCGATTGAGCCGAAAGAAATGTGGGAAATTTTTGAACGTTTAGGGATGAAAATTAAAGGAACGGTACACGCCGAATGCTGGGAAGTTTCTGCGCCAAGTTTTCGATTTGATATTTCTTTAGAAGAAGATCTCATTGAAGAGATCGCGCGTATTCACGGGTATGACAGCATTCCTGAAGCGGCACATCCCATTGCATTAGATTGCCCGTCTGACCTTTTCAAGACCGATCAAATCAATCAATTGCGACATTTGATGGCGCATCGTGGTTACCATGAAGTAGTGACTTACTCTTTTATCGATCCAAAGGATCAACATGCTTTTGACCCAAATGAAAAAGCGATCGCTTTATCCAATCCAATTGCCGCCAATATGGCCGTGATGCGCACAAGCATGTTACCCGGTTTGGTCAACACCTTGATCTTTAATATCAACCGACAACAAGAACGCGTTCGCATTTTTGAGCAAGGCAATTGTTTTGTTTCGCATAACGATCAATACGAACAAAAGCATGTTATGGCGGGGCTTATTTACGGTTCTGTTGATCCGGAACAATGGGGAGAGGCAAACAAATGGTGTGACTTCTTCGATTTAAAATCAGATGTGGAAGCGGTTCTGTCTCAATATTTTCAGTTGGATGATTTTACTTTTACGCCAGCCAAACATGCAGCATTACACCCCGGAAAGTCTGCCAACATTCTGAATAAAGCAGGGGAGTGTGTGGGCGTCATGGGCGCACTCCATCCTTTTTTGATGGAAAAATACGACATTAAGAAAGAAGTGTATTTGTTCGAAATAAACCTCAACTTCCTCGAAGCCTGCGAAAAATTCACCTTTCATGCAATTTCAAAATTCCCATCTGTGCGACGAGATATTGCCATCATTGTGGATCAACACGTAACGGCGCAAGAGATCGCAGACGTTGTAAAACAAGAGGCTGGGGATTCGTTAGTTGATTATTTTATTTTTGATATTTATTACGGCGATAAGATAGAAAATGGTAAAAAAAGCATTGCTATAGGCTTGATATTACAGCATATTTCTAGGACGCTTCTTGATGCGGAAATCAAAAAAATAATGGATCGGTTAATCAAAAAATTGGAAATGCATTTTGAAGCAACGTTGAGGAATTAAAGGATTATGGCTGCGTTAACAAAATCTGACTTAACAGAACAAATTAATCGCGACATCGGTCTCAACAAGCGCGAAGCAAAAGAAGTTGTTGAACAATTCTTCGAAGAAATCAAAGCCTCCTTAGCAGAAGGGTGGCAAGTCAAACTTCCCGGCTTAGGTAATTTTGTTTTAAGGAACAAAACCCTGCGCCCGGGGCGAAATCCCATCACCGGAGAATTCATTCCTGTAAATGCACGTCGCGTTGTGACGTTCAAAGCAAGTCTAAAATTGAAACAACAAGTTTCTCGTTTGCGATTGTCAAAGCAAGAGGAGGAGTAAGTGATGAATAAGGATATTCGAACTTTACCGCCCATTCCGGACAAGCTGTATTTCACGATTGGTGAGACGAGCGAATTATGTAACGTCAAACCACACGTGTTGCGTTATTGGGAACAAGAGTTTCCACAATTGAGTCCCGTCAAGCGTCGAGGAAGACGTTATTACCAAAGGAAAGATGTGGATATTGTTCGTGGCATCAAGCATTTATTGCATTCGGAAGGGTTCACGATTTCTGGCGCCAAGCAGCAATTGCTAGGCGGTGGTTTAGAGACGATGGTCGTTGCATCAAAACCAACAACCTTCAAAGAAACGGAGTTACCTCCTCAAAAGCAGTTGTCTTTGGATTCTCCTGTACTAAAAGTAGATATGGGACTCCAACCGAAGCATTCCAATAAAAGTCTTCTTCTTTCTGAGTTAGAAGACATTCTAGGTTTTCTAAAATCCTAACCTCGGGGCGTGGCGTAGCTTGGTAGCGCACTTGCATGGGGTGCAAGTGGTCGCTGGTTCAAATCCAGTCGCCCCGACCAGATTTTTTTATCCATTTTTATAAAAAAGAAACGGCTATGACGCAACGCATCGTTGATCATCATGATATTCATTTGTGGACGGAATCATTTGGTAATAGCGAAGATAAAGCCGTTTTGCTTATTGCTGGCGCACATGCTCCTTCTACGTTTTGGCCTGATTTTTTTTGTAACGACTTGGCTTCTCATCACCATTTCGTCATTCGTTATGATCACCGTGATATAGGTTGTTCTAGTCATTTACCTACCACCGAAGACATCAATCAACCGCTCTATACATTAAAAGACTTAGCAGAAGATGCTTTGGCTATTTTGGATGCTTATGGCATTCGAAAGGCAAGCGTCGTTGGTCATTCCATGGGAGGAGCAATCGTTCAGTATCTTGCGGCTTTTCATTCGGATCGTTTACTGAATGCAGTTTCAATTTCTGCAAATATTTCATATCAACTTAAACATCCAGACTATGAACGCACGATGGAAAAATTATTAGAAAACAAGCCAACAGGAGATTTTGAAAACGACTGGCCCGGTTGGTTACAAAGCTGGAAATTATTACACGGTGATGATTGGGCCTTTGATGAAACAATGGCAAAAAGCTATACCAAAGCTATTTACACTCGACATGAGGGAGGAGACCTCAAGCCCGCTTGGAATCACATTGCAGCCGGCTTAACCAAACCCGCATTGATAGAGCGACTGCCTAACACTTTTTTATTAATTCACGGTTCGAAAGACATCTTGCAACCAGTTGATGAAATTGAATCACTAAAAAACAGATTTAACGTTCACATCATTGCAGGAGCAGGGCACGTCTTCTTCAA
Organism: Gammaproteobacteria bacterium; assembly: GCA_018812595.1. Taxonomy (GTDB): domain Bacteria; phylum Pseudomonadota; class Gammaproteobacteria; order UBA12402; family UBA12402; genus JAHJDF01. The sequence continues at coordinate 27,850 of JAHJDF010000088.1, forward strand.
CAAAAAAATATGGGTAGAAATACGAGACATAATTCTTTCAAACTAAGTGACCACTGCCAAAACCCGTCGAATTCGACGGGTTTAAAATAGAGTTACAGCATCGAATATCCTGGATGTACTGAGAATAGAAACGCAAGAAATATAGTCTCTACCAAACAATCGCGGTGAATGCTTTGAAGTTGGGAGCTGTTGTGGATGCGTTATAAAATAGGTCGGCCGCTCCTTTGGGGTCGTCTATGATTCTTTTTAAACGTCTTTTCATGATTCCTGTAGATGACGGATAAAGATCCTTCAATATTTTTAGAACTCTAGGAAGTTGAGCAGCGTTTGAAGCCAGAGACCATTCGGCAGAGGCTAAACAGGTAATCGCTGTTTTTGATTCAGTGCTATCTAATTTTAAATAAGACGCAATCTTTCGTACGGGTTCGGCACTACCTGTTGCAAAAAATTCGGACCACAACAAATCAAAATTAAGATCCGAATCGGCAGGGGGAGAGCGGAAGTGTTTTGTTTCTTGAATAATACTGTCAATGATAGCTTGTTGATCCCCAGAATAGTGTGCTTTTAACTGATCAAGTTGATGCAACAACAGTTCTTCCTTGTTACTGTTTCGAATTGCTGCCGCGAAAAAATGAACCGCTGGTTTTATCGCTGCTTGTACTTGTAGGTAATTGTTATCCAACAAGCACTTTAAATTGGGTACCAATCGAGTACTTTGTGGATTTTTAAAATAGTACATAAAATTATCACAAGTCGCTCCCGCAAACGCGGCTCCGCTTGAAAAAGTCATTAAAAACAATACAAATATTGCTAAAAAACGCTTCATAGAACCCTCCGAACTCGCCTTCAAATAATGATTAGATACACTTATTATATTCTTGCGTGATTTACGTGCTAGACCTTCTTGAAATCATACCACTAAGGAAAAAGCCCCATGAAAAAACTTATTTTCTTTCTATTACCTGCTGTGATGTTGTTCTTAACAGGATGTGCTTCCACGAACACTCAATTGCAACAACCTTTGCCATCAAACGCACGCGTTGGAGTGGTTGCTTTTATGCCAGCACCGTTCTTTATCAGCACATCTCCAATCGTTAATACCTTAGGAGAAGTGTTTGAATCTCAGCATAAATACCCAACGATTCAGCACAGCATCAAAGGCTATGATATGAGCCGTCTCACCACGCAAGCTGTCACGAATCAGTTGAAACAATCCGGCAGTTATCAAGTCGTGCCTTTGTATTACAACTACAAATCCGATCCTGACAGCTTTGTTCAATCTGCCATTCGTTCGAAACATTTGGCTTATGTGATTGAAATAGAACCGGGTGTCTATTCTAAAGCCATAGGCAATTCTTATGTAACCGCACCAGGATACGGCATTCTTTATACCTATCATTTTGGATTTGTGATTAATTCTTATCCGGTCGCTAGAGCGTATGCAGACGTGATCGTTACAGTGATGAACCATCAGCAACAAACATTAGCTTCCGATTCTGTTACAGCAGATAAAGA
>JAHJDF010000089.1 GCA_018812595.1 Gammaproteobacteria bacterium
AAAGGAATTAATGGAAGAGGCAGGATTTTCTCTTGAAGAAAGAAAAGATACTCTGGCCTCATCACATGAATTTCAATCTCTCGAAAAACTGGAAGTGCCAATAAATGTTCTCTAAAAAGCACAGGATTGCTCCTACTAATTGGCAAACTCAAGTAAAAGTGTTTGAGAAATTTGGTTGTGTATTTGTTCGACAAAAAGGAGACCATTTAATTTATGATCATGCAAATGCAAGGAGACCCGCTGTTATTCCAAAGTATAAAGAGATTCCTGTTACAGTGATAAAGACAAATATGAGAACGGTTGGAATGAAGAGAGAGGATTACTTTCAAATCTTGGAGGAGATTTGAATTCAGGACAAAGATGGATTTTGATTGACTCAATAACTGAATGACTTATTGACTCAATAACTCATTATTGACTTACTGACTCAATAACTCAATGACTTAATTCTAGTGAGGTGAAGAGATGAGAATAGTTGCACAGAATTATGTGGTGTATTTTATAGATGATATTCCTATTCCATTTTCAAGAATGAAATGGAAGGACTTGGCCGGCAAACCTTATATCTGGCATGTGGTAGAAAGATTAAAGAGATGTAAAAGGATTGATGAAGTAATTCTTTTTACACAAGATACCCCCGAAAATAAAGGAGTGATTGGTTTAGCTCAAAAATGGAATCTAAATTTACGCTATCTTGGAAAACCACATAACTGGGATTCAACATTAAAATGGTATGAGTCACTTGATGCGGATATAGTAATTTATCCATATCTTTTTTCTCCATTAGTTGATCCAGAAACATTGGATTTCCTAATAGATTACTTTATCAAAAAAGATCTGGATTACTTAGAAAGTAAAGAGTGGAGTAACTTTTTTGTATCTAAAAGTAACATCTGGCTAAAGCTTTATGGAATTGAGAAAGATTTTGATAAAATTATATGGAGTTGGACAAATATCATAAAAGAAAGAAAGGATTTATTTAAGAGTGAGACTTTTGGCAAGTTAGATGAAATAGAATTCTTAGGAAAGAATCCCCTAAGATGGTATCCTCATCTGAGAAAGGTTTATAATAGATTTTATACACCAGGCGAAATAATAGACTCCAAAGAAGTGTTATCATTATACAGGGAAGATCCGGAATGGTTTGAGATTTTTTCACAAGATCAAATTGAGATTGAAGTAACCAATGATTGTAATTTAAAATGTATCATGTGCCCTCGAACTTCGAATATGAATAGGGAAATTGGCTATATGGACTTTGACCTTTTTAAAAAGATTGTAGATGAAACTGAAGTTTCAAGTATTCATTTTTCAGGCCTTGGAGAACCTATGCTTCATCCTCAAGTTAAAGATATGTTTGCTTATGCTAAAGAAAAGGGACTTGAGGTCGGCCTTTGGACTAACGGGTTAAGTTTGGATGAAGGATTTTCAAAACAAATTATCGAAAGAGAATTTGTTGATTACATTATCGTTGGTCTTGATGCAGCCACAAAAGAGATTTATGCTAAGGTGAAAGGAGTTGATGTCTTTGATAAGGCTGTAGAGAATATCAATGGGTTCCTGAGATTGAAGAAAGAAAAGGTGGCCGGAATGGAAAAAGATACCCCTGGATGGTGGGCCAAGGCCAAACCAATTGTCGGTATCCAAATCCTTAAAATGAAGGAGAATGATGCTGAGATAGAACCATTTATGGATAAATGGCATTTCCAGGATAAATTAAGAAAAATGCTGAATTGGAAGCAAAAGATGGAAGAAGTAGCAAAGCAGCTTAAACCCTTAGGGGAGGAATTGGACAGGATAAAGGATAGACTGGATTGGAAAGAACCAGCTAAAGGAGAAATTAGTGATGTTAAAAAGCCAAAAGAGGTAATAGGGGCTGAAGCCAAGTTATCGGCAAAAAGTCAAGAACTAATGGAACCTCTAAATGAACTTTACTGGAAAACATTCTATGAAAAGTTCTTACCTGTTGAACATGCTATTATTGGTCATTTTAATAACTTCTGTGGTCAGATTGAAGATAGAAGTACAATTGATGTTACTCCTTTAAAGAGGTTTCCTTGCCAACAACTGAAAGCAGGTCTTTCTGTATTATGGAATGGAGATATAGTTCTTTGTCGACAAGATTTAAATGGAAAGTATTCCTCAGGAAATCTGAGAGAACAAAGCCTAAGTGAAATTTTAGAAGACGAAAGACTAAAGGAGGTTTGGCAGGCACATAAAAAAGGCGAATATGGGAAACTGCCTCTCTGCAAGGACTGCAAGGAGTGGTATTATAATCTTTATGCTTGAAAAAGGTAGAAGATTAGGATTAGATGAAGAATGAAATCTTTGAAACCCAATTTAGACAAGGAAGAGTTAATGAAGCAAGCAAGTTCCCTAAGGTTGTACTAATTGACACAATAAGCTATTGTGATTTAAGGTGTACTATGTGTGGGCATAAAGACATGACCAGAAAAAGAGGTATTATGCCGTGGAATCTTTTTACAAAAATTATTGATGAAACAGCAGAAGTGGATAAAAATGTAAGGGTCTGGATGGTATTCTTTGGGGAGGCGCTGATCCTAAAAAAAAGAAAACCGACAATATTTGAGATGATAGCCTATGCAAAAAACAAAGGTTTAACTGATGTGGTGTTGAACTCTAACGCAAATCTATTGGATGAAGAAGCTGTAAGAGACTTGATAGATTCTGATCTTGATGCCATATACATAGGAATAGATGCCTTTACCCCTGAAACTTATTCGCAGCTTAGAGTGGGCGGAAATTATAATAAGGTAGTTGGCAATGTAAAGAATCTGATAAGGATAAAAAAGGAGTTGAACGTTGAAACACCAAAGGTCTATGTCCAGTTCGTTGAGATGGATATAAATGCCCACGAAAAGGGAGAGTTCATAAATTTCTGGAAAGACCAGGGCGCAATCGTAAAAATAAGACCTAAAGTGAGTTGGGCAGGACTGATAGGTGCACCCAATTTAGTACTTGGGAGTGAAGACAGATGGCCCTGTTACTGGGCAATGCAGACGATGTCCATTGCTGATACTGGCAAGGTGGTAACATGTGCGGTAGATGTGGATGCAAGATTTGTCGCTGGAGATGTGAATAAACAATCTCTTAGAGAAATCTGGAATGGAAAGCTAAAAGAACTCAGGCAATTACATATTTCTGAGAAATTTGAAGACCTCCCTGATCCCTGTAGGGAATGTAATGACTGGCAATCTGCAAGGGCAGATTACTACTCATTGAATTCATAACTATGTGTGGAATTTGTGGATTTACGGGTAAAGCAAATGAAGTCATCCTTAAAAAAATGACTGATTCCATCTTTCATCGTGGCCCTGATGAAGATGGCTTTTACTCTGATGGAAAGATAAATCTTGGTATCAGAAGATTAAGCATCATTGATGTGGAGACCGGCCACCAGCCTATCCATAATGAAGACAAAAGTATTTGGACAGTCTTTAATGGCGAAATATATAACTTTCTTGAATTGAGAAAAGAGTTAGAAGAAAAAGGGCACCGGTTTTGTACTGACCATTCCGATACCGAAGTTATTGTTCATCTCTACGAAGAATACGGCCGTGACTTTCTCCATAAGTTAAATGGCATGTTTGCTATAGCTCTTTGGGATAAAGATGAGGAAAAACTCCTCTTGATAAGAGACCGAATGGGGGTAAAACCTCTTTTTTACGCAACCATAAACAATACTTTGATCTTTGGTTCAGAAATAAAAGCCATTCTTTCCCATCCTGATTATCATCGTGATATTAATTATGAGGCTGTTTATCACTACTTCACCCTTAAAAATATCCCTGCTCCATTGACTGCCTTTAAGGAGATTTATTCCCTTTTGCCTGGGGAGATAGTAACCTTTTCAAAGGGTAAGGTATCAAAAGAGAGATGGTGGAAGATTCGATTTCAGGAAAACGAAAATTATGACGAACTGGATATAAAAGAAAAGATATTGGCGTTGCTGGAAGATGCGACAAGACTTCGAATGAGAAGTGATGTCCCTTTTGGACCACATCTTAGCGGCGGTGTTGAGTCAAGTGCTATTGTAGCATTAATGACAAGGTTTTCAGATAAGCCTATTAAGACCTTTTCATTGGGATATGAAGATGAACTGCAAAATAAAGAAGCAGATTTATATTATGCCCGAAAGGTCTCTCAAGTATACAAGACAGATCATTATGAATACATAATGTCTTATCGGGAATTGGTTGATGAGATAGAGAATGTTATTGAGGCATTTGATCAGCCATTTTCCGGGACAATCTCTACCTACTTTTTGACAAGGCTTATAGCAAAACATGTTAAAGTTGCTTTATCCGGCGATGCCGCTGATGAACTCTTTGGCAGCTATCTTTCTCACAGGGTGGCGCAGCCTATGTATCATTTCAGTAGACTTTATGATAAGGTAAGGTCAAATACATTGACAGAAGGTGAGAAAGACCTTTTTAAGCCCTGTGACATTGCCTTCTTAGAAGAATTATTCAGAAAATCCAAAGGTGACGAAGATAGATGGCGTTATCATCTCTGCCTATTTTCAGATAAAGAAAAAGATAGTCTATTATCCGAGGATTTTAAAAGCAGGCTTAACAAAGCAAATTCATTTAATCTTTTAAAAAAGAATTTCAAGGCCTTAACTTCAAAAGACCCACTCAACAGGATACTTGAAATGGAATGGAATACCCAGTTGCCTGACCAGATGCTTGCCTTTGCAGATTTTTTATCAATGGCACATTCGGTGGAGATACGCTCTCCATTTATTGATTATAGACTTGTCGAATTTGTTGCGACTCTCCCTGGCAATATAAAAATCAGAAACGGTAATGTGAAAGACATCTTAAAAAGGACAGTAGAACCTCTGCTGCCAGAAGGTATTACTAAAAGACCAAAGGAGGGCTTTGTCCTCCCCATCTTTGATTGGATGGTAGAAAGGCTTAAAGGCTATAGCGTGGATGTGCTTTCAGAGAAGAGATTGAAAAGGCATGATTTGCTCAATACAGGTGTGGTAAAGAATATCTTACAAGGTTACTATGCCGGAAACAAGAGTAATGCAGGCAAGGTCTGGAATTTAATGATGTTTCAGGTGTGGTGGGAGGAGTATTTTGGTTAAAATATCAGAGTTTCCCAAACAGATAATAATCGAGACGACCGCGTTTTGCACACAGCGCTGCATCCATTGTGCCCATAAAACATTACAGCGCAAAAAAGGCAAAATGACAATGTCCCTATATAAAAAGATAATTGATGAGATTGCAGCAGAAGCACCGGATATTGAAGTGTGGATGACTTACTATGGAGAGGCATTAATATTGAAATATCAACTTTATTATATGATTCGTTATGCCAAAGATAAAGGCTTAACTTATACGATTCTTAATTCCAATGCTATGCTACTTGATAGGGAAATGGCAGAGATGTTGATAGATTCAGGCCTTGACAGATTTATTATAAGCATGGATGGTTTTTCAAAAGAGACATATGAAAGGATCCGTGTGGGAGGCATTTATGAAAATGTATTCAATAATGCCTTGCAATTTCTGAAAATTTTAAAGAAAAGAAAACTATCTAAACCAAAATTTGAGATGCAATTTTCCATATTAGAAGAAAATGAACATGAATTGGAAGCATTTAATCAATTTTGGAAGTCAAAAGGGGCTTTTGTAAAGAACCGTCCTAAGGCAAGCTGGACCGGAAGGATTGAAGCCAAAAATCTTGATCCTACATTAAAAAGATATCCCTGTAAATGGGGGTTAAATAATGGCGCTATTTTATGGGATGGTCTTATGGTTGCCTGTGCAGGAGACTCTGAGGGATTATTTGTTGCGGGAGACATTAACAAATCACCAATTAAAGAAATTTGGAATTCTACCCATAAACTTTTTAGGCAAATTCATTTGGATGAAAGGTGGGAAGATTTACCAGATATCTGTAAAGGGTGTTTAGACTGGCAAACGACTGAACGGAAATATGTTGACCCTAAAATGATGCCTAAGGCAAGGGTGTAGGGTTTATGTATTGCATAATTTCTATAGTTTTAACTATCTAAATTGGAGGTGATGTTTTGAAAAATATACTTGATAGTTATAAAGAAGTATATGATCAGCATGATGTTTTCTACGATGAAAATATTATGTTTTTATCATGGTATGCGAAAAAAATAATTGAAAAGATGAGAAAAAATAATTTCAAATCCTTGATCAGCTTGGGAATAGGGCATAAAGTTGTTAGCAAAACCACCATTGATAAGTTAGAACAATTTTTAGAAAAATATATAATAATTGAAGGTTCAAAGGAAATTGTTGATGATTATAAAAAACTCGTAAGTCTTCCGAAAAATGTTCAGGTTCTTAATATGTTTTTTGAAGATTTTGATACTGATGAAAAATTTGATGCGATAGAAATGGGTTTTGTTCTAGAACATGTTAATGATCCGTTGTATTTATTAAATAAATATTCTGGTTTTCTCAACTCTAATGGGATTATTTTTATTGCTGTTCCGAATGCTAAATCTCTGCATAGGAGAATTGGTTTTGAGGCGAAAGCTATAGATAACCTTTATTATTTGAGCGAATATGATTTAAGGCAGGGCCACAA
>JAHJDF010000090.1 GCA_018812595.1 Gammaproteobacteria bacterium
TCTGGATTCCCGCCTTCGCGGGAATGACGATGAAATCGCGGGAATGACGATGAAATCGATGAAATCAAACAAAGTACTTTCAAGAGTAAGAATTTATGAAATTAAAGACATCCATATTACTTCTCTTTGCATTACTCACTGCACTCTTATCCGGTTGCGCACCCCCTCCTCCTAATCACGTCGAAAGCATTTGCAGCATCTTTAAGCAATACCCGACTTGGTATTGGGATGCTCAGAAAACACAGAAAAAATGGGGCATTCCAATTCCTGTTTTAATGGCAGTGATCTATCAAGAATCTCGGTTTAACGCGACTGCAAAACCGCCGCGACAAAAACTATTGTGGATCATTCCATGGACACGACCGACAAGCGCATACGGGTACTCGCAAGCGATTGATCAAACGTGGAAACACTATAAAAGAGATACAGGAAAAACGTTTGCCAGCCGCGATGCCTTTGGCGCGGCTGCAGACTTTATCGGGTGGTATGCTAATCAAGCGCATAGACGTGCAGGCATCTCAAAAGCAAATGCTTATCAAGTGTATTTGGCCTATCACGAAGGTATTGGCGGATACATGCGCGGAACTTATCGCAACAAACAATGGTTAATTCACGTTGCGAACAAAGTGGCCGTGCGCGAATGGATCTACAAAAAACAACTATTGCTGTGTCAATCAAGTTTACCCAAGGAACCTTGGTGGAGAGTTTGGTAACTATTTTAGTAAGGAGGCTGACGATGAATCACAGAAAAATTTATACCCGTCTAGGCGATGACGGATCAACGAAACTGCAATCTGGAGAACGTGTATCAAAAGATTTTGTCATGATCGAGCTCTACGGTGACTTAGACGAGCTCAATAGCGCCATAGGGGTAGTACTGGCTTCTACTATTCCAGAGAACGCTCGACACGTTCTTATGCGTATTCAAAACGAACTGTTCCAGGTGGGCGCTTGTATCGGTCAACCAAACAACTGTGTTATCGATAAAACACATATCACTGCTATGGAAAAAGACATCGATACAATCAATGCAAAAATACCTCCTTTAATGCAGTTCATTACTCCAACAGACAGTCCAACTGCCGCGCAATGCCATCTAGCACGAGCCATCTGCCGCCGAGCAGAACGCAGTCTAGTGAAATATCATCGCGAGATACCGGTCAATAAACACCTGCTGCAATACATGAATCGCCTGTCCGATCTATTATTCGTGATCTCTCGCTATATCGATCATGCCTAGGGGATTAGTTTCTTCCGTCATTTTTAGCTTCTTGCTGGAATCCAGAAAACATATAAATTCTGGATCCTTAGCTTTCGCGGGGATGACAGTGGAAGAACTTCAATATTGGATGTGTTTTGAGGTTCTTGGGAATGGAATAACGTCGCGAATATTCGGTATACCGGTCACATAATTCACGAGACGCTCAAGACCTATACCAAAACCAGAATGAGGAACAGTTCCATAACGACGAAGATCTAAATACCAATCGTAAAGCGCTTTATCCATGTGTAATTCATCCATGCGTGCTTCTAAAACTTCCAATCTTTCTTCACGTTGACTACCCCCCACAATCTCTCCAATGCCTGGCACCAAAATATCCATTGCGGCCACTGTTTTGCCATCATCGTTTTGTCGCATGTAAAAACTTTTTATCTCTTTCGGATAATTCAAAACAACAACTGGTCCATCAACTAATTCTTCAGCTAAATAACGTTCATGCTCTGATTGCAGATCCATCCCCCATTCCACTGGAAACTCGAATTTCTTATTCGCCTTCTGCAAATCTTCTATAGCCGCTGAATATTCCATGTGGACAAACTTATTGTTCACTATTTTCTCTAAACGACGCATGCACTCTTTGTCTACACGCTGTTCAAAAAAGGACATATCGTCACTGCGTTCCTCTAAGACGGAACGACAAACAAAACGCAACAAATGTTCTGCTAAAAACGCGTTGTCGAATAAATCTGCAAACGCGATCTCTGGCTCAACCATCCACAACTCTGCTAAATGCCTCGTTGTGTTTGAATTTTCTGCTCGAAATGCAGGACCAAACGTATAAACCTTCGATAAAGCACAACAATAAGCTTCTAATTGAAGCTGCCCTGAAACTGTTAAGAAAGTTTCTCGGCCAAAAAAATCTTCTTCAAAATTAATTTGCCCCTCCGATGTGCGCGGAAGATTCACCAAGTCCAACGTGCTCACACGAAACATCTCACCAGCCCCTTCACAATCGTTCGACGTAATAAGCGGCGTATGGATCCAACAAAATCCGTGCTCACTCATGTAACGGTGAATGGCTTGAGAAATACAATTTCTGACACGTATAGCAGCACCGATCACATTCGTTCGCGCGCGCAAATGCAGATGCTCTCTGAGATACTCCATCGAGTGGTGCTTAGGAGAGATAGGATATGTATCTGGATTCTCAACCCATCCCAACACGTCAATAGAATCCGCATGCAATTCATAGGCTTGCTCTTTCCCAGGGGAAGCTTGCAATGTGCCATGAATAGCCAACGAACAACCCGCCGTTAATCGCAACACATCTTCGTGATAATTAGGTAAATTTTGAGGAGCCACGACCTGAATCGGATGGAAACAAGAACCATCATTCACATTTAAAAAAGAAATCCCTGCTTTTGAATCACGACGCGTACGCAACCAACCGTACACGGTGACAGGTGTTTCATAAGGTACTTCGCCTGAGAGCAAAGTATCGATGGAATAAATTTGATAGGACGTTTCACTCATGGTCTTTTCTCTCCAATTAAAGGGGCACGGATACTAGCATCAAGAAAATTTAAAAGGGATAGAACTAGGCTTTGAGTTCAGAGCTGTCTCATTAAAACTGCTATCATTCCCGCGAAAGCTAAGGATCCAGACTTTATATTTTTCTGGATTCTAAGCTTTCGCGGGAATGACGATGAAGTGGATTCTAAGCCTACGCGGGAATGACGATGAAGGGGCGTGTTCTCGAATGCGTTTTGTGGCACCAAAGTGCAACATTCAGAACGAACGCTCAGGAATTTTTAATGCGTCTAAAAAATATAGGCAGCAGCGTCATATAAATGTAAAGAGTGCTGAACGAAAATAATTTTGGTTTTAGTCCACTCATCGCCTTCTCAACGATTTCAAGCGTTTGTAACTTTTTCTCTGTGTCTGTTTGAGAAAAGAAATCATTGGCGAACAACACCCTTCTATACAGCCCAATCCGACTGATGGCTTGTTCACAACGTAAACGGTGATACAGCGCGATACGCTTCCATAATGAGAGCTTAGATTGCTCAATGAATTGTCTTGTCCTCTCAAGTCGCACGAAATTTTTCTGCAAAGTCTCTTTGACTCCGTGAAATCGCAATTGAAGATAGTTCTCTACTAAACTTTGCTCCTCTAATGCATTCAACGGTAAGCCCCAATCCAGTTGACGCAGCAAAGTCATTAAACGATAACTGTGCGTCTTCCCGCTCATCTTCGGCCACGCAATACCGATATGAATCGCGGATAAAGCATTAAACCATTCGGATCGGATCCATTGGATTTTCTGTTCCATGGATTGAACCTGCCAATGATCAAACGTTCGCGACTCAATTGGCTTCCACTTCAACAAAATCGGTGAGAAATAAGGCAAGACTTCGTTCACACAATATAAAACTCGAAGCTGCTTTACGTTATCTGCTACCACCACATTTTCACCTGCATCAAAAGCAGGGACTGGAACACCCCCAATGACAGGCTCACAAAAGAACAGTCGCAAGCGCAACCCGTGCGTTTCAGGATGAGCATACAAAGCATGGGACAAGCGCTGCGCGCTCACAGCGCCCCGACTCCAACCCTGAATAACAATTTCAGCATCTTTATCCAACTCGTTGTTTTTTATTAGATTCAACACCTCATCGAATGCGAGCTGTTTATTGACCGTCATTCCCCCTCGACCTTCTCCAGAATAAAAAGCAAAAGGAAATAACAAGAGACTCAAGAACGACCAACGATATCCATGCAGTCGTTTTTTTAAAATCGCAGCAGGACCGGGAATAAATAGGACGCGAATATTTTGTTGTTCAAGTGTCTGAACAATCTCCCACCCAAAACTTTGTCGCGCAGTAAACCCAGACCCGCCAAAAAAAATCACAAAACGATCTTTTCGAAAGCGCGAGTCATGTGAAGTGAGATATTCAATATTCGCCATAAGTTATTGAAATTAGTTGCTTAATTTTTTATTTAAGAAGCGAGTGAACAACTTCTTCCATATGCATCGAAAAATGAGAGCCTTTGGCTAACACACTCATGTTTTTTTGTAAGCGTGGTTTCAAATATTCGACGAGAGCTGCTTTAGAAGGAAAAAAGAGAGCCCCTTCTCCGAACGCTTCAACCGCTTCTTTCGTTAACTCTCCAACAGCATATAAATAATCAATACCTGCCTCTTTCGCATAACGCCCCATTTCTTGATGCAATTGACGTTCTGTATCGCCCAACTCTTTCATATCCCCTAAAGCCAAAATTTTGACTCCGGGCCTTCTTGCCAACACATCAATAGCCGCGGCTAATGAAGCAGGATTTGCGTTGTAAGAATCATCCAAAATACACGCACCTTCCTTAGAAAAATGAAGTTGCAAGCGTTGTAACTCCGGCTTCACCGCTTCTAAACCGGCCCGAATGGTTTTTAAATCAAGGCCGATGCTTGAACACGCCGCTGCTGCACCTAAAGCATTCATCACATTGTGTTTTCCTAACAAAGACAACCGAATGGAAACAGATTGCCCGTCTATACACAGCACAAACCGCGAACTATCTTCTAAAAGTTGTATTTGTTCAGCGCGCACTGCCGCTATCGCGTTTATTCCAAAAGTCACTTGATGAAAAGTACTCGCTTGATGACGCCAATAATCATAAAAAGGACTGTCTGCATTCAACACAGCAGTACCACCCTCTTGTAATCCTTCAAAAATTTCTGCTTTCGCTTTAGCCACACCCGCAACGGTTCCCACCCCCGCTAAATGAGATGGAAATGCGTTGAGCACCATCGCCACTTGTGGTTGCACGATGTGAGTTAATGCAGAGATTTCTCCAAAATGATCCATGCCCATCTCTAAGACGGCATAACGATGTGATTGATTTAAGTGACACAGATTGAGAGGCAAACTGATTTGATTATTCCAAGTACCAGGTGTCGCAAGCACTTTGTCCGATTCATCGCCACAAGCCTTTTGCAAAATCATGGCAATCATATTTTTGGTCGTCGTCTTACCGTTGCTCCCTGTCAAACCAATCACCGGAATATCAAATTGTTCGCGCCAATACATTGCAATCTTTCCTAATGCCAACACAACATCCGGAACAACAAAACAAGGGATGGACGCTTTTACTGGACGACTGACTAATGCCGCGCTCGCACCTTTTTCAAAAGCTTTTTCTATGTATTCATGTCCATCAACTCGCTGGCCTTTAATGGCAACAAACAAATTACCCAAAGCAATTTCACGACTATCAATATTGATCCCTTGGATAACTCCTGACTCTGTAATGTGCGTATTTAAAATCGTATTCAACGCATCAAAAGATAATTCAACCATGTTGCTACCTAATAAAGGAAAAGAATTGAAACACCACAACAGCCACTGTCACTAATGTTGGAATTAGCAACATTAACCTGCCGCCACACACTCTATAATTCGAAGGGATATAGGTGTAGTACCGGCCTCTCCAGACCATCAAAGCCGGTAAGAAAACAAACAACAACGTACTAAAAAAACCAGAGTATTCAAGCAACTTTTCAAACCGTCCTGGAAAATACGTTGCAAATAGAAACGGAGGCATAAAAGCTAATACCGGCACCACAATCTGTGAAGTAATGCTTTTACGAGTAAACATGGCATCCGCCAAAAAATCATATATTGCTAATCCAAACCCTAAGGCAGAAGTGGAAATGGCAAAGAAAGAAAACAAGCGAAAACCAATACTAAATCCAGGCTGATTTAATAGATGCGATAAGACACGAGCCAATACGGGAGCCGTTGCGTGATACTCTGCTAATGCATTCAAGCCTAGTTTCCCTTGCATCGGGATAATGCCTAAAACAACGGCTTCCCAAACCAAATACATCACTAATGGAATCAAACCGCCTAGAAAAATAGTAATGCGTAACGCTTTGATATTGCCGCCTAGATAATCGCGCAAAGAAGGAATGATGACGTGGTAACTAAATGCCGCGATGCCTAAAGACATGACGTACCAAATCTGCCAATGGTAAGGATGCTCGAACATCCGCACATTCACGTGATGAGTAATACTCGACACTAAGACGATGAAGATCCCTAACATAAATATGATGAGAAAACGATTCAGGGGTTCTACGGCTTTAGCCCCCGCTTGAATAAATACCATAAATAAAACAGCAGTAAAAAGCACAACACTCCAATACGGCAAATGCAGGTGAAAAGTGTTTCTGAAAAACTCGGACAAAATGCCGCCTAATCCTTCGAAATAAACAGTCATTAATGCATACAACAAGATGAGATAGGCAAACCATACGATAATCTGCATCGGTAAACTTAATGTTTTGCGCAGCATGGTTGTGAGGTTCGTATGCAACGGCATCCAGAGGCTGACTTCCAACATAAAATAAGCAGACAAAGTCATTACAAACCAACAGCCGAATAACAAAACAACGGACGATTGAAATCCATAAGCACCCGTATAAATAGGTAAAACCAACATACCTGCACCGACAGATACACCGGTAATTAACAAGACACCCCCAATAATTTTGTGCCACATCCGCTTATTCCTTCGTGTTGCTAAAAAAGAAAGGCGTGCAGTGTAAGAAAATTTTTATAAAACCGCACGCGTGTAGAAGTGAAGTATTAACCGACCGCTTTTATAAATTTTTAACGACGACACAATTTCTTCCTTGATTCTTTGCTTCGTAGAGAGCCATATCTGAAGCATTTAATAACATCAAAGGATCTATACTAGAGTTAGCTTGTGTAGAAGAAACCCCCAAACTGATGGTGACAATACCCCCTAAATTTTTCGATTGAACGTTCGTCATTTTCAAATCAATAATGCTTTGACGCAAATGTTCGGCAATTTTCCGCGCCGCTTCAGAATCTAAGTTTGGCAACAGCACCACAAACTCTTCTCCACCATAACGGTAAATTTTTGCTGATTCTTGTTTTAAATTGTCATTCAAAGTTTTCGCTAAAGCTTCCAAGCAAACATCACCCGCTTGATGACCGTAGCTATCGTTATAAAACTTAAAATGATCAATATCGATCATGATTAATGAAATTAATTTATTTTTCGATGCGCGATGACTTAAAGTGTCCCAGGTTTCATCTAAGTCTTGATTAAAAGCTCGTCGGTTAGAAATTTTAGTTAACCCATCCGTATACGATAACTGATAAAGCTTTTCGTTTGCTTGAGCTAATTTCTCCGTCGTTCTTATTAATTTCGCTCTCATCTCTGCAATTCTTTGCATTGCCAAAATTTTTGCAGCTAAAGTTATTTCGCTAAATGGCTTTGTTAAATAATCATCCCCCCCGGATTGAATCCCCTCTTCAATATGCTGATCATCAAACATGGCGCTGAGAAAAATAATAGGAATCCATTCATCTGGATCACTCACTTTTCTTATTTCTCTTGCACAATCGAAGCCATTCATTTCTTCAGACATTACAACATCTAAAATCACCAAATCTGGCTTTTCTTTTAGAAACAAATCAGCAACCTGTTTGGGGTCATAAGTTGAAACAACTGTATGGCCTAGTTTTTCTAAAGAAGCTTTTAACAAAAAAGTAAAAGTTTTTGAGTCATCTGCAGTTAAAATTTTCATCGTTTTCCTTTTTACAACAACTTTAATAACATTTCAGAAACTTCATTTAGTGGAGTGATTTTTTGAACCGCCCTGATTTTTATCGCCGACTCCACCATCGATGACATAACACAGTCTTTAATGTCCTCTACGAAAGTAAAGCAATGATGATCATACATATCTAATAGCCCTTGAGAGCCATCATTTCCCATGCCAGTTAACAAGCCTCCGATAGCTGCCCCTGGACAGGTATTGGCTACCGAACCAAACAGAAAATCAATCGATGGTCTGGGTTCTTCATGTAATCCACTTTTTTCTAATTTAATCGACAAATTTCCTGAATATCTGAGAATCTTCATCTGGCAGTCGGCTGGAGCGATGTATACCGTGCTTGGTTTTAATACAGCACGATCCGAAGCAATCTGAATTTTTAGCAAACTAAATTTTTGCATCCATTCGGCGAAAGCATCAATGAAACCACTCATCATGTGTTGCACTAATAAAATAGGTAAAGGAAAGTTTTCAGGCAAACTCGATAAAATAGTTTGCAACGCTAATGGACCACCAATCGAAGCGCCAAGAACGACCACTTCATATTTTTTTTCTTTTTTAAAAACGTATTCTTTAGGCGCTTTAAGCGACAAATTCATTTGGTTAAATTTAATTTTAGTTTCAACGTTAACAACCTTTGCTAACCCACGTATGAGAGTAATTAATTCTTTTTTAAACTCATTAAAATGAGAATCGGTAATATTAGTTGGCTTGCCAAGAATTGCTAAAGCGCCTTTTTCTATAGCACGAAAAGAAATTTTCAACTTTGGGTCATCGACTAACGCACTAAATATCAGAATAGGGACGGCTCTTTCTTGAAGAATGATGCATGTTGCTTCAAGCCCATCCATGATTGGCATGTTGACATCCATAATAATGATATCTGGCCGAAGTAAACGCGCGAGCTGAACAGCTTCCAATCCGTTGTTGGCATGGCCAACAATTTCAAAATCCACTTCTTTAGTAAGAATCAATTTTAAAAATAGAGCGATTGTTGGTGAATCATCGACCGTTAATATTCTAACCATAGGCAACTTTTTTAAGTTAATAAGAGTTGTTCTATAACATCGATTAACATTTTATTTTCAAACTGGCTCTTAACAATATAAGCATCAGCGCCTGCTTCAACGCCTTTCTTTCGATCGGAATCATTCGCCAAGCTAGTGACTATAACAACAGGAATAGTATTTAAATGATCCTCGTTTTTTATTTTTTTCGTTAACTCAAAACCATCCATAATAGGCATAAGAACATCGGTAACAATTAAATCAAAATGCTCTTTTTGTAAGATATCCCAAGCTTCTTTACCATTAATAGCGCTGACAACTTCAAATTGCTGCGTCATCAAAATATTGGTTAATAATGTTCGTGTCGTTAGAGAGTCATCAACTACTAAAATTCGTGAAGCAATTTTTGCATGATCGTTAGAAGGATTTAAGTTCGATTTTTTTCGCATGTGCGTCGCTAAATTAATTAGATCAGAATGATTCAAAACCAATAAAACTTCGCCGCGACCTGTTAGGGTTGCCCCACTAATGTTTGGAATCGTATCTAGAGGTGGCAATAAAGATTTGATAACTATTTCTCGTTCGGAGATCACTTCATCAATGATAAAACCAACAGCAGGCTTCCCTTTGGATTCAAGAATAATCACTGTTAAATAAGGAAATCCATTAGACGCATGTTTTGTTAATTGTAACAAAGCTCCTAAATCGTAAAGAGCGATAGGACGATTATCTAACACAATCACATCCTCGCCTTCGATAATATTAATGTTTGTCTTGTCTACCTGCAGAATGCGCTTCACCAACATGGTAGGAATCACAAATATCTGATTCCCCGTTCTTATTAATAAGCCATTATCTGTTACTAAAGTGAGCGGTAAACTTAAGATAATCGTTGTGCCTTTATTAACCTTAGTATCAATACTAATATCGCCTTTAGCACGCTGTACATTAGTACGCACCACATCTAAACCAACACCTCTTCCAGAAATGTCCGTAATCATTTTCTTTGTTGAAAAGCCAGAAATAAAAATAAGGTCGATTAATTCATCATTTGTTCGATGAGCAATTTCTTCGTCGGTTAGTATTTTCTTCTGTTTGGCTACAGCGATCACACGATCAAGATCAATGCCAGAGCCATCATCTGTAATCGACAATAAAACTCTGCCCCCTTCATTGACGAGCCTAATTGTGATTTTTCCGGCAGGAGACTTCCCCAATTTAATACGCTCTTCTGGCGTCTCTATGCCATGATCAACAGCGTTACGCAGCAGATGAATAATAGGGTCTTTGATCAGCACCAGAATAGCGCGATCGATCTCAATTTCCCCGCCAAAAATTTCAAGCTCCACTTCTTTATTAAATAGTTTTGCTAACTCACGCACCGCACGCATCAACGGTTGCAAAATAATGGAAGCAGGAATTAAGCGTAGAACTTGAATATTGCTTCTAAGCGAGTTTGCTACAAAACCTAACTTGTTGTTGTTCGCTCGCAAAGATTGGTGAATTCTATTTGTGTATTTGTTTGCGGCATTAGTAAATTTAAGTCCTGTTTCAGCAAATCGGCTGATTTGTTTTACAAAGTCATCTGTCGAAGTCTTATTACAAAACAACAAAAGCTGCTTCCACGTCATATCGACCTCATTAAGCAGGCTTCTAATTTTCGGCAAATTTGCGTAATAAAGATCTTCTGCTTCTAATTTAGATGCTTGTAATTCATCGACAAACGCAGAAATGCTTTCAATTTTTTCAACAGGAACTTTGACTGATTCTGAAATATTAATGTTTGTTTTTATGGTTTCAATTTCAGCTTCTGCAAACTCAATTTTTCCCTTAGCTTCAGTTTTTTTTGCTTCTGTTCGATCTTCTTCCTTTCTTTCAACGGTTCCTTGTTTTGCTTCGGGGGGCTTTTCTATAAGGTTTTCCAATTTAGCCAAAATAGCGGAATTATCGTATTCTTTTTGATTTAGAAAAGCGTCCATAGCAATACGCATCTCATCAAGAACAGATAAAGCAACATCAATAGTATCACTCGTTGGCTTAATGTTTTTTTCGTGCAACTTACTGAACAAATCTTCCAGCTTATGTGCCATTTTACTGATTGTTTCTATATTAAGACTTCGAGCAGACCCCTTAATATTATGAGCGGAACGAAAGATGGCATGTAAAATCTTTTCTTGTTCTTGAGACGACGGCTGTTTTTCTAATGCCAGCAATCCGTCAGTAATATTTTGCAATAATTCGACTAACTCTTCTTGGAAAGTACTCATTAATTCCTGCAATACCTTCGGATCTAAATCCATAATTTAATCATTCCTCTTTCGAAAAACTTTGATTCGTACTCTCATTCATATCTATATCGTTGTGCTTATCAAAAACTTTATATTGCGCGATGATTTGTTCAAACTGATGAGACTGCTTTAACATGTTTTTAGCTGTTGTGTGGAGTTTTTCAGAGGCTGATGCGGTTTGGCGCGTAACCTGTTCCATTTGTTGCATAACATTGCTTATTTCACTGACGCCAATATTTTGTTCACTATTTGCGGTAGCAACTTGCTGAATCAATGTAGCGGTTCTTGCAACCATAGGAACAATTTTATTGATGACTTCGCCCGCTTGGATAGCAACTTCTACGCTAGAAGTAGAAAGATCTTTAATCTCTTTAGCTGCAGAACTACTACGTGCGGCAAGTTCTCTAACTTCCTCAGCAACAATTGTAAATCCTTTTCCATGCTCCCCTGCTCGAGCGGCTTCAATGGAAGCATTTAATGCTAATAAATTAATTTTTTGAGCAATACCTTCAATACTCGATATCTTTTCCGCAACTTGTTTCATCGCTTCAACAGTTTGTTCAACAATTTCTCCACCTTTTTTAGCTTCAGTTGCTGCTTGATTTGCGATTTCTTCGGTTTCTTTTGCATTGTTAACATTTGCTTTAATAGTCGTTGCTATCTCTTCAATGGAAGCTGCAATTTCTTTGATAGATGCTGCTGACTCTGTAGCCGCTTGAGAAAGATCGGTTGAAGTCGTAGCAGTAATTTCACTACCCGTATTAATTTCTTCGGACATATGCCTGAAATCTATAAAACGAAGATTTAACTTATTCACCATAGAATAAAGTGATTGAAACAGTAATCCGAATTCGTCATTTCGATCAATAGTTTTTGCTTCGCTAAAGTTGCCTTCTGAGACTTTATTCATAATGGATACACAATCCTGCAATGGCCTCACAAAATGAGAAGAAATAAGAATACTTATAAAAATAATGACCACAGCTAAAACAAAACCAAACAATAAAATAATGGATAAAAACCTATAGATAGGCCTCATTAAAACAGTTTTTTTAATAGTGTTAACCAAAGTTAAATGTAAAGAATCAATATTGACGTTTGAATATGAAGCCAATACATCGTTATCTATGAAATTTTTAAGGCCCCCTATTTCATAAATCTCATGTGCCCCTATGAATTGAGTTAGTTTTTGCAACGTTTTTTTCTTAACAGGAATGCCGGACGGAATAGTTGTTAAAATTTCATTGTTTTTTCCTAATAAAAACATCTCTCCAAAATTTTGCACGAACGAGCTTTTTAAGCCTCTAGCAATCAAACTTTTCAAATCAATCTCGCTTACTAATACATACTGTACTTTTTTATCGATGACCAAAGGACTAGCAATAAATGCCACAAATTCCCCTTGTTTAGAAACCATGGGTTCAAAATTTGAAAGCAAGGTTGCATTTGTTTGTTTTACTGCATAAAAGAGCTTCTTGAGGGCTAAGGAATTATTTTTATTGTTTGCGACAGATCCATTTTGATGAGCTGTTGAATATCTATAAACCATCTTTCTATTTGCATCAAAAAGTATCAAATCTTTGTACTGATAATTTTCCAAAAAAACTTTAAAAATATTTGGATAATGCTGCAGAACCATTTGGAAGTCTTTGTGATAATCAAATTCACTACTCAAAGTATGCGCCAGAGCACTCGTGTTTTTTTTAGCTTCTCTAAGATAGCCTTCCAAGTGAATGTAATTGGTTTGGCTGGTTGAAATCAAATGACCGCTAATTTCATCTTGCAAAAATTTATAAAAAAATGCGGCGGTATAAATTGCTGAAAACAAAAAAGGTATAAGTGTTATTGCTAAAAAGATAATTAGCAGTTTAGTTTTTATAGAAAAATCACCATATCTCATTGCGCTCTCTCCTGAGTAATATGTTTAATCCTTTTAGCAATGTCTTGAATCAAAGGAAGTGTGTTTAATAAAACAACCTCCCCCTGAAAAATACCATGGATATAATCCAGATTGGTTATATTTGCGGATTCAATAGAAGGCATTAGTTCGTCAGGGGAATAAGGATCGCTACTAATAATAGCATCGACCAATATTCCGACTTTCATATTGGCATCGCCAACAATAATCACCCACGATTCCAACTTGTCAAAAAACGGAAAAATATTGAAAAAGTATTTCAAATCTAGAATCGTGAAAATTTCGCTTCTTAAATTAATAACGCCAGCCACAAATTCAGGCATTAACGGAATAGGAACTATTTCCGTTGGGTTAACAATCTCATATATATCTTCATACGCAACGCCATACTGTTCATCGGTGCCCAAATGAAAGCGAATAAAATAGCCACTTTTACTGCTGATTTCATGCTGTTTTTCGGCATACATCTTTGCTCTTTCTTTAAGTACGTTTTGGTCAGCTGAGTTGCTCATAAATCAATATCTCATGATGCAATATGTTAACGAATTGTGAAAAAGTTAGCTTACTCATGTAATGAATGCGTTGATTAGCATCTCTTTTTTCTGCGTTCCGAAGAGCAATACGCAAATTGTTAAGCCCCTTCTCTATTTTGCCTTGCCTTATAAGAAGAAGCCCTAATCGATATTGCGCTTCAACAAATTGCGCATCTAAAAATAGAGCTTGCCTTAATGCTTTTTCAGCTTCTGAATCATTATTTAGATCAAACAAAATTAACGCTTTTAACAAATAAGCATGGGGATCCAATTGACTCAATTCAATACTTCTTTGACAAAATTCAATAGCTTCAGCAGCTTTCCCCAAATTAGCTAAAGCCATTGCTTGAAATTGTAATAACAAAGATTTGTTACTTAATTGGCTACCGAATTCTTTCAAATAATCCAATGTTGCCTGCCATTCTTTTTGCGTTAATAGTGCTGCCACTTCTTTTATTATCGTTTGATCAGATTTTAATGTTGAGAAGGCAGATGAAACCCTCTTTTTTTGTTCTTTAGTTTCTTTGTTAACAGTTATTTCGCGTCTACGATAACAAGTGACGCTATTAACTTGTTCTGCCACAAAATTATTTTCTAGCGTTGCTATGTATTCTGCTGAGCCTAATAGTAAGCCACCGTTCGGAACGAGACATTTTTCAAAGTGGCCTAAAACATCATTTACTAACGTTTTATCAAAATAGATAAACACGTTACGACAAATAATGAGATCCAAATTAGTTATCTGAGTCAAAATGCTGGGATAGTTGTTTTGAGTTAAATTGTGATAAAAAAACTTCACCATATTTTTAACAACAGGTAACAACAAGTAATGGTCATTTTGTTTTATGAAATAACGATCGATAATCGATTTTTTCGTCGCATGCAAAGACCATTGATTGTAAGTTCCGCGTATTGCGTTAGCTAACATCTTCGGATTGATATCCGTACCTAATAAATGAACATCCCAAGCATATTTATCAGACAGCAGTTCATTTAAAAGAATAGCTATCGTATAGATTTCCTGCCCACTGGCGCATCCCGCACTCCAAATTCGTAAGATTTTTTGCTGATCTTTACGTTTTTTTTCAATAATTTCCGGAAGGAAAAAATCTTTTAAAAAACCTGTCTGTGCTTGATCGCGAAAAAAATAACTTTCACCAACGGTTAACGCATTCACTAAATGTTCGAATTCCGGCGTCATTTCATTACTTTTTTCTAACGCTTTTAGACAAGCGTCATAACTTGAATAATTGAAAGAATCACAGATTTCTTTAAAAACGATTCGCAAACTAGAAAGATTAGGATCTACAACTATACCTACTCGTTCACGAATGAGCTCACTTAGTTTATTAAGTTGCTCTAAATTGTTATTCGGAAGATTGTTTTTCACTATTTTGATCTTTTGAACTAACGTGAGTAATTATTTTTGCGATATTTAATACTAATAATTCTTCTTGTTTTGTAATGATCGCGCCTTCTAAAAAGGTTGAGAAATCATGCTGGCATAATTCCTGCGCTTGAATCGATTCTCTTCTTATTGTTTCCAGCCCTACTATTTCATCGACAATCAACCCAAGGTCATGTTGACCGTCATTACACAAAATGATTTTACAATTTAAATCATATTGATCTTTGTTTGAAATATTTAAATAAGTAGCTAAATCAATAACAGGAATTTCTTGGCCATGAAAATTCATCAATCCTTTGAAATAAATTGGAGTTCCAGGAACTGTCTGCAAAAAAACCAAATCAACAAGCTGTTTAATATAAGAAATATCGATACAAAATCGATAATCGGAAATAGCGAAATGCAGTACCGTTAACTTTGTTTTCTCGGTATTAGGCAGTGTTTCTGAGTTCAAATCCATTTGAATAATCCTAATCTTGCAAATACAGCTATATGGCTAACTGAAAGCCAGTCAAATTAACACTTTATTTATAGAGAGCAACTCTCAACGAACACTCTGTTGATAAATTGACGCCTATTTAGATCAAACTTACAATCAAACCTTAATCAAAGGAACTTGACTAGGAGGTCAAACATGACATTAAAAATGGTAACCGCTTTAGTAAAAGGGAAGAATTCTTCTAAAGTTGGTCAAGAAGTGGCTCGTGAAGCAAAAAGAAAATTAGCCACCCCCCCCGCCTTTGCATTGTTATATACCTCTACTCAATATGATTTAAAGGAATTACTAAAAGCCATTCGTGAAGAATTGGGCAATATTCCCTTAATTGGCTGCACCACTGGCGGTGAAATCACGAACCAACAAATTGCCAAACAATCAGTAGCCTTAGCTCTTTTTTCGCAATCTGATCATTTTCAATTTCACGTAGCCATGGATATTGGGCTACATGACGATCCAACAGGTTGTATACAAAGAATAGTAGATCAACTTCCAAAACAACCTGAAAACTTTCCGTATCGATCAGCCATTTTATTACATGATGGACTTGCTGGCCGTGGTGAAGAGGCGGTTTTATCAGCAGCTACCATTCTTGGACCTGAGATTAGTTTTGCGGGAGGTTCTGCCGGCGACGACCTAGCATTTAAAGAAACGTTTGTATTTTGTAATGACAAAATAACTAAAGATTCTGCGGCGATTTGCATCATTGACTCTAAATCTCCTGCAGCCGTTTCAGTTCAGCACGGTCACAAACCGTTGAAGTGCGGTTTTGTAGCCACAAAAGCGATAGAAAACGTGTTGTATGAAATAAATGGTAAGCCTGCTTGGAGTGTTTGGAAGGAAACAGTGCGCGAATCAGCCAAGGCATTAGGCATTGATGTTGATCAATTGAAAGACCATTCAAAAATAGGATCTTTATTGATTCGCTATGAATTAGGCCTTGATACGGGCAGTGGTTATAAGATCAGGGCTCCTTTATCAAAAAACGAGGATGATTCACTGAATTTTGGTTGTACGATTCTTGAAGGCGCAAAATTTTGCATCATGGAAAGCCCCAAGCAAGCGCAATTAGACTCGGCGGAAGAAGCAGCAAAAAAAGCGATTGCTCAAATGAAAGGAAGAGAAGTGGCCGCCGCCCTAGTTTTTGATTGCGTATGCCGAGCCATTATTTTGGGCGATGACTTTGCCAAAGCAATTACAATTATTCAAAAAACTATCGGAAAAGATGTGCCATTAATTGGATTTGAAACTTATGGAGAAATTTGCCGAATAAAAGGCAAAGGCAGCGGTTTTCATAACACAACTACTGTTATCATGTTATTACCAGCAGAATAAATACAAGGATTTAAATGGATTTTGATATGTCAGAGAAAATTAAGAAAGAGATTATCATTCAGAAAATAGCAGACATTATTGGAGTGGAAAAAGCATACGCAATATTTTATAAAGCTTTACAAGAGGGCAACCTTATAGAGCAAGCCCAATACACTAAAGAAGAAGTTTTAAAAATTACAGAAATGCTCAAAAAGAATGGTGGCATGATTGCCATCTCTGCCAGTTTGATTGCAGCAGAAATACATCTAAATACAATTTAGTTTTCCGCAAAAAGTACAAAAATAACCATTAGCACGAAATTTTCTCTATATTCTCTGCAATCAACTGTACTTTTCTCTCTCCTCGATATTCATTGATATCTACGCGATAGACCATGTGGATTTCTTCGCAGCCATAACAAGGCCATTCATCAATATCCACATAAAATGCTATGGCACACACCGTCTTAGAATCTTTTTCTAAGACTAATTTCAAATGTTTTCTTTTAATCAATTGCTGATCAATCACGCGAAATCGATCATCAAACAGAGGTTCTGGAAAGTCCATTCCCCAAGGACCTCCATCTTTCAACACTTGCACCAATTCACACGAAAGATCACCTAAAGAGATGGAGCCATCCGTCATCACCCTATCGTCTAAAGGTTCGCTACCCAAAACTTCTTGCACTGTCTTATTAAAAATATTTTCGAATATTGGATAGTTCTCTTGCTTTAAAGACAAACCGGCCGCCATTGCGTGTCCACCAAATTTCAACATCAAATCTGGACGTGCGACGGCGATTTTGTCTAAGACTTGTCGCAAATGCAGTGACTGTATAGACCGTCCGGACCCTTTCAGAATTCCTTCTCTTTCCTGTGCAAAAACAATCACAGGCCGATTAAAACGGTCTTTCAATTTAGAGGCCACCACACCCACAATGCCTTGATGCCACTTTTCATTCATCAAGCACAAACCGATCGGTAATTTTTTCTGACGATAAAAACCAAGATTTTGAATCGCTATCGTCGCCTCTTCTCTCATTTTCGCTTCAATCTCACGTCGCTCGATATTTAGCTTTTCAAGCTGCTGTGCTATCTCGCTCGCTTCTACTGCGGAATCAGTTAACAAACACGAAACACCCAAAGACATATAGTCCAAACGACCCGCAGCATTTAAACGAGGTGCTAACGCATACGCTAAATCAGATGAAACAAGTCGCTCCTGTTGCCTTTTTGACACGCTGCATAAAGCACTAATGCCCGGACAACATTTGCCGGCGCGTATTCGCATTAATCCTTGATGCACCATGATGCGATTATTTAAATCTAAAGAAACACAATCGGAAATAGTTCCCAAAGCAACCAGATCTAAGAGCTCTGCTAGTTGAGGTTCTTTGATTTGTTTCGCATCAAACCAGTTGGCTGTTCGTAATTTCGCTCGCAACGCCAACATGACATAAAACGCAACACCCACCCCTGCTAAATGTTTACTCGCAAATGCATCGCCCGGTTGGTTAGGATTTACAATGGCTTCTGCCGACGGCAACGTAGCCCCAGGTAAATGATGGTCGGTCACCACCACTTTAATTCCAATTGCATGAGCAGCATTAATGCCTGCATTGCTAGTGATTCCATTATCGACTGTCACAATGACTTGAGGTTTAAAATCCAGCATCAAATTCAAAATTTCAGGCGTCAATCCGTATCCATCATCAAATCGATTTGGAATTAAGAAATCCACGTGTTGCGCGCCAAAAGCACGTAACGCTTTAACGACTAAAGCCGTCGCGGTCGCGCCGTCCACATCGTAATCGCCCACAATCAATATGCGTTGGTTGTTTTGAAGTGCATCAAAAAGCACGTCGGTCGCTGTCTCAACCCCTAACAAATCGTGGTAAGGCAATAAGCCTTTCAAACTTCTTTCTAATTCTGCTGGAGATTGGATGCCGCGATGAAGATAGACTTTTTTTAAAACGGGATGGAGATTCAAAGCATCGAGCACATTATTTTCAGTCTCTGGAAAAGACGTGATGATTTTTTTCATATAGTTAACTGCAGGTGAACGCATGGATAAAACTCATTGGAGAATCTCACAGCAAAAATAGAATTACAATGAAACACCCTTTCCAAACTCCGTCATTTCTAGCTGCTTGCTGGAATCCAGACCCCCGTCATTCCCGCGTAGGCGGGAATCCAGATTTTACATCTCACGCGAGCGATTCTTTCTCTCAGTCATTCCCGCGTAGGCGGGAATCCAGAAAAATATATTAAATCTGGATCCTTAGCTTTCGCGGGGATGACAATCACACGCTTTCGTGGGGATGACGGTTGGTATGATACAAAAATCAATATTTATCTCCCCTTCCTGTATGATGCCGCGCTTTCATTCTTCTTAAGGAAATATCTATTATGTCAAATATTAAGATTATTATTCGACCCGAGAAAAGTGTTGCTGCAGCTATTCTTTTGGCTTTCTTTCTCGGTTCTTTTGGACTGCTTTACACAAGCTTTACTGCAGGGCTCATCCTCACCATCGTGGCCTTGGTTGGAGCATTAATCCCTCGTTACG
Organism: Gammaproteobacteria bacterium; assembly: GCA_018812595.1. Taxonomy (GTDB): domain Bacteria; phylum Pseudomonadota; class Gammaproteobacteria; order UBA12402; family UBA12402; genus JAHJDF01. Next base: position 19,398 of record JAHJDF010000090.1, read on the forward strand.
GCATGATGATTTTTATGGCGTGCTGGATCGTTGGGCCTTTCATCGCGTCTTACAAAACTCATAAGTACAACAGGGTTGTATTTGAGCAATTGAACGATATGGAGACACGATAAATGCTGGATCCTTAGCTTTTGCGGGGATGACGATAGGTAATATATGAGGACTTGATCAATGTTTGCATCGTTAAGTGAAAGATTTGATGGGATTGTCAAAAATCTAACGGGTCGTGGAAGGCTCACAGAAGAAAATATAAAAGAGACATTACGCGCTATACGCATTGCTTTACTTGAAGCCGACGTCGCATTACCGGTTGTTAAATCGTTCATCCAGCGTGTACAAGAAAAAGCGCTTGGAGAAAAAGTCTTAAACAGTCTGACACCAGGACAAGAACTGACAAAAATTGTTAAAGACGAATTGACATTAATTTTGGGTGAAGCAACTGCGGAACTCACGCTTTCTAAAATGCCCCCGACTGTCATTCTCGTCGCCGGTTTACAAGGTGCTGGAAAAACAACAACTGTTGTGAAATTAGCCCGATTCTTAAAAGAACAAGGAAAGAAAAAAGTATTGGTAACCAGCACAGACATCTACCGACCCGCAGCTATCGAACAATTAGCCACCTTAGCCAAGCAAACAGAGATCGAATATTTTCCAAGCTCAACGAATCAAGATCCTTTATCTATCGCTCAACACGCGATTCAAGAAGCAAGAAAATTATCGTGTGACATTGTCATTATTGATACGGCCGGCCGTTTGCATGTCGATAACGAAATGATGCAAGAAATCAAAAAGCTTCATGCAGGAGTTCAGCCAACGGAAACATTATTCGTCGTGGACAGCATGACGGGGCAAGACGCGGTGCATACTGCGAATGCCTTTAATGACGCCTTACCTCTCACCGGTGTTGTACTTACAAAAACAGACGGCGATGCGCGCGGAGGCGCTGCATTGTCCGTATGGGAAACCATTCACAAGCCCATCAAATTTATTGGAACCGGTGAAAAAATCGATCAATTCGAAATCTTTCACCCAGAACGGATTGCCACACGTATTTTGGGGATGGGTGACATCGTTAGCCTCGTTGAAGACGTCCATCAAAAAATAGATCAAAAGAAAGCGGAAAAAGTCGCAAAAAAATTAAAAAGCGGTAAACGGTTTGACCTCGAGGATTTCTTAGAACAATTAGAACAGATGAATCACATGGGCGGCATTTCAAGCATCATTTCCAAACTTCCTGGACTTGGAAGCGTCCCAAAAGCACTCAAAGAGCAAGTGAACGACAAAATGTTTTTAAAAATGAAAGCGATTATTCAGTCTATGACCATCAAAGAACGACGTTTTCCAGACCTCATCAAAGGTTCTAGAAAACGTCGTATTGCGATGGGTTCAGGAACAGAAGTGCAAGAGGTTAATCGCTTACTCAAACAATTTGATCGCATGCAAAAAATGATGAAGAAGCTTAAAAAAGGCGGAATGATGAATGCCATGCGTCAACTTCAAGGATCTCTTCCACCTGGCGGTGACTTTAACCTTCCTTTTTAATCGGTAAATCGTATGCCTAAAGCCCTTTCACTTCTTTCCGGCGGTTTAGATTCTATCCTTGCGACACGTGTCGTATTGGAGCAAGGCATTCACGTCGAAGGGATCTTTTTCGATCACGGTTGTAACGCCATTCCTAAAGAAGAAAATACTATCTCCGCGGCAGAACTTGCTGCACAACAGTTAAATATTCCGTTGCATACAGTAAATATCATCGAAACATTTAAACCCATCTTGCTACACCCTAAACACGGTTACGGCGCACATTTCAATCCGTGTTTGGATTGCAAAATCTTTATGGTGAAAACTGCTTTAGAAAAAATGCACGAATGGGGATTTGATTTCTTAGTTACTGGTGAAGTAATTGGTCAACGTCCGATGTCACAAAGAAAACAAACATTGCCTATCGTTGTCAAAGAATCCGGCGCAGACGACCGTCTCTTAAGACCGCTCTGTGCAAAATTATTGCCCCCTACTCTGCCCGAAAGCATGGGATGGATAGAACGCGAAAAACTCTATGATTTCAGCGGTCGATCGCGTAAGCCACAAATTGCATTAGCCAAACAATTAGGACTAAAACACATCCCTCAACCGGCCGGCGGGTGTTTACTCACCGAAGAACATTTCAGCAACCGGTTACAAGATTTACTAGATCACCGTGAAACGAAAAATTACAACGCGGTGGATTTAACCTTATTGAAAGTCGGCAGGCATATTCGACTCAATGATCGCTGCAAGTTGATTGTTTCTCGCAATCAATGGGAAGGCGAAATACTAGCGCCCTATAAAACAAGTTTCGTTCATTTGTTTGTCTTAGATCACCCGGGACCAATCACATTGATTGAGGGAGAACCAACAAAACCCGATTTGATATCTGCCGCCCAAATCACAGCGCGATATTCAGATGCCAAGCAAGAACAGCAAGTAGCTGTAAAAATCGTGTATCCAAATCAAAGGCATGAACTGCTAGAAGTAATCACTGAAAAATCAGAGTAGAAAGATCGTCATTCCCACGAGAGCTAAAGATCCAGATCTGTTATTCCTAGCTGCGGGCGGGTCAGGATGCCCGCTTTCGCGGGCATGACGATACAGTTACTACCCTCAAGAAGGAGAAAAATTTGGTTTCGATAATGAATAAAAAACTTTTAGAAAAAATCAGAGCTTTAAAAAATTTAACCTTCGATTATTACAACAGCGACTTCTTCCTCACTTGGGACCGAACAGACGATGAAATAAAAGCTTTAGTTTATGTCGCTGAATGTTTGCATGATTTGCATCGCGAACACCGTTCGATGCGTGTGTTCGACTCAGGACTCGGCATCTCTATTTTCAGAGACAACTCCACCCGCACCCGTTTTAGCTTCGCTTCTGCAGTCAATGCATTAGGGCTGGGTTTGGTTGATTTAGATGAAAAGAAATCTCAAATCGCTCATGGAGAAACAGAGAGTGAAACAGCAAACATGATTTCATTCTTAACGGAAACGGTGGGCATTCGAGACGATATGTATTTGGGCGAAGGCGATAAACACCAACGCAACTTCAGCCAAGCTGTTCAGACAAGTTTTGAAGAAGACACATTACATCAACGCCCGAGCGTCATTAATTTGCAATCGGACATTGATCACCCCACTCAATCGTTAGCCGATCTTTTGAAGCTAAAAGATTACTTCGGCTCCCTCGAAAATTTGCGCGGCAAAAAGATAGCGATGTCCTGGGCCTACTCACCCAGCTATGGAAAACCGTTGTCCGTACCGCAGGGCATCATCGCATTGATGACACGCATGGGAATGGATGTAACTCTGGCTTACCCAGAAGGCTACGATTTATTGCCTGAAGTGATCGATCTGTCTCGAAAAAATGCAGAGCAACATCACAGCAAATTTGAAATCGTGCACGACATGAAAACGGCGTTTAAAGATGCGGATGTTGTATATCCAAAATCATGGGCCCCTTTCCACGTCATGGAGCGTCGAACCGAATTATTGCGACAAAGCGATCAAGAAGGCCTTAAAATCCTGGAACAAGAATGTTTAGCAAACAACGCAAAATTCAAAAATTGGGAATGCGATGCGGAAAAGATGAAAGTAACAAAAGACGAGAACGCGTTGTACATGCATTGCCTACCCGCCGACATTACGGGCGTGAGCTGTAAAGCCGGTGAAGTCACGAAGGATGTGTTTGAGAAATACAAAAAAGACACATATCACGAAGCCAGTTTCAAACCGTTCGTGATCGCCGCCATGATTTTCTTAACCCGCATGCAAAACCCCATCACAACACTCGAAAATCTGTGCACATAGTTTCTTTTGCATACGCATCCATAAAACGTAGCAACTGTATCGTCATACCCGCGTAAGCGGGCATCCAGTCACTATAGGATCCACCCCGAAGCAGGAATGACGTGGCTGTTCAACGATGGAAAGATTTATACACTTCTACAGACACGAAGAGAGGTAGAGAAACTAACAACATCAATCCCCAATCTTTCCAGCCTAGTGCCGCGGTGTGCAGAAAATGTTGCAAGAACGGCACATAGATCGCACATGCTTGTAACCCGATCATCGAGGAAACAGCCAAAAGCAACCATGGATTTGAAAAGAAACCTAATCTGAATACGGGTTGTTTAAAGGAACGGAAATTAAACACGTTCACTTTTTCTAAAAGAATGATGCCGGTAAACGCCATCGTTTGTGCCAATAAACGTTGAGACAGATCAGCACTGTGCAAATAGTATCTAAACAGCAATAAAGTCACACAACCGATGTAACCTCCTAACAACAACACAAAAAGCAACCCTCTCCGATTCAAAATCCGTTCACCCACAGGACGTGGAGACTCATTCATGATGCCTTTTTCAGAAGGCTCTACCCCCAAAGCAAGCGACGTCACGCCATCTGTGATCAAATTCATCCATAAAATTTGAACAGGCATGAGAATTAAAGGCCCGCCTAATACAATGTTCAGAAAAATCGCGACAACTTCTCCCATATTGGAAGACAACAAGTAACGCACAAATTTCTGAATGTTCATGTATTGACGGCGCCCTTCTTTCACCGCTCGAATGATCGACGCGAAATTGTCATCTGTGAGCACAACATCCGCAGCACTTTTCGCCACATCCGTTCCGCGAATCCCCATCGCAATACCAACATTGGCTTTCTTTAAGGCAGGCGCATCGTTCACGCCATCTCCCGTCATTCCCACAATCTGATCTTGCTTTTGTAACAACTGCACGATCTTCAATTTGTGTTCCGGCGACACTCGCGCAAACAACACAGGATGTTTCAAGATTTGAATAAGTTGTTGATCGCTCAACACTTCCAGTTCCATACCCGTCACAATTTTCTCTACATCAAGCCCTATGCGCTCTGCAATCGCTTGCGCTGTCGCTGCCGCATCACCTGTAATCATGATCGTACGAATGCCTGCTTCTCGAGCGACCGCCAAGGCTGAAGAAACTTCACGCCTGGGCGGGTCGATGATTCCAACAATGCCTAAGAAAGTAAGTTGCTGTTCGACCAGATCTTCTTTCATTTCAAGGTCGTCAGGAATTTCCCTGCGCGCTAACGCCAACGTTCTCAATCCTTGTTTGGCCATTTGGAGATAGAGATCATCGAGTGCTTGTCGATCTTTTTCGGTTAACGCTTTGACCTGGCCGTTTATTAATTGATGCGTACAGCGTTCCAGAATGATTTCCGGAGCTCCTTTGACATGGGCGATTTTTTTATTGGCTTGTTGCGTAATAACGGTCATGCGTTTGCGTTGTGAATTGAATGAAAATTCACTCACACGACGCATATCTGCACCAAGTACCACTTTGGCTTTATAGGCCGCAGTAATTAATGCAGCTTCTGTGGGTTCGCCTGTTTCTTTCCAACCCGATTCTTCTTTATAAAGCGTTGCATGATTACAAATGAGCCCGGTTTCCAATAACGCCAATAACTCAGGATGTTCTGCCGGCTCGATTTTCTGTTGTTCTATTTCGAAGTGCCCTGCCGGGTCATAGCCTACGCCCGTGACTGCAATCCTTTCGGCGGGAAGACCGATCGTTGTGACGGTCATTTCATTCTTCGTCAATGTCCCTGTTTTATCGGTACAAATGACGGTTACAGCGCCTAATGTCTCCGCGGCTTGTAACCGACGTAATAAAGCACGGTGTTGCACCATGGCACGAATACCTAATGCCATCGTAATCGTAACAACGATCGGCAACCCTTCCGGCACCACAGCAACAGCTAAAGAAATAGCGGTAAAAAACATAGTCATCAGCGACTTGCCAGTGAAAACACCTACCACGCCGATTAAGACAGAAATCGCGATCGCAAAAAGTCCGAGCTGTTTGCCTAAAACCGCTAATTTACGCTGCAAAGGAGTTTCTTCTCGTTTTACGGTTTGTGTGAGATGCGCAATTCGACCAAATTCGGTTGCACCGCCTGTGGCAATTACCAATCCTTTTGCACTACCGTTCGTGACAGTTGTTCCCATCCAGGCGATAGATGCCCTCGCGGATAAAATGGCGCTTTCACTCACAGAGGCAACTTGTTTGAGCAAGGATTCTGATTCTCCTGTTAAGACAGACTCGTCTACTTTCAGATTCACAACGTCGATAAGACGCAAATCAGCAGGAACTCGATCACCAATTTCCAGGCTAACCAAATCACCAGGAACCAACTCTCGTGTATCCAAAATTTTTATTCTGCCATCCCGCATAACGCTACATTGAGAGGACAGCATTTTTCTTAACGCATCAATTGCGCGTTCTGCTTTCCATTCTTGAAGAAATCCTAAAACACCGTTCACGATCAAAATCGCAAGAATCGCGATAGCATCTCCGCGTTCTCCTAGGACAAAAGCCATCAAGGCAGCAATCAATAAAATAAAGATCAGCACATCGATAAATTGATGGGCCAAGATCCGATACCAAGGACGCACGTATTCTGCTTTCAACTCATTGGGACCAAAATGCGCAAGACGGTTAGAAGCTTCGTTTGTGCTCAAACCTTGCTCAATGTTTGCTTTTAATTCGGTTGCAACTTCTTCGGTATCTAATGAATGCCACGGTAAGCGTGCATCAGAAAAATGGTCTTTCATGAAAGGGTCCTTGTTGTCTTTGAAAATCTCGTGGATGCTAATAGAGAAGTTACGAAAATGGTAATGCACTATGTCTACTGACTCACTCTCCCCAATAGCTAAACGATTTCGCAGGTATTTGCCCGTTGTGATCGACATTGAAACCGCTGGGTTAAATGCATCTACAGATGCTGTTTTAGAAGTTGCAGCTGTTTTATTGAAGATTGATGCAGACGGTTGGTTGCATCCAGATGCTTCTCATTTTTGTCATGTCACTCCATTTGAAAATGCAAACATAGATCCAGAAGCTTTGGAATTTAATGGGATCGATCCAGACCATCCGTTTCGTTTCGCAGTGAGTGAAAACGAAGCATTGCAAACGATTTTATTGCCTATCCGAAAAGCAGTGCGTACGAGCGGTTGTCTGCGCGCTGTTTTGGTTGGGCATAACCCTGCATTCGATTTGGGTTTCTTGACGGCAATGATTGATCGCTGCCAATACAAACACAGCCCGTTTCATCCATTTACCACACTCGATACAGCAACTTTGTCTGCTCTTGCTCTGGGACACACGGTATTGGCTGTTGCGTGTGAACGGGCGGGGATTTCTTTTGAAACCAACAAGGCGCATTCAGCTCTTTATGACGCACAAAAAACCGCTGAACTCTTTTGTTTCATTTGTAATGAGTGGAAACGTTTAGGGGGACAAACAGAATTTAATCAATAGAAAAAACAAAGTGGCATTACAAAAAAAATATATTAGTTTAGATAAAAAAAACAGAATAAGGCTTTATAGAATGAAATTCGGTTATCGAGGCTTTAACATCCTTCGCCATCGGAGAAACCTTCACGAAGTAGCTAAAAAATGGAAATTTTCCATCAACGACGATGTCGTGTGCCTCAATTTCCACGTTTGCATGCCAGGCTCTGATAAACCTTTGTTAATCCGAATCTTCAACAATACATCGCAAACAGATCAAAAATTACGTCCCACTTTTTTCTATATCCCTGGCACTGCTTTCATTGCTTTCGAACGTGCATTTTCCGATTTTCAATGTGCACATATCGCCACAGTATCGCATTCCCAAGTCATCGCTATTAACCATCGATTGGCTCCTGAATACACTTGCCCAACCGCAGTACAAGATGTCTACAGAATATTGCGATACCTTTTAGAGCCTCAAAACAGAACCCAATTAAAAATAGACATGCACGAACTCGCGATAGGCGGTTATAGCAGTGGGGGCACGGTTGCAACCTTGGTAGCTGTGGCAGCCTCGAAAGAAGGGATTCGATTCAAAAAACAGATATTAATGAGTCCTCTCACAGATCTATCTAGATCTTTAAGAAGTCACAGAAAAGAAGAGGCTAAAGACAATGTCATTCCAGAAGTTTTTACAACACGATTTTTGAACTTATATTTTGGTAAAAATGCGGAACAAGTCTCTGATACAAAAGAATTAAAACGAAGAAAAGATAGCCCATGGGCTTCTCCGCTCTACATGAAAATTCCACCTTATATGCCAGCAGCTGACATAACAAACGAACTCTTTGAACGATTTAGAAGTGACGGAGAAGCATATGCTAAAAAATTAGCCACATACGGAGTTTTGGCGTTCAAGCAAAGCATTGAGCACAAAGAAAGACATGGCTATTGGTGGCATGATTTAAAAAGCATCGAAGGCGTGGGTAAAAAGTTACGTTTCCTTTTTGGCAAACAATCCATTCCACGCCCATTGACTAATATCAAAAGCAGCAACGATTATGGTGGTCCCCTTCGTCAAGACAAAAAATTCGTTAAATTAAGAGGCCTTATTTCTCCTCAGTTTTAAAAACCAGCCAAATAAATATCCGCTGGGGACAAACCACCTAATCCTTGATGCGGCCTTCGGTGATTATAAAA
>JAHJDF010000011.1 GCA_018812595.1 Gammaproteobacteria bacterium
GATGCTAGAAGAATCCTTTTGAACAACTAAAGACAAATCGTTCGGAAGAGGTTTTCCATTCTCACCTTTCGCCGTATGAAAAATGAAGGCCAGGACATGTGTTAACGCGTTGATATTTTTTTTGTTTTTGTATTGCTGTAAAGCTCCAGCTAAGGGATCAAGAACCTTTTGAATGTCATCGGGAAGGGAACGTTCTGAGTTAAAAAGAGATTGGCCTTTGACGTAGTGAAAACGTTCTAAATACTCTATGGCTATTTGTACCGGCGGTGTTTGTTCTTCTTTAGGCACAATTGCATGTCCTTTTTTCGACTGCTTGAGTGATCGCGGATTCTAGACCTCTAGGGAAAAAAACAAATAAATTCTTACTGGTCCTCGATATTGCCGTGTAAACAGAAATCCAAGCGATAAATGCGAATATTTGACACTTTTGTAGAGACTATATTTCTCGCGTCTCCTAAACAGGTTGTTTTAAGGAGCGAGACGACAGCCTTAGTTTTTTTACAAACGAGTTTAATTTCTCAAAGAATTTGTCTTCTTCTTCCAAAAAGGGTGTGTGCAAAGAATGTTCAAAGAGAATCATTTCTGCATGGGGGTGATTTTCTTTAAGAGCCCCAGGTTTGTCTTCTGTAAACGTGATGTCGTGAGTGGATTCCATGATCAATGTGGACACTTCAAAATTTTCAAATTTTCCTTCTAGATTTATCTCGTTCGCACTACGACTCATTTGTTCAGGATATTCTGCATCCACACGACTAACAGGGCCGGCAAAAGAAGCGAGGTCTTTTTCATTAGGTTCATTCTGGAATTGCAGCTTCCATCCGGCGTGTTTGAATTTGTTATAAATCCAAACGCGCATCGTTTTTTCTTTCTCCCAATTTTCCTGCCTTGCTTTCCTATGAATGGCTTCCCATATCTTCTTTAATTTTCCTTGTTCTTCTTTTGTCATGCGATTGAGGTTTCTTTCTCTTGATGCATACAGATTGGGTAAGCCAGGAGATGCAGTGACCAACACAAGGCTCAACAATTTGTCAGGGTGTTGGAGAGCATATTGCTGTGCCAAAAGACCTCCAAACGACCAACCTAAAACGACCCATTGTTTTATTCCCAAAGATTCACGGAGATTTTCTAAATCGTTGATGGCCTGTTGAACGGTATACCCTTGTTCGGGTTTCCATTCGGATTTCCCAACGCCTCTGGGGTCGTAGTAAATCACCTGGGAAGAGGTACTGGCTTTAGAAAAATAAGGATGAAATGCTTGATGAGATCCGCCCGTACCAGGGTTCAATAGAACGATTGGAACCCCTTCGCCTTGTGTCTCGTAATAGATCTCGCATCCGTTTGAATGAATAAACCCTTTATTTAAGCCTACAACGCTATCGCAACGGTCTGGAGCTTCTGGTACTTCCCAAACGATGTCTTTCACGATGTTGTTGTCTTGACCAAATCCCATGTTGATTCCTCCATTGCGTTTGTGATGTCTATTATGTTTCTTGATTATGTTGTTGAGCATAGGACGTGTGCGCGGGATGCGCTATATTTTGAGTGTTTGATCAATGAGAGGACGCCTTTATGACAGTGCTTGAAATAGGACCTGAAACGCTGAATGACATGTCTTTGGCGCAAAAAAATAATGAAGGAATCTTGCGTGATAATCTGACAGTTAAAAATGAAGAACAGGACCGCCTTATATTTTTTGATTGGAAAAGAATGAATGTGCAATTTGGGGAAGCACGTTTTTGTGATTTGGAATTGTTGGAAGAATTTTATAACGAAAAAAAGGCGGATAGTGTTTCTAGAGAAGATGATGAGGAAGGAACTAAAACAGTAGACGAATACTTAGAGTGGATAGAAAAAGAGGGAAAAGAATCAGAATATTGTGATTTCTTTTTAGGAAAATTTGATAAAACAAGCACTCTACCTCTCCAAATGTTACGTCAGTATGGTGAGCAGCAGCATTTATTGAAATCGCCTGTTCATTACTTAACTGAATCTGTCGAGATCTTAAGCGAAGGCCGTATCACCGTTGCTCCCGGTGATTATCAATATGTTGTAACACAAGAGGAAGACGGGACGATCGTTGTTGAGATGCAGAATGAAATTGCGGAATGTTATTCCACCGACCCAAAGACTTTCCAGAAAATCTTGTATCAAGAAAAAGCTCATGCTAGCGGTCAACCGATCGCAAGAGTGTCTAGCAAAATGCGCATTTCCTTGGATGGAGAAGTGGCCTATGACGAACTGCAATTTAATTTTCTTGATTCTCGGTTTATGAGTGTTTATGAGGAGGAATTGAATAAAAGTCGGGAACTTAATGATGAACAAGAGAAAGAATTGGATCCCTATCAGAAAAAAGATTTACAGAATTTATATGAGGCAACTTACAACATTGTGGATAACTACTTAGATGTATTTTTACAGATGGAGTTGCCCTCTGATGTCAAAGATAAAATCGCGGTGTTCAAATCGAAGTATTCAGATCCAGATAAATACAACTTCATTTTGTATACCTATTCTTTATTGAAAAAAGAACAAGCCGAACGAGAAGCTAATGGGCGGTTTGATGCTGCGTTAAAAATCGTGACTGATTTAGCAGAGTATTTGGATTGCGAGATTCTAGAGACTGAGGAATTGTCGCTGATGTCTTCTATGAATATTGATCATTTGGATCCATATGCTTTGTGGATTAAGCGTACGAAGCCTGTGTACCGGTTGACATATCAAGAAGAAGAGACGGTAAAAGGCATCGAGTTCAAAAAAACGTTATATGACGCTTTGTCGAAAATGGCGGAAGGGCTTAGTGATGAAACGAAAAAAGCGGTTTTCGATACAACATTGTCAGTTCCTGACTTCATTGGAAAAGTCATAAAAGCAGACAGAACAGCGTTTTTAGATGATCCAGTGATCGTTGCTTATTGTCGTTCTAAAGGTTTCACTCTCTTTCAAGATCAATCTGGCAATGTTCGTTTGTATCCCAATACTTTTTCGGAGAAGACTCCAAAAGGCTATATCTATTCACAGGATGAGAATGGTGTGCATAAGAACGAGGTGAGTGCAAAAACGTTTGGTGAAGAGCAAAGAAAGAAACAGGAATTGGGGGA
>JAHJDF010000091.1 GCA_018812595.1 Gammaproteobacteria bacterium
CGGGAATCCAGAGATATTATTTTCTGGATCCCCGCTTTCGCGGGAATGACGGGGGTCGCTTTCGCGGGAATGACGGGGGTCGCTTTCGCGGGAATGACGGGGGTCGCTTTCGCGGGAATGACGGGGGTCGCTTTCGCGGGAATGACGGAAGAAAACAGATTTTTATAAAATTGAGGAAAAAACATGGCTAAAAAAATATTAATACTGGGTGTGAATGGCTTTATCGGAAACAGCTTATCGGAAGCGTTATTGAGGAAAACGGATGCCGAAATTTTTGGGATAGATATGAATAATGACAAGTTGGAAAATTGTCTACAGCACCCAAAATTTCATTTCACGGAAGGGGACATTACGATCAATAAAGAATGGGTGGAATACCACATCAAACGTTGTGATGTGTTGCTGCCTTTAGTTGCGATCGCAACTCCTGCGACGTATGTCACGCATCCTTTAAGTATTTTTGAATTAGATTTTGAAGCCAATTTAGACATCATCAAAAAAGCAGTGAAATACAAACGCCGTGTCATTTTTCCTTCAACGTCAGAAGTGTATGGCATGTGCCCAGAGCCTGAATTTAATGAAGAAACCAGTGCGCTTGTGACGGGCCCTATTAATAAACCAAGATGGATTTATTCCACTTCAAAACAGTTGATGGATCGTGTGATTTTTGCTTACGGCATGCAGCACGATTTTCAATACAGCTTGTTTAGACCGTTTAATTGGGTGGGGCCTAAATTAGATGACATCTTGAACCCAAAAGCAGGCGGCTCGCGTGTGTTGACGCAGTTCATAGGAAATATCTTGCGAGGCGAAGACATTAAGTTGGTGGATGGTGGCGAGCAACGTCGTTGCTTCACTTACATCGATGATGGAGTCGATGCGTTGTTGCGAATTATTGAAAATAAAGACGGTAATGCGAATCAACGGATTTTCAATGTGGGCAATCCGAAAAATGACTACTCGATTCGTGAGCTTGCTGAAATGTTGGTGAAGATCATCAAAACGTATCCGAAGTACGCTAAGCAAGCAGAGAAAACAAAGATCATTAATGTTTCGAGCGCGGAGTATTACGGCAAAGGTTATCAAGATGTTCCGTCTCGCGTACCTTCTGTTGAAAATGCAGAGAAGTATCTCGGCTGGAAGCCGACAACAGATATGGAAACATTGTTGAGAAACACGTTGGATTTTTATTTGAAATGATGGATTCGTTATTCTTGTCTCGTAGACCCTCTGATCGTTTATGGTCTTTTTTGACGCACCCGGCCGTGCTGACCGTTGCAGTAGGCTTGGTGCTTTTCTTTATGTTGGGCGCCAAGGAGATTTGGACGCAAGAATGGCGTTGGGCCAATATCTGTTCTGAAATGATGCTTCGGCATGATTACTTTCATCCCTTTCTCGCCAACCGTGATTATTACGACAAACCGCTTTTGTCTTATTGGTTGATGATTGCTTTTTCTTATGTGGTCGGCGGATTAAATGTTTGGGCGATCCGGTTGCCCAATGCTGTTGCTGGTGCCTTAGTTGTTGCCGCCACTTTTTGTGTTGCAAAAAAACAAACTTCTAAAGATGCGGGCTATTTTTCTGCCTGGATGCTGATCAGCTCTTTTATGTTTGTTTATTGGTCCCGAATTGCGAGTGCCGATATGTTGAATGTGGCCGGGATTATGCTGGCGGTGGCTTGGTATTTTGCAAGAAAGAAGCGTTCTCGTTTTTTAGATTATTTTGTGTTTTTCATTATTTTAGCGATTGCGTCTTTGATGAAAGGCGTGGTGGCTGCTGCTGTGACGTTTGTGGTGTTGTTGCCTGATTTGCTTTATCAGCATCAATGGAAGAAACACTTTAATTTTCGTTTTGTTATTGCGTCGTTATTAGGGCTTTGTGTTTATTTATTGCCTTTTGTGATTTCTTCTCATCTTAACCCTGGGCGTTATCAAGAAAGCGGCTTGTCGGAAGTGATCCGAGAAAATTTCGTTCGTTATTTGCATCCGTATGATCATGAAGGGCCCATCTATACTTATCTATTGTTTTTACCTCTTTATGTTTTTCCCTGGATTCTGTTTTTAATTCCCGCCTTGATTTCATTGCCCGCTCGATGGCGTCGAATGACTCCTGAATCACGTTGGATGGTATGGGCGTTTGTATTTGTGTTTTTGTTTTTTACATTGAGCGGTTCGCGCCGTAATTACTATGTGTTACCGATCATGCCGTTTGCGATTTTAGTGGTAGCCGATTGGGTCGTTTCGGGGGCGGTTAGAAGCTTTCGACGTAGAAGCGCTATTTTTACAGTCGCGGTGTTTTATTTTGTGACCTGTTTTTCTTTTTGTGTGATGTATCCCATAGCGTATAGCGGCGGCGGTATTCCTTATTTTACGAAGCAAGTGCGACAAGAAGCGATAAAGCGGATGCCTTGGGGTAAGTGGCAGATTGTGATGTTGGATGCAAAAACGAAGACGTCTTTTTATTTAAAGTCACCGCATTTGATCGTTTTTATGAACGCTATTGGGGACATTAAATTTAAACCGAATAGATCGGGGCTCATGAAGAGCTTTCCATTATTGGGTAAGGAGCGTCCTGATCCGCATCGTATTTTGATTTTAAGAGAAAGCTATTTGCCCTACCTCAAAGACATTTTGCCTCGCTATCAAGTGATTCTCATGAAGCGCAACTTCGGCGA
>JAHJDF010000092.1 GCA_018812595.1 Gammaproteobacteria bacterium
ATGACGGGGTACTGAATTCTAAGCTTTCGCGAGAATGACGGGGTACTGGATTCCCGCCTTCGCGGGAATGACGGGGTACTGAATTCTAAGCTTTCGCGAGAATGACGGGGTACTGGATTCCCGCCTTCGCGGGAATGACGGGGTACCGCCTTCGCGAGAATAACGAAGCCGACGAGAAAACAACACACAGAGTTTATGGCCGATTTTTCCTTGGGCTAGAACAGAAAACAAACGTTTCGTTTGAATGGGTAATGCCTCGTAATCTTTTTTGATAGCGATGAAACACGCTGGAGCTTTGTATTGAATCAACGCTTGTTCCGTTTGAATAAAGACCGGCGTGATATTCCTATCCGCGTTCGCAATAAATTTTATGTCTTCGCCATCAGGGCCTATTTTGAAAAATACGGTATGCGGTTTTTTCGGCAATTGTTCGAACGATGTAATAAAGGGCCTGCTCCGTTCAAGATAATTGCTGAGCGGAGCAATCACCATAAGGTGCATCACGACGAAAGCCAACACGGCAACAAACACAGTGAAAAAATAATTTCTAGGATGAATTTCAAACTCTGTTTTGATGAGCTGACGAATCAATATCAAAGCCAGCATGACAAATAACAAAGCGAACAGATCGGATTGAATTGGAAAATGCACGATGCGATGTGTAAATAAAGCGCTTAGCGCAATCGCAAAAATCAACCATGGGAATGCGGAACAAAAAAGGACAACCCCTTTACGCAGCCAAAAAAGTGCGCCTTGTTTTTGCAGGTCTACAAAAAGATACGCTGAAATTAAAGACAACGCCGGAACGATAGGTAATACGTAATGCGATTTTTTTGCGCCGGGAATCGACATGCCCAATAAGATGATGAAGACCCATGCAATCAAATACAGCAAGAAACGGTGATCAATATCGACGCGTTTAAAAATAGATCGGACACACGTTGCGATCACCAACAAAGCCAAGGGGTAACCGACGGCATAACTGCCAAAACTGTGAATCCAGTAGTAATAGAACGGTACATTCTTAGCGCCGTTATTCATTCTTCCAAAAGCCTGCGATAGAAAAATTTGACGAGCAAAAGCGTATCCATATTCGTGGTTCGCAAGCCATAACAATAACGCCCCGCAAATAATAAAAAGAAGGACACCAACGATCGCTATCAAGAATGCTTTTTTCTTTTCATTGGCCAACACAGCATAAATAAAACTCACAGCCACAGGAATCACAATGCCGATGGGCCCTCGGAATAAAAAGGAAGCGATGAATAAAATAGGTAACCACAGCAAACGTTTGTTCGTTTGTAATAAAGTTGCGGAATAAACAATGTAAAAACTTAAGGCTGTAAAAAAAGAAACAAATTGATCTGGGGAAACGCTTCTGGCCGATATAAAAAATTGTTGCGTAAAAAGCGCAAACAAAACGGCATACAGCCCCCAAATGCGGCGATGCAATAAACCGATTCGATAGATAACAACCAAGGTTGCAGCAGAGATTGCAGCGGTTGGGAAGATCACGGTTAACGGAGTCACGCGACCAAAGATAGATGAAACGAGATCAGTCAAAACAACAATGGTGCTAGGATAATCGGCATACGGTCCCAGGTAAGTTGCAGGGAACAAACTGATGCCGTGTTGCATCATGGTTTTCGCGAAAATCGCAAATCGAGCTTCTAACGATAGAAACTCCGCATGAGGAGAAATTGTGAATATCAATAAGCCAATAAAAAAGATAGCGCACGACTCAATGCGAATGGCTCGTTTGGCGTTCATGAATCAACCTTAGGAGAATAAAAGAGACGTCTTTTAACACGCTCTAATTTTGTTGCAATCCCTTTTTGTTTTCAGATACTGACGCGATTTATCGTCATCCCCGCGTAGGCGATTTATCGTCATCCCCGCGTAGGCGATTTATCGTCATCCCCGCGTAGGCGATTTATCGTCATCCCCGCGTAGGCGGGGATCCAGTTCTGTCGACACTATTGTCTGGATCCACACCGAAGCGGGAATGACGAGAGAGATGCGGGGATAACGAGAGAAACTCACAACAAAATAAGGAGACGGAAGAATGAGCATTAAAGCAGACAAATGGATTCGAAAAATGGCGCTAGAACACGGAATGATTGATCCTTTTGTGGATCGCCAAGTGCGCAATCATTCGGATAAAAAAATTGTCTCTTTTGGTCTCTCTAGTTATGGCTACGATGTTCGTTGTGCGGATGAATTTAAAATTTTCACGAACATCAACGCGGCTACTGTAGATCCGAAAAATTTCACTTCTGATAGTTTCGTCGATATCAAAGCGCCGGTTTGTATCATTCCTCCAAATTCTTTTGCGCTTGCAAGGACGATTGAATATTTCCGTATCCCTCGGAGTGTACTCACGATTTGCCTTGGAAAATCTACGTATGCACGTTGCGGAATCATTGTGAATGTCACGCCATTAGAGCCTGAATGGGAAGGTCATGTGACGTTGGAATTTTCGAACACAACAAATTTGCCTGCGAAAATTTATGCACATGAAGGCGTGGCGCAAATGTTATTTTTAGAAGCCGATGAAGAATGTGAAGTGTCGTATAAAGATCGCGGTGGGAAGTATCAAGGACAAGAAGGCGTAACCCTCCCTAAGATATAAGGACGGCCATTAGCACGGAATCTTCGGGCGAAAAAATTCTTTTTAAAGCGCAGCGTATCGAGACATACGTGAGCATTTAAAAAGAATTTTTTCGCCCAAATCTTCCGCACTACTGACCGTCCTCACGATCTATCCGTAATCCATATGTCGAGCTAAAGAATGACTGTCGCTGTGCCGCTAGTGGACGTTGCTGTCATTCCCGAGAAAGCTAAGAATCCAGTCTTTAATTAATATGTTTTCTGGATCCCCGCTTTCGCGGGGATGACGGAGACGCTTTCGCGGGGATGACGGGGTGCTGCGGGAATAACGAAACGGGCGGATTGCAACCACACGCCCCCTCTGACGGTTTAAATGCTCATATACGTCTATGTTCGCGAACGCAATGTGTGATTAAACAGCTACATACAAGTTGACACTATTTGGGTGAATGTTTACTTTGCTGCGTTTTTTATTCCTCACAGGAAAGTCCAATGATTAAATCCCAGCTTGTTGAAAGGATCGGTCGTAAATTGTCCTATTTATCAGAAAAAGACATTACGTTGTGCGTTAACAACATCATCGATTCGTTAATTAAAAATCTCTCAAAAGGCAAACGCATAGAAATTCGTGATTTTGGAAGTTTTGATTTGAACTACCATGCTCCACGTTTAGCGCATAATCCAAAAACCGGTGAAAAATTAATTACAGATCCAAAATATGTAGCGCATTTCAAACCTGGAAAAGATCTGAAAGAACGAATCAATGCCTCCACTCAGCCGATTCGAGCGGCAAAAGATGAGGAATCAGAAGAATAAATCTGCAGTTGTCATTCCTAGCTGCAGCGGGAATCCAGACAATAGTGTCGACAGAACTAGATCCCCGCTTTCGCGGGGATGACGACAAAACGCTTTCGCGGGGATGACGACGGAGAGAAATAAGCTTCCACCATGACTCAACAAATTCGCACGAAACGCTGGTTTTCTCTTTTTATTTTTCTTCATGTCTCATGCTGGACCCTTGTCACCTCTTTGATGCGTTCAAACTTACCGATGGATGCGATCGAAGGATTCATCTGGGGAAGGCACTTTGCTTTTGGCTATGACAAAAACCCTTATTTCAATGGTTGGTTGTTTGGCTTAGCAGGGTTGATTGGAGGACACAGTGACTGGGTCATCTATTTCATCTCTCAACTATTTGTTGCGCTGTGTTTTTGGGCCATTTGGCGACTCGCAAATAAATTGCTTGCGCCAATCAGCGCACTTGTTTCAGTGTTCCTTTTAGAACTGATTTCAAGCTACAACATCGATGCCATCGACTTCGACGACAACGTCATTGAATTATCTCTTTGGGCTTTAACCATCCTTACTTTTTATTCCGCGTTAAAAAACAAAAAAGTGACAAGCTGGTTGCTCGTTGGATTATTTTCTGGGCTCTCGTTCATGACGAAGTATTACGCCATCGTTCTGCTTGCTCCTATGTTATTGATGTTAGTGCTCGATAAAAGCCTTTGGGATCATTTCAAACAACCCGGTATTTATCTTGGAGGCATCGTCTTTTTAGCGTTGACGCTTGTGCACATTCTTTGGTTGTTCTCTCATGACTTTGTCACCGTCACTTACGCGATAGGGCGAGTGAATACCGAGATCACGTGGTGGGCTCATTTAATAAAACCGATTCGTTTTACGCTGCCTTTACTAGAGGCCTGCATATTGCCCGTGCTTGTTTTTTATGGCGTTTTCTATATCGGACGTGAGCCACTTCGTCTGCTTGTAGAACCACAACGCATCACACCGTTCCAACGACAATTTCTGTTGTATATGGGGATAGGGCCTTTTATCACGACCATTATGTTGTCCTTTTTATTTGGCTTTGATTTACATTCCGCATGGGGACAACCGCTATTTTCGTTATTGGGTATTTTGTTAGTTGTATTTATGAAACCCAAAATCAATGCAAAACGTTTTTATCGTTTTGTGGTTGTTTTAAGCATTGTTTTTATTCTTGCTTTGTCGGCTTATGCGATTTCTATGTCGCGTGCAGGTTCTACTTCAAGCGCTCATTATCCGGGCCGCAAAATTGCAACGAACTTAACGCATGAATGGCATCAGCGTTACCACACTCCTTTGGCTTATGTGATTGGCCCAAGATGGGAAGCCGGAAATGTTGCCAGGTATTCTAAAGATCACCCGACGGTTTATATGGAAGCGGATCCTGTTGCGAGTTTTTGGATCAATAAAAAAGAACTACAGAATAAAGGGGCTTTAGTTGTTTGGGATGCAACTAAATCTCGCGCACAGCAATTCAAAAAATCGCTGAAACATCTTCATCATTGGCGTATAGAAACTTTCTATTGGGATCGCGATAACAGTAAAAAACCTATTAAAATAGGCGTTGCGTTCTACCCGCCACATGCTGTTGGTTTGTAATTGAGAAAAGGATGAACCACATGATGAAATTTGTTTGTGCATTGCTATTCGCTTTCTTTGTACAAACTGTTTTTGCAGTACAAGTGAATCATCTCTACAGCACATCTGTTCCTGTTTCCTCACAATCAACTGCTCAACGTAAACGCGGATTGCATCAGGCTTTAGCGAAAGTTTTGATTCGAGCGAGTGGCGATGACGCTGTTGTACAGCGCGCACCGATGAAACAAGCTTTACAACAAGCTTCTCAATATGTCCGTGAATACAGTTATGAAAAGCAGCAAAACGATGACGGCTCACAAACGTTGCAGATGTCTGTCACTTTCGATGCAATTGCTATCAACCAATTGCTACAACAAGCAAAGGTGCCTGTGTGGTCTTCTCAACGCCCCTTAACATTGCTTTGGTTGGTCATTAAAGATTCTAATGGCACACACCTTATCAACGCTTCATCCACGCACCCAATCATCCAAGTGCTTCAAAAGGAAATGGATGCGCGAGGTATTCCTATGTCGATGCCGCTATTAGATCTCTCTGACTTGCAACAAGTATCTCCAGATGACGTTTGGTATCTCAATCAAACAGCGATCTCAAATGCGTCTAAACGTTATAGATCAAATGCTGTATTGATTGGACGGATTGATGAAACGGATTCATCGCACTTAAACAGTCAATGGACTTTGAAGATGGAAGATTCAGAAGAACAATGGTCTGTACCAGACAGTACTGAGGAAAACATCGGATCGATGAGCGTAAAACATCTGGCACAAGCCTTGCTTTCTCGTTTTATGACGCCTCCAAATAACACAGTGGATGACATTACTCTTTCGGTGACAGGGTTACACAACGTGACGGATTACGCTCAACTAACTCGTTATCTAGAAAATTTATCGGGGGTAACGCATGTGTCCGTGTTGGATATTTCGTCTAATGCAGTGCAATTTAAACTTTCAATCAACGTTAGTGTGGATGCATTAAAACGAAATATGGAACTAAGCCCTGTACTGAACGGGCTCTCTATAGACAATACGGATCCACAAAATCTTGTGTTAAATGCAGTCATGAAAAATCAATAAAAAAACAGAAACTACTCTTGGCTTTTAATATTCCATCCGGCGCACTTCCAATACGGTTGAGCGTTTTCTTTTTCAAAAATACATAACCCGCCTGTCGACACTTTTATTTTGTGTTCCGCTGCGAAGGTTTTGAAATCACCTGTTAAATAAGGAGAAAAACGAATAATGCCGTTACTGGATACAATCATGACCGTCTGGTCTTGATATTGTTCTGCAACCTCTTTCCCCAGCGTTACCCATGTATCGATATATTTTTGCGGGTCAACCAACCAGCCGTTTGGCACAGTTGCATCACGGTTCCATGCATCGATGATCGCACGTCCTTTTTCTTTAATTTGTTCTTCAGAAAACTTAGAAAGATTTTCGCCTTCATCTTTCAGACTTTTTTTACCAAGTCTAAAACGCACTTCATCCTCTGTTTTATTTTCATCGGGGCCGTAATCAATTTCAGTAAAACGATGATCTTCATAGATCATGGAAGGATCTAACCCCATTGCTTCACAAGCGAATTGTGCTGTTTCCATTGTGCGTTTTAAGGGAGCCGCCCAGATAACATAAGGCAATAAATGATGGTTTTTAATATATCGCCCTAAAGCACACGCTCGATCTTTTTCAACTAATGATAAGTCTGTGCGCGCACCGACACGACGAGGTGTTTCATTTGGAAGGAATGTATTTCCGTGTCTAGCGATCAGAATGCGTGTGGTCATTATTCTCTCCGGTAAATTCACCCTGTTTTTCTAATAATGCTTCGGCTTTCGAAACATCTTCGGGGCTATCAATGCCAGACATGCCGATACGTCCTCGGTAATCAACGGCCACAATGCGAATAGAAATACCATTTTCTAAAAAACGTAATTGTTCGAGCCCTTCAAGTTTCTCGTAATAACTTTCTGGGAGTTGTTTTAGTTTCTTCAGAATGTCTGTCCGATAACCGTACACACCGATATGACGATAGATGGGAGATTGTTTTGATAACTGTCGATACTTTTCTTCTTTGCGAATGGCAGGAATGATTTGCTTAGAAAACCAAACGGCATTTTTAGTCTTGTGATTTAAGACGGCTGTCGTTCCCGAAAAAGGTGTTTTTATTTTACTGCTTCTTAACGCGTCCAATTCCTGCCAAGTCAAATTAACGCACGGAGTAACAACTTCAACCGATGAATCATTGTTGTATTCATTTAACATGGCTTCAATGAACCAAGGGGGGCAGAGAGGGTTGTCGCCTTGCAAATTCATAACGAAACTAAACTTATCGTCTATTTTTTGTATCACTTCACAAACACGATCTGTTCCCGTTCGGCATTCCGTAGAAGTCATGAAGTACCGAATATCATGCTGTTCGCAAAATGATTGAATGCGTTCATCGTCCGTTGCAACAACAGCTTCAACATTCTCAATTTTATTAGAAACATATTGAGCAATTTCCCAAACACGCAACAACATTTCTTTCCCAGCAATTTTTACTAACTGTTTACCAGGAAAACGTGTTGAGGCATAACGTGCGGGAATAACAATTAAAGATTTTTGATTCATATAGATCTCTTTTTTGCTAAAGAGTATGCCGTAACTTTCAGAATGAAATGATTATCCCAAATGTTTCGCGTTGGGATCTTTGGCGTATGCGGCAAGAATTTCTTCAACCAATTGATCGATCACGCTGAGTGAATCGACTTCTTCGATAAATCCTTTTTCTTCTTTCATCGTAGACATACGTGTTTCAATCAAAGGACGAACTGTGCCTGTAGGAAATAAATTCGCTAACACTCTTCTGGCTTCCGCTGGATTCAAACGTTTGTATAGTTTGTTACGCAAACTGGCATCTTCAGCGGTAGTGCTCAATGCCCACAATTCAATGGGACCGATGGTGTTTGTTAATAGCTGGGTGTTGAGCCCATATTTCGTAGCGAATTGCGCTAAGAATGTAGAACCACCCGCGCGAGGGCCATGCACTCTTGTTTTTAATGCATATTTAGCGGTTTCAGATAATCCGAACACTTCTGACGAACGTTCGATAGCGCTTAAAGGACCGGCATCCATAATGAAAACGCTGGTGGCGAATTCAACCATGACACTGTCAAAGTCATCTAACGATTGAGAAATCAAAGCAATTTGCACATTCCATTTACGACCTTCACGCATATCCGTAACGACTTGTTCTCGAATAGCTTGTGCACGCGCCGTACGATGGAATTCGTCATAAACCAAACGCTTTGGATCTTCTCGAATTTCTATAATTCTTTCTCTGTGGTAGCTCTGATACTGCTCCAACATGTCTGCAACGTTGTCTTCTGTCAGGTAATAATGTCGTGCCAAAACATAACGGGCCAACATATACATCACCGCTGTTTGACGATCTGCAGCATCTCCACCACTCTTAGCAACTTCATCCAAATCTAGAGAAACAATACGCCCATCACCAATATCAAAACGTGTCACCCAGGAAAGAATAGGGTATTCACGCACGGCACTAGAAATCATTCGACTAAAGGTTAGGACTAAAGATTCACCTGTTGGAGCCTTCACTTGACCATACAAATCTTCGATTGCCTGTGCACGACAAATGGAAGCAACGTCCGGTAATAGAGGCATTGCGTAACGCTGCGCTAATGTGGCTTCATGTACGAAACCTGCAACGAACAAAGCATCAGTGACTTCCCACCACGTCGTGTGTTCATCGCGGACAAATCCAATTTCCGCCAAGATGCCATCGACAATCGTTTCAATACCTGGGGTATAAACGCGAGGGCTTTCTTCGTCTGAGAAATTTTTATATAGCTCATCAACAACAATACCCGCCATATCTGTAATCCCATCGTATGGCTTTAATGAGCCTAACGGGGTCGCAAGCAATGTTAAGAAATTCACTAAAAAGCTACGTTCTTGTGCCGTTGGGTGGCGGCAACCTAATTGGGTATCAAAAGGATTGATGGCGTAATCAGGAGTCATTTGTAACCGATAGTAAGCAGCTTCGTGTTTACGAGCGGACGGCAAGGCTTCTTGTAACAAAGAGACCAATCCACTACTCGATGGACCAATATCAATAATCGCTATGTGTGGTAAACGTTTGATACCAGCCGCCAAACACAACCCCAAGTTGATGGTATTGGATAAGACAGATTTACCTGAACCTGGTCGTGCATAAAACAGGTCAATCCATGTGGTTTGTTGGCTAGAGCCAGGTTGATACGGCCAGGGTTTTCCATCAGGTGAACGTAATAACACAGCGCCATATGTCCACGGAGAAGAAGGCCTGGTAATAGGCATCATATAAACAACATCCGTCAAAGGAGCGACAGAGCTGGTAGCAACGGTATTCGTCGTCACAGCTAACATGCTGGAAACTGCTCCGGCAAACGCATCTCCAGAAATTTCAGAAACCTCACAAGAACCCCAACCTTCAACCGCTCGCGCTAACTCGGCCAATCGAGTTCTTAAAACTTCTTCAGAACCCACCGGCGCCCAAGTCGACAAAGAGACACGTAATCGAACGACTGCTTCGTCAGTATTCGTGTCCAAATAAACTAATGCATTCTTAGCATCGCTTAACAATCGATTTTGTTGTGATGCAAAACTCAAAATAGCCGCAACAGTGGCTTTAAATTTGATAGAAGAAAGCCCATCAGACTCTAGAAAAAACGAGATGCGCCATGGAATTTGTGACGGAAGGATGCGGTTAAATAAATGAATGAAAGATTTCACTTCTTGTGGAAATAAATCGATAAACAAAGAAGCATAAACCTTGTCTCCGATGCGACACGTTCTAAGGTCTAAATTTTCAGCATCCCTTGGCAAAATTTGTTTCGACAATGGAGGCCACAACACTCCAGACAATTCACCAGAAAGTCTTTGCATGTTTCTAATTGGAATTTTGTCACCCGGCAAAACTGCTCGCCAATCTGCAGCCGTAAAATCCGAATCTGCGCTTGAACGAATCGCAGCAACGGCGTCATGCACTTCAAGCAATTTCACGTCTAACGACAACGTTTCAAAATCATTGAAAATAGAACGGACAAATGAAGAATGTTGATCACGCATTTCTGGATAGGCGGCAACAATATCTTGTGCATTTTTTATGGATGGAATTTTGTTCTTTCTAACAGCTACTAATTTGTCATTGACTGCTTGCTTCCTTTGTTCCGCAGATAAAACAAAAGGACGAGTCCACAAAACGAAATACATTTTTTCGTGGCCGCAGTAATGTGACACATAGTTAACGTGTTCATCTAACAGATCATTTAGTTTTAATTCTAAACGGCTGGCGGTTTCACGCGCTGGAAGCAAGATCGACTCTATTTCTCGTTGGACCGCATCTTTATCGTAGGTAAAGAAACATTGAATCGCGTGTCCAAAACGCTTCAAACTAGGACGTAAAGCAAGACTCACTCCTTCGTGCAAACGATCGAATTCTTCACGGCCCAAAAGATGCGTAATTCCTTTTACCTCAATCAACGACACCAAGGATCCATCATGGGCAACTAATGTATAGGTATCGTCTGCTGTTTCTAGATCGCAATAAGAAGCATTTGTTTCTTTCAATCCCGTGCTTAACCAAGCAAGGAAAGTATCGATCGTGTCAAAAAAAGCTTCTTTGAAGTTACTCATGAATTCATCATCCAGCTGATGCAAGTTCCTCTGCAGCGGAAGCAGCCCATCGGTCTAACTGCGTCTTAAATTTCGCGTAAGATGGAAGCAAGCGTAAATCCTTTAACAATAAGTCGGCAATCTCTTTACGTTCCCCTCCTTCATACTCCAACACCATTTGCCCAAAAATATTTGGGTTGCTGGTTTCAGAGCCAAATTTATCTTCGACAACCGGAGAACGATTTTTTAATTCTCGATAAACTGTTTGTGCCGTATCTCGATAACCCGTTCCATTAACCATCGCGCAAAAAATAACATGGCAAAAACTATTTAATTCCACTTGATTCATTTCGGGTAAATAAATCAATTGGCCACCGC
Source organism: Gammaproteobacteria bacterium (assembly GCA_018812595.1). Taxonomy (GTDB): domain Bacteria; phylum Pseudomonadota; class Gammaproteobacteria; order UBA12402; family UBA12402; genus JAHJDF01. The sequence continues at coordinate 11,073 of JAHJDF010000092.1, forward strand.
CGTAACCCGTTTTTCCAACAGACTCAATAAAAGAACACTGCGCACAAAAACAACAGGCTGTAGCAAGATTATCTAATCTATTATTACGATAGTTCTGATCTAAATTAATTACTTCTTGATATTCACGCGCCTGAAAACCACAGAACTGACAAGCATATTGATCCCTTGCAAAAACCCTATCACGCAGCGGTCGAAAAGCAGGATCTACTCTTCGACGCGCATAGAGTTGCCAATTTTCAGGGCTGATAATTAGCTTTAATGGATACATATACCTAAATACTTGTAGTGCCGCTTACACCAGCTTCTGTAGGTGTCGTTCCAAAAATGGTCATGCCCGCGGCTTTAAACACTGAAGGCAAGAACAACATTGCGGCAGCAATGAATAAAAGAGCAATAGGAGTTCCAAGAGGTACGGCCTGCGCATTATCTTTATGCGCTTTAAATTTAAGAATCGCGCCAATAGCAAACCCTAACCCCGCAATAAATGAACCTGCTGTAATTAGTTTCGCAATGTTTGAGAAACTAGCTTGGACATTTCCTGCAATTGAGCCCAAGGTCAGATCGCTTTGAGCAAAAGCAAAACTGACATAAAAACAACTAACTGCGCTTACAAATAATAAAATTGATTTTATTAGCGTGTAACGCTCTATTTTTTTCATGAGTCTTCTCCTTATATAAAATCTTGTTCCAAAATTTCAGTACAAAAGCCTAGTAATTTACACAGATTAACCACCACCTGACGCAAGGCCTAATGACGATTCAACAATCAACCAAGTACCAAAAATATTAATTGCTAATAAGCCACCAATAATATGAGCCATGGCTTTAGAAAGCCCTCCGCCACGAGAACCTTCTTGATAAATATTTGCTAACAACATCCATCCGCGAATAAATGCAATAAACCCTATAAATTGAATCACATGGCCACACACTTTAATTAGATCAGTGTAATCCGATTCCTTTTGATAGCTATATGGCGTCACTGTTGAAGTTCTATATACAGTCTCCATCAAAGAATGATAAATGTCTGGCCAATACAACAAGACCGTAGCTGTTAATAAACAAACTAACGGTTTACGAATATCTGGCGACTTCTGTGAAGCAAAACCTTCTCCATATTCTTTAAATAAAAATAAGCTGCGAACTGCGAAAAAGATACCTGCAAGATAAGTAGCTCCTGTCACAAAACGCCATAACTCTGGCAAGTTTTGCTCAAGACCAATCAGCATTGAATGAAATGACGGAAGCGCCATATCGAAATCCTATTTTAATTCAGTCCGTATTGAATGCTGATACCAGAACTTGTTGACAATTTTCCACTAAAAGCATCAATGCCTGTCACACGTCCATACCCAGGAACTGAATCGCCAACAGTCACTGACATCGAAGAACCATCTGCGGCTTGAACCCAAGCTCTTCCAGGAATAACTGCTTTCACAAAATAACGTTTAGACGCACGAACAGCCTTTGCTCTACGAGCAGCCTGTGTTGCACGATAACGTGCAATAGCACGATTTCTTGCTTTCTCCGCTTTAACTTGATCCGCCAAATTCGCAATTGCTTCATGCAAATGATTAATGTTGTCGGATAAGCCATTTACTTGTTGATTAACTTGTTGATTCAAACCAGCCAGTTGTTTTTGACTCGCTTGTAGTTGTTTTTTGAGCTCCGTAAGCAGTTGCTCATTCATTTTTTGGCCCTGCATTAATTGCTGTTGCTGATCGGCACTAACTCCAAACACCTCTTTATTCTGAGAATTAGATTGATCCAGTTGCATAGGAGGAACAGTTTGAACAGCTTCTTCTGACGGCTTCTTTGTTGCTTGCGCTGTAGCTTGTATCTTTTGTGCTGAAGCAGTTAAGTCTTCTGCAATTTTTTGCTCTTCTACTTTTGATTTTGAAACTTCGGCAGTTGCTTTAATAACAGGCTGCGTATGCTTCATCGTCAACATCGGGACAAAAACTTTGTAAACGACCAATACAGCCAAAACAATAACAACAAACCAAATAATGATCTTCTTTAACCGACTGCCTCCAGAATTTGGTAAAGATTTCTTCGATTGAGATTTTTCTTCAGATACAGAGGGCTCATTATCATTTTCCTCGTCAAACACGTTATTGACGTCTTCAGTCTCATTTAACTGATATTCTGTATCGTCGTTATCGTAGTATGGATCTCTCACCATAATCTCCTGCTCCTATTACTTAAGACGGTTGTTCAACGGGTTCCATAAATAGGATACCGATCCCCACCCCTGCATCAACTGTCACCGTCGGATTTCTATCAAAATACTTTTTAGTAGCATTACTTAATGCTTTTCCAACTTCTCCTAAACCAACAAACAGTTTCTCTTTTGCCGAAAGATTCGGATTATTGGTAGTAGTTGTCCCTGAATTAGTCGTGGTCGTTTGTCCTGAACTTTCTACAGCATTCGCATAACCTTTAATAAAATTAGCTGCGAACAGCGCTCCATAACGAGAGAGATAATGATGATCCACATCGCTCGCTATTGCTGTATGTGCCGTATCCGGATTAATGGCGAACGCATTTATTCGTACTGCCGATGGCCATTGCGGCAAAGTCAGTAAATTAAATTTTAAAACCACTCGCTCATGATCTGAGGTAACTGATAAACCACCTAATAATTTCGCGCCTTTCAACTTGCCAGACACAATGGTCGCCATCACAGGTTGAGGACGATCACTGTTCACACCCGTATCCAGAACAGCAAACATAATGTCGCCCACTTGCACTACAGGATATTGCGTACTGCCTTGCTTATTTGATCCTTCTTCGCCTGTCACTTTTGAAGCGTTATCAGAGGCGCCTTTTGTTTTTCCTGTTGATTCATAAACAAAATGCTGTGGACGAGGATTCCAAGCGCTTACCAATTTTTTCGCTTGCGAATTCATTGCACTTTGCAATTCTTTCAATGTTTTTTGAGTATCAGCCGCCTGAGTAGCTGCTAATTTCGCTTGTGCCTGCATTGCTTGACGTTGCATCTCTGCCTCTTGTTCTCGCAATGCACGCTCTTGCTGTTGCTCCTGAGCTTGAATAAAACTTTTAGGAACGTTTTTAGTTGTTACAGAGATATCCCCATGTTCTGCTCTGTAAGCTTTTAATAATTGCTGTGCGACAATGGGTGATAATTCCCCACCTTCTATTAATCCATTCAACTTTGAAGCGAACTGATTTGCAGGAACATTGTTGTCAGAAAGTTCTTTTAAAATATTTGCTGCTGTTTGAGACAGCTTTCCTTGGCTTAATAACTGATGGAGTAACGCATCCGTGGATCCAGTAGGAACAATTTCCTGAGCAGCGGGTTGCTGTGTTTGTTCAGCAACGATGCCTTGTTCTTTTTTATAAGCAGCAGAAAGTTGATTCACCTGATCTGACGTTAATTGCCCTGCTTGTCCTAAACGATTCAAGGTATCTGCATAGGTAGAAACGGGGGCTTTTTCATGAATAAGCTTACGAAGCTGGCCAGCCACAACAGAATTAACATTGCCTTGAGCAAGCATCGTATTAACTAAATCATTAGAAGAAAGACCGCTTGAAGCGGCTTGTTCTGTTTTATAAGCATCCAACAAAGCTTTTGCTTGTTCAGGAGTGAGCTTGCCCGCATTAACAAGTTTATTTAACTCGTCTGCAAATTGATCTACAGAAACGCCAGCATCTCGTAGTTGGTTAATCTGTGAAGCGGTAAGTTGTTGCATCTCTCCCGCTTTTACATAAGCGTTCAACAACCCCGTAGTGTTGTTTACATAACACTGTTGTACTTTGTCACAAAAATCAGATTGGTTTTTCGTGGTCGTGGAAGATGAAGCAGAGGTTTCTCCGGTAGCTACAAGTGATGGAATATCGCTGGACCCTTTCTTTATGGCTTGCTCCGAAGCAAGTTTGTCTGACTGTAATAACGCCTTTAGATACTCTGTCGATACGTTTTTTTCGCCGGGTTGTGATTGGATCTGTTGAGGGGGAGTAGCTATTTTTGCTTTCCCTTCTACCGGAACCTTTCCTTGTCTAAACATATAGAGACCAACAAAGATAATAATTAAAAAGATTCCTGAAAGGATAATTACCGTATTACGGGTTTTACTACTTTGGAAAAAGCCTGAAAACTTAGCCATCATTCGCTCTCTATATGAAGTTCAACTGGTTTTCCATTCTGCGAAACCAAGACAGTAGGGCTCATTGCCATCTCATAGGCCTTGGTCCCATCAGGACTTTGAACAACAGAAATCCAGCTCGGTGATAACACATTAAATTTTGTTCTGAGATACATTGTCTTGTCCACCAACCAGGCGTCACCAGCACCAGCACCACCCTCAACCTGCAACACGGCCGCTCCTTTTGGAGGAATTCCGTTCAGCACATTCAATAAAACGCTATTTACCGAGGAAGGGGCTTGATTAGCAATCATCGGATTTGCATTTGGACCAAGTGCTTGAATTCTTAAATCAATTCTATAGTCCACTACTTTTTGCCCCGGCACTAATGTCAACATCACAGGGGTTGAAAGCCCTTGCAATTTCACAGCCAAATTGCCGTAGGTATACATACTGATTGCCTGAATCATTAATGTGTTTGTATGGCGCTGCCACTGGATATTAAATGCATTGGAATTTCCCAAATCGTAAGCTTCGATTGGCCAGTCTGCTCCTGTGCTATCGACAAACACCACCGATGTAACAAAACCTTGTTGTAAACGAATCACAGGGGGAACTGCACCCGGAGATAAATTAACCACCTGCGTACTTAGTGTTGGTTTGGGAGGAATTTCTGAAGAAGTAGCGGCCGCACGCTGAGTAACCGACAACATTTTTTTCAATCGAACAATTTGCGCGGGACTTAATGGCATTGCTTGGGTGGTTACATTTTCAAATGCTTGATTCTGTAACGCACCTTCTCTATTTGAAAAAAGATTTTGTGGATCATATTTGCTTGCATGATGAGCGCTTGCTTGACTTGCAACCGGATTGACAGCAGTTAAAGCTAATTGCTGATCATTTCCCTGCGCAAAAACACTCAGTGAACCAAAAAAGTATACAAATACAATTCGTATACTATTTTTTAAACAACGACGCATTTTTAAACTCATAAAAAGTTATTGCAGCTCGGCCACATAAGACGAGATGCCTACTCCATATACATTATCTAATGTCGACACTCTTTCTACCGTTAACAGCACAAGATAATGCTGATCTATTGTTTCACTCTGGCTTTGATAAGAAACAACCATCGGTAATTGTAATTTCCAAGTATAGCGTCCATGTATGACATAGCGATTCGTAATAATGGGAGCACCGGAAAGAACTGCGGACACAACTATTTTTTTGTTTTGAACAGTTTCTAAATTTTTAGACGTGCTCAACGCTTTCATGAAGCTATCCCAACCAGGTGAAGTGAAATATTTTTCACTGGCCTGGAATGCGGAGCGGAAATTCACAAAATCATATGAGTTAACCGCAATAACTGCTTCACTCGCCCATTGCAAAACATCCTGAGAACTTAGATTAGGTCTATCCAAAGGAATTAAAGGAATAATTCGGCCCGAATCCGTTGTTGCAAAATACGTTGGAGAAGGCCGCTCTATAATTAAAACGAACACCGTTACCGCTAATGCCACAATCAAAAACATAGCTATTAGTAAAGAAAATAAAACTTTCCTATAACTATCGCGATAAAAATTATTCCGATGTTTTACAATTTCTAACGCATCATACGGCATGAATAATTCCTCAAAAAACACAACACATGATCGCACAAAAACTTACATTTACTGTGCCACTATAAGAGATCGACTATATATGAGTAACCTGAGTTGCTCAAGGCTGATTTGAAATGCTAAATATCAATAAAACCCCTAAAAAAACAGAGGGTAAGCGCTTCTTGGAAAAATTAAAAAAACCGAATTATTTGCCTATTAGAATAAAGAAAATCATGCAACTACAGATCTTCAAATAAATTACTTAAATCATCATTTCCTTTCATGGTTTCAAGAGAAGCTGACAGCTCACCAATCCATTTCACAATCGCATCAACATCCGGCGGCTCTTGAATAGCAGGGGGATAATCTGTCACTGTTTGCATGTCTTTTAATAACTCTTTAGCAAGATTAGACGCCTGTTTTTCTGTTTTTCCGCACAAACGTTCAGAAAATTCTATCTTTTGGCCACACAAAGACTTCTTTAATAGAATTTCAGAAAACGCCGGCAGTTCGTCAGCAGAAACAATTTGTTTTGTCACATCCGTTAAATTCACTTTAGTAAATACATTCAATCGGCCTTCCGCCCGAGCCTCTTCTTCAACCTCTGCCTCTAAAGACAAGTTTGCATCTTTGTTATGGTAAGCCAATAAAGTCGCAACCCCCCTCTCAATAAAAGTTTCCGCTTTATCGTTTTTAAGAGTGTCTGCAATAAACGAAAGATTTGTATTCGCTTCCGGTTCTTTATAAACAAAATCTTTAGCTCTCATTAACTGCGTGAAAGTATCAATGCGCCGTGCAAAAGCTAATAACTGTTTATCAGAAGGGCTCTGAACCCGCATAAAAATGTTTAAACGCATTTTCGAAACAGGTTTTGGATTTGCATAGAAAGTACGAGCCCGAACAATAGTAGATCTAAAGAATATGTGTGCATCGCCTTGCACCTGATCTTTTAAATCCAATAAGCTAATTCGTTGTCTTTTTTCCATAGAAGCGCTTAAAGCGTCGCCATAAAAATTCAATACACCATTAGGATTTATACGGAATGAATCTACTTTCGCAACATAGGCTTCTGATGCTGTTTTATTGAAGAACTCCCAAGTTTCCATCGGGTCTTCCAATTTCATTGCGATCTTAATATTCGTATTAGCGCCAATAGATGCAGCCTCTTCCTTCGAAACTTTTTGGAAAGCCGGAAGATCTTGGCCAGCAAAAACAACAGAAAAACCGAGAGAACGTGCTTGAGCAGGGACAACAGCAAAGCCTTGAACAGCGTAGTAACCGTACTCGTCTAAAATACATAAAAAGGGATTCGGTGCATTAGTCGGCTTTCTTAAAATAATATCCTTATATGCACCTTCAACCTCTTCACCAAGACCTGAAGCCATCATCACTCGTAACGAAGCAATAATGATTTTTCCTAAATTCGATAATTCAACTGGCGATTTTTCTAGCGCGGGCAACAGCACCACTAAGATACGTCTATTCAACACAACATCTTTTAAATCCACTTCCGCTAAATTCGTCCTCAAGATATGGCCATACGTATCCGCTAACGACGTAAAAACACGGGTTAACTGCATCGTAATAAAGCCATGTTGTTCTAACACTTGAGAAACTTGCTTGCCCTTACGCGAGCGATCATATCCAGGCAGGTTAATGACGTAGTTGTATAAAGGTTCCAAAATCACAGGATCTGCATCGGCTAAACTGACAGGCTCATCATTATCGCGAGGAAACATCTTATCCAAGACCATGCTTTCTAAACGCTCTAAGAGAAAATAATTTCGAATAGTGTTTGCATCTAACAAAATAATGCCTTGATCTCGCGCATACACTAAAGTCTTCATCAACGCTTCTACAAAAGAAATCGCACGCCCCTTCCACATATCACCGTCAGGCGTATGACTTGCGGAATCCATCATGCTCACAACCAACTGAGATAACATGCTGGATGAACCACGAGCAAATGGATTCATTGTGTTTGATAAACGATGCGGCTGCGGGCCAACAATATCTCTAGCACCGGTCATGTAGTTAATAACCAGCACGTCATCCTCTCTACCTACGGCACGAGCCATTGAAAAAATCTTGGAAAATAGTGTGTTATCGCCTTTTCCATCCACATAGATAAACCCACTGCCTTGAATCAAAGCATTGAATGCTAAGGATATTAAAAATTCTGTTTTTCCACTTCCGGTTGAACCAAAGATCAAAGTATGTGTTCGCATGTCTTCATTGCTGAACCACAACTCCTCATTAGTATCCAGCTCATTGCCATAAAAATAGATGCCTCTTGCCTGCCGTGGCTGACTCGTTCCGGGAGCCAAATCATTGTAATCAGGAAGATGAGAAGTTTCGGGCAATCGAAAAGGAAGTTTAGATTTGCGATTCATACAATACCAAAAAATGATAATACAAATCACAAACAGGAAATCAGAAAACGCCATAAAAACAGGCATAAAACTCGCGATCGCTGCGGCCAATATCACGAGTGCTCCGTTGCGGGGTTCCTTATAAAAATCCGGGATACGTTCCCACATCGTGCGCACATCGCGCAACTGCTTCTTACCTGGCTGTTCCTCTGCTTTTAAAAGACCTCGAACCATTTTTTATACTCTAATCAGGGGTGTCTGGATTATAAATGATCTCTTTAACGGCTGCTTCCAACCCATTAACGGCTTGATCAACCATCGGGGTTCTAATACGTCTGCCTAATTTTTTTTCAGCCAACCAATGCGCAAAAGGCCCAGCAACTTCTACAGCAACCGTTTGACGGCCCACCGCATTCAACATAAACCATAAACGACGATCTACTGGTTTTAGCCACAAAAATTCCGAGCTCGACAACACACCGTCTAATCGAGCCAATTTCAATAAAGAAGCCATCACTGTTAAACAGTACGCATGCTTATCCGTCACTTCTTTTACAAAAGGCAGGTTCTCGTATTTTTTAATTCGCTCTTCAGCACCAGAAAAATCCAAACTGCCTGACCTAGATGATTCCGCTATTGATTGTAATAAATCCTTTGCTTCTTGCGTGTTATGCGCCGCTTTAGTCACAAAAACTGCAAACAGTGCTTTGGTATACGCATCTAAATCATGAACATTCGTCCATAACTTTCCTAACTGCATAGAAAAAACTCTTGATGCCCGATCTCGAATCACAATTGCCTTCGCTTGATTTTGACCCGCTAAAGCAGTTTCCTTAGAAGCCGCTACTGTTTTCAACAGATGGTGTTTTTTTGCAAACCGCATAGGAGCCATTGCCATAGCCCATGGGCCCACCTCAATGTCTTCTGAGACCAAATCAACATCCCGCACAGGAGCCGTTTCAGGCCATAGTTCTAAAATAGAAGCCCGTAATGACTCCATCGTGAGTTTTCTCTTATATCGGCTAGCGCTGCTTCTGAAATACAACAAAATTGCAAAAATAATTAATACAAATGCGATGAAATATCGCAGATAAAATGCGACTTGATACGCCACAACAGAGACAGTATGAAAAGGAACAGCTTTTGGATTTAAAGCAGCATCGGCGATAATTTGTTTGGTTTGAGTGAACGCTTGAGGAACAAAACCACCAATAAAGAATTGCACAAACTCAATTTCATAGCGCTTGATAAAAAAATAAAAAGAAACAATCTGTGCCCGAGCAACAAACCAAATAATGAACCCGACAACAAATAGTCCAATAATGATCCACACGGGCTCCATTTCAGTTGTACGTGCTTCAGGCATATCACCCTCTTAAAAATGCGCTGCAAATAAAAGCGGCGATCATAATAAAATTACCTATATAAGTTAAACATAAATCCCAAAACCTCCGATTCCTCCTCCTTTTCTTTTAAAGTTCTATAAAAATCCCTATATTGATTGTGAGACGTACTTCATTCTCGTTAATTATTGAATTATGAAAAAACAACCGGCATCACAAAACACAATCACAAAAATTTGCGCTTCTTGTAAGGTTCGAAAACCTTTGTCCTCTTTTTTACAAGAGTCCGTTTCTTACATGAAAACTTACAGCAATATCTGTAATGACTGCCGCAATAAAAGTGCTTCTTCGTGGGTCAGATATTCTCGCGATACAACACATTCATCCGACGAAAAAGAAAAGCAATCTTCTTTTGGTTTGGACGCTTTCTATCTAAACGAGCAAGTTCCAAAAGATTATTCTTCTCATGCAAACTCTTATAAAAGTATGCATGAAACCAATTTTGAATCCCTATTTAAAAAGTCCGTTGCCACTTGGGCAAAAATCATTGCAAAGCAAGAAGACGATGACGACGATGAAGGCGGTGGCGGCACAAGAAAAGTGAAGAAAAACAGTATAGATTACTACGTATGGCGCTACATGCTTGATGCACAAGTAAATTATTTTATGCACCGAGGTGAGCAAAAAATGCAACACCGCGCGAATCTAAACAAACAAAGCAAACTCAAGCAAAACACAAAACAAAAGAAAGCAAACTCTATGGCTCGCAAAGCTTCAAAAATTTAATTGCGGCTATTCGTCGCCATTCTAGGAATATTCGTTTTTTACTTGGCCTGACAACACACCAGATATATTTATTGCGGCGTTAAGATACCTTGCTCGGTAATAGTGTAGAACTTGCCGTTACTATAAAACCCTTCGATATTTTCCTTTTTCAAAGCGCCTTGACGCAATCTCAACAATGGATAACCGTGCTGATCATGCAATGTCGCTGTTTCAGAAGTTTCCATTAAATCATCAGGATCCACCGCGATTTCGATATACCCATGCTGCGTCTGAATCGGTTTTGCTTTGATGAGGCTCTCTATCTGTTCCCGACTCGCATAAATAGGCCGATTTACACTGTGTTCAAATAACGCGCTTGGCCGTAATAATTTCTGCCATGTTTGTAGCTGCGCCCCCTGGGCATTAAACAAATAGACATAAACAAACGTTTTTTTGTTTTCAGATGCCTCTGCAGGCCGGGCGTCACTAGACATCTGCAGAACTTCAATTTCTTGAAGATACTGATCAAACATTGCATGCAATTGAGAGACAACCACATTAAATCGACTGCCTATTTCACATTCAGCACGCAATAGGGTTTCCTGCTCTAAAATATCTTTTAGGATTTCAGTAACGGTTAAATACGATTCAGGCGTTTCACTTAAATGTTTGATCAGTTCAGTACTCTCAACAATCGATTGACTTAACTTTTCTAGATACCGTTCTTCATCAATCATGTGGGAGTTTCCTGCTGTAACATGTGTTCTTAGTCATACATCAGCTCATCTAACACCACCATATCTTTGGACGTCGATGAATGAATCAATTCATTCAAAACATCGATAATACAAAGATACCTAACTGTACTTGGAGTCACATCATCAAAAACCACTTTTACACCAAGCATGGAGCCTTCTGATTCATCAAAAGAAACCCCAATACCATAGCCTAAACAAAGCGCGCACAACTGATCGGCTCTACGGGCAATGGCTGGCAACAAACCAGTTGGAGAAAAAATTTGTTCTTTTGAAATTTCTTTATTACGAAGTTGAAATTTCACACCGAAAACAGATGCGATAGAGATAAGTTTTTTTGAAATATCATCGTTCATAAAGTTTATTTACTCCCACCAAGGGTGAGCCATTTTTCTAGGCCCTGTTATAAAACCACGCGTTAAACGCAAAAAGACGGGCACAGTAAAACCATATCGCGACAAAAAACTAAAAAACGCGGTTGCAGCAATAGCAACGGCAAAAGTCCAAAGGCGAATATGCAATAAAAATAAAACCATGGGAAAAACGGCCCATCCGTCTATAAAAAAGAATTGGGGCCGACGAGCGGAATCCCGCCAATAAGCATTTATTTCACCCATATTTGTCCCTCGTAAAACTAACTATGATAAACCACAAACAAACGCGAGCTAATCTAAAACAATTTTACAATCAACAATAGAATTTATATTGGCAAAAAGATCTACGAAACTTCTTGTATGCTTTGTGGTTTTTTACATCAACTTGACTTTATTTATGCGACTTGATTCAATGAAATCCATTGTTTTTCCTAACAAGAAATACCCTATGAAAATAAGATTATTACTCATTGTTATTGCCAGTTTACTCCTTTGTTCTTGTGCAAATAAAACTCATGATGACTCTTACACAGCCGCTCTTGCAAATGCAGCAACCTCATCCAGTCAAAGTTTGGTCCGTCTGAAAGCAATAGAACAAGCAGCCAATCCACCTCAAAGTGTCGCTGAGCCTCCTGATCCAGCAACCTATGGAATGGCCATGCCTATCACTATTGATTGGAATGGACCGATTAAACCTCTCGTAAAGAAAATAGCTACAACAACAAATTATAAGTTACGTGTGCTTGGCACGGCACCAGCGATTCCAATCATCATTTCAATTTCTGCAAAAGATGTCGCAATTGGCGATGTATTACGTGATGTTGGTTATCAATGCGGCAATCGCGCTCAGGTGGTAGTGTTCCCTTCGACACATACTATTGAGTTACGCTATGCAAAGACTTAGAACTATCGAATCAATCATTTCGCGATCACTGCTTCTTTTATTGTGTTTAACAATTGGTTTATTAAGCGGTTGCTCTTCTTCTGTGTCGAAAGAATCTATAGACACCGCAAATTTGTCAGATTTACAAAACCTCAATCAAAAAGACACAAGTGCAATACAACCCAAAATCGGGAAAATTCGTCTGGACGCCTTAAAAGAAGTGGCTATGACGCTTGGTGCACAAGGGGGGCTGTATAAAAGAGCAACTCAGATCGATAGTTTGCTTGAGATGAATGGTCCAATGCTTGCGCAAGTCTTTAATTTTAACGGTATGCTCCTTGATCATGCTGTCTTACCGCCAGTACTTACAGAAAGTATTTCCTCTCTACATTTGGCTGCACCTGATGTTATTCGAGCTTCGGACCGCACCTATAAAATTGTAAAACAAGCACGATTCGTCACTGCTGCGCCAACATGGCGAGATTATTTATGGATGGATTTCAAAAAACCTGAAATTCCAGATGCGACCTTGTTACCTCGAGACAGTAAAGAGAGAGAGGTATGGATTGAATACGTTAACATCGGTTGGAAGAATGGCTTGAATCAAGCGGATAACATCTACGCGACAAATCTCGCTACTCTGCAAAGAGACTTCAAAGGCATGATGATTTATGAAGAATTATTAGCACAAAATATGGTAAGTAAGCCTTTTGTTGCAACCGCTAACATGGGGGTTACCAGCAACGATAGTCGCACCGAAATGCAAATTAATGTCCGCATCCTTCGTATTACTGCGACCCCACAATTGAATGCCAACTCAAAAGAATGGCGCCCTGCGATGGTACAAAACAATGACTAATGAAGAGCAATGTCTGTTTCAAAATGAACCAGCAAGATTCACTATAGACAGCATTGATGAACTGCTTATTTTTGCAGCAAAAGCGAATGCTTCCGACATCACAATTCAAACTGAAGAACAAATATTCGCCGAGATCTATGGACGCCTGCATAAAATCACCAAACGAAGAATCTCAAACAATGAAGTTGGAGAAATTATCAACGAAATTTATGGTTCAAACGCAACCGCGCAATTGCTGGGCGGACATGATATAGACACACATTACGAAGTACGCCCCACACGGTCTGAACGATTTCGTTTCCGTATTAATGCCACAAGTTGCCTTGTAGAAGGTCACGATGCCATTCAGATCACAGCAAGAATCATTCCAAATGAACCCCCAGATCTATCTTCTTTAGATTTGCCGCAAGCCATTCTCGACGCATATGACCCTTCACAAGGGATTGTGTACATCACCGGCGCAACAGGTTCAGGAAAAAGCACGTTGTTGGCCGCAATCATTAAAGACATTGTTTCTAAAGAAAATGGCAACCGTAAGGTATTAACTTATGAGGCTCCGATTGAATTTGTTTTTGATAGCGTGCCGAAACCATCTTCTATCGTAAGCCAAATGGAAATTCCAAGACATCTCCCATCCTTTGCCGCGGGGGTACGTAACGCTTTACGTCGCAAACCTGGGCTGATTCTGGTGGGTGAATCCCGAGACAAAGAAACCATTAATGCCTCTATCGAAGCAGCGCTTACCGGCCATCCTGTTTACACAACTCTACACAGCACCGGTGTAGCAGAAACGATTCGACGTCTTGTCACCTCGTTTCCATTCGAAGAAAGACACGGAAGATCTATCGATATTCTCGAAACTATTCGTTTGGTTGTCTGGCAAAAGTTAGTTCCTACTATCGATGGGAAGCGTGTCGCTCTTCGTGAATTTTTAGTTTTTGATGAAAGCATTCGAGATAAATTACTGAGTAGCGATCTAGAAAATGCAACAAAGAATACGAGGAAGTTGTTGAGACAATATGGCCAAGTCATGGATGTCGACGCGAAAGAAAAATTCGATAAAGGCATCATCGATGAAAGAACATACCAATTAGTCTGCGCAACGACTCATAATGCAGACATTGACGCAGGCATCCTTAAATAAGAAATATGTTAAGAAAACAAAAAATACAGATAACCTTTTTAATTACTTTTTTTCTAGTTCTCCCATTTCCTCTCATCATTAATATTTTTTACGCCAAACAATTGTGTTCATTGAGGCTGCTGTCTTATCTGTTCCTCATTCCTTGCACGCTGTTACTGTTCACCAAACCTGGCAAGGCAATCATCGGGGAAGAAAAACAATCAAAGCAGCATATGGCAATTTGGCTATTAAAAATTCTCACCATTGAACTTTGTGCCTTTTCTCTATTTGCCATCCAAAATCAATTTTTGTTTACCTCGTTGAACACAGCCCTCAGCGCCCACCACATGTCGTGGCAACAATTTATCTCTCCAAGCACTTTACTCTACAGCTGCCTCGCGTGGGCAATCGTCTGTTTCCTAGGTATCGTCATAGCTCAACACAGCCACGGAAGGAAAACCTATACCCCTTTTACTTTCTTCCTTCCCAGAAAAACACATCGATTCATACAAAACATTAGCCGCACCATCGTGGAATATCTCATCAAATTTGCCACAACAGTTTTTCTCACATTAAGCAGCATCTTTTTGCTCTTTCAGCTCGCTTACATCATTCATCCATCTGAACTTTATTTCGTTCCTATAAACGGAATGATTCTGGCAACAGCACTGGCAATGTTTCCCCGATTAACGAAGATCGATGAACTCATACAAACTATCGAGGGGAAAAACATACGGCAGGGATTTCATTATCTAATCATCGGCGTTACTTTTTTTGCTTTTCTATTGCTGTGCGTTCTGGCTACTTTTTTATTGTCAAAAAGCGAATTATCTCTGATGGATTTTTCTTTTCCGCGTTTTTTTGTAAACCATGTCGACTTAAAAACATGGATTCCTTTATGGCACTGGGGATGGTGGTTATTAAGCGCCCCTTTATTTGGCTCTATACTAATCGCTGTTTCTCATGGACGTTCTGTACGAACCTTTATTCTCGCTGTGCTTACTCTCCCTTTGATGTTGTTTATCTACACACTCTTGGCACACCCAACATTCTTAAACCATGCATTCGCCATACACATAGCTCAAGCGCTAAGCGCCCTTTTTCTTCTTGTTCTATTCGTAAAAAAAACAAGTACAACAATGCTATGGACTGGATTCATTCCTTTACATCCCATCAAAAAAGAACGTCGACTACACCCCATGCAAATGTGGCTTCTTTGGTCTTCTCTGACTGGATTATTGCTATTAACTAGCTTTATCGGCATTCAATTATTGGTCATCGGATTAGTGCTAGTTTTACTTGTGATCTATCTATTGCAATTAAGCACGTCACTCAAAGCAATGTTTGTGAAATAAACAGGCTGCGCCACAATCTGGAAAGGGAATCTACTTTCCAGTAATTTTCCCTACCATACCTTCTTTTCCACCTACACCGCCTGTAGCAACCGTCTTAACTTTGGATTGCGATTCGGTTTTCGCGCTACTGACTTGTTGCCCAAATTTTTGGGCGGTCCCTGAAACCATCTGTTTCGCTTGCCCAGCTGCTGACTGGAATCCCTGAGAAACTTGCTGCTCCATGCCTTCCGCATATTGACCAAATTGGCTCGTCCCACCAATCCAAGATAAAACACGATCTGGAATAAGATGAATCAACGAAAAAGATCGATTCACAATCGCAACAATGGATAAGACATAAATCACAAACAACAAAACAAATTGAACCGGATCTGGAATCTTCGATAAATTTTGAAGATTGTTCCAAAAGGTCGTGTTACTGATTCCTCCTGTCACGGTAATAACGCTTTGTATTGCAACCGCAAAAAGACTGTTAAACAAATAGATAGCAACATACGTCAAGACCATTCCAGAAATCAGTCCAAACAACATCAAGCTTGGTCTTAAGAAGATATTGGCAACCATCATGACCGCAGGATCTGCTCGGCCTAACAAGAAATGCGACCCTTCCGGATAACAAATTCCAAGCGCTACCAAAGGAGCTGCGATCATCGTTTCAATTGTTGCAATCAACCAACCAATGGCAGAAAAAGTGAAAATAATAAAAGGAGCCAACGGCAAATAAACCGAGAAGGTCAAACCGGAGACATACAAAATCATGAGCACAAACATGATCGGAATCACAACCATCTTGTAGGTCAAATCCAGAATCATAAATGCAGGGGTAATACACCAACACAACGTTAGGACAATACTTGCCACTAACATAATCGCAAAACCAACTGCAAAAATGACATCCACCATTTTCACAACGTAGTTACCCAACGCTTGTAGTTTCAAAAT
This sequence comes from Gammaproteobacteria bacterium, assembly GCA_018812595.1. GTDB lineage: Bacteria > Pseudomonadota > Gammaproteobacteria > UBA12402 > UBA12402 > JAHJDF01. The sequence continues at coordinate 27,554 of JAHJDF010000092.1, forward strand.
AGGATCAACCGTTTGATCAGCAAAGTAACCCGATTGCGGGTCAGTAGTCACAGAAGGTACGCCATTTAATAGCGATCCCCATAGACTGATTCCATGATTTGCCACACCTGTAAGCGCTATGAAAAATTTCTGCCACTCAATATTGATATCGAACCCTTGCGTACCATTGATAAAATCTGAAAAAGAATAATGCGGAGTAAAATTAACAATGTTTGACCAGTCTATGGGTTGATTGTCTTGATTCTCTTGACCGGGTATCGGCGTATAAACATACGCATAGGTAAATAATGCATTAGCAAACTTTTCATCTTGGGTCGTCAATTTCCCGGTAATGTTGTTCGTCACCGCACTTAAATCAAAGATACCATTCGCTGAATTCCCAAGCTCCGCAATGTTGTGATACAGAGAACCAGCATAAAGCCAGCCGCCTTCAATCGCTTCCTGCCAACGTGTCGACATATCGGTATCTAACGAACTATTTATACTATTCACATAATCATCAGCGATTTTTTGCAATGGCTCATTAATCAGGTACGCCGTCTGTTGTACGGGGTTTGTTGTTGCAGAATAAACGATCTCATTGATGTCTGGACTACTCCCAGCCCACACGTGATGTTTCGCCGCATAATCAAGCGTCGGAATAATGTTTTCCATCGACTGACCAATGCTCGTGTATTTCTGATAGTTCACATCCGACGGATCAAATTGTTCTGGATTAGGCCACAACACTTTTCCACAACCGTCGGCATCTCCACCCCATGACTGAAATTGGTATCCAATGCTGTTATTGCCGTCCGTAATTGGCTGGGCCATCAGTTGATCATTGTCATACGATTTCGAACAAGAAGTATCGTCACTACACGATCTGTGCATGCACAATGAATCTTTGAGCAAATTCATTGTGAGTTTTTGAGCAGGCATACTAAATGTGCTGGCCGGCGAAATAATCATTCCACTGCCCTGCTGTTTCAGCACCACCAGCTGTTTCACTGTGGCTGTCCATAGAGTGTCCGCAGCCCCTATCCCTTGCACAATAATCCACATCAGAAAGATTTGAATAATCGAGTAGCCACCAGGAGTGGGAATAATTAGGGCGAATCCAGCTACAGAACGAAGAGGAATCCACAGCGAATCAAATTGTTTCCCCATGAACTCGCCTTCATGCGCTGTTCTAACTATAGAAATTAATAACGTATATAAAATAATGAGTGTGGCTAACACCAACATGGATTCATTAAAAATACGAAACATGGTATTCAAAATACCGGCTTGCGTACCTACAACCGCAGCTCCAGGAGTCCCCACAGCTCCAAACAAGCGCCCCAATAAATCGTAGGACAAATCTTTTGGTGGAATCACAAAAAAATCATGAAAAGGTAAATCAATAGCGAAGGCAGAATGCGCAAAGAACATCACACCAACGAAGATAAGAAAAAATTTAAATGCTTTTTTCATTGTTTCTGCCCTTCTACTGAACCAGCCCACCAGTCTTTAAAAGTACAACCCAACGTTCTATGTTTAATCTGGAAATACCAAAGGTGGGAAACATATGCCTTCACAAGAAAAAACACAGCAATTAGTAACGTAATCAATGCAACAAACAAATGGCCTTGAAAAAGAAGATAACCCATGTAGAACAATGCAATACCACTAATGGCCAGATAAAGATAAGTATGTGACAACAAGCTTTTAGACCTTTTGACCAAATCATCTTCTGTGATCTCTAAGCGTTGCATGGCTTCGGAAAATGTTTCTTTTCTTTGCGAAGATTGAGGACTAAATGTTGAACGCAACCAACCAAATAAATTAGCAGTATTTGACTTTAAGTGCCGATATCCAATCCAACCAGGAACATTAACCATCGGTTTTACAAAACCGCCAAAAACTACGCGAAAAAACCCCATGTCTTTTGACCTTTAAATAAACTGTGTTTCAAAAATATATACTATGGATATAGGCTTCACAAAGGTTAATTTCTGATGGGTTTTTATATGAAATAATCTATACTTTTGCCCCTCTAATCCTCGCAAAAAAATGAGCAAGACGAATGCCTGATTTAAGCACTGAAGCAGTCCATAAATTTTGGAGAAATCACGAAGACCCTATGATTTATCGTGTTATCTCTTTTATGGAGAGCGTCGAAGATTGGACAATCGACGGGAATCCAGAAATTGAACAACACTTAAAAAAACTAGGAAAGAGTTTGGACGGCCTTGTTAAATTCGAATTAAAAAAAGAAGATCTCTACATAAAGGTAGCCTGTCATCTGCATATGGGACGTGTACTTAGAATTTTACAAGCAATCGATACAACACATCCTGGTTCTGCATCACGTTTACTCATGTATGCTGAAGAAACCAGCAAAAAGAAAAAAGAAAATGTGAACGATCCGGCACACCTCTTTCTGAAAAGGAACCTTGTCTTTGAGCGCTTGAGATTATTAGCTCGTGTTTTTTCACCTGAACGATTTAATTTACTAAATAAGGCTTTAGAGCATGAAAATGAAATTTAAATCACTTTTGCCATTTCTTTTCTTGGCTGTGTTGATCCCTTTCTCTATGGAGCTATATGCAGCAGAAGATGTTGTGCAAAGCCCCCAAGAGCTACAACAATTTGTAAAAGAACAACACCAAGTTGCTCAGCAACAAAAACAAGCGCGAGAACAATCGACAGAAGAAACATTGAATAAAGTAGAAGAAATGAATCAATTGGCTAAAGATACTCGCGAATCTTTGTCGAAAGCAGCGCCATCATCAACTGAAGAGCCTTCACAGGTTTCTTCAAAACCGTTGCCAACTTGCGACTGCTACAATTCGAATGATCCGTATAACTACCCAAAGAACTTCATCTATAACCAACAGAAAGAAAGAACTATTCGACTCTTACCAGAGAAGTGTCAATGTCTTCCTGAAAAAACGGTTTCAAACAATGGCAACTCGAATAAATCGACTAATAGTTGGGATATTAATTACTGATCAGTAAGGAAGAACTCATGCGAAATTCAAAATTTAAAAAAATAATTATCGCGCTGTTATTGGGCGTCTCTTTATGCACATATCTAAATACTGCGATGGCAAACCCATGGGATGAAGTGACTAACGCAATACGAGTAGTTCAAGGAGAACTCTCTAAGATAGGCTCCTTTTTTTCAGATACAGTTCCTGGCTATTACACCACGCTTACGCAAGATTTCTCAAAACTAACCACCTGGATGACCGGCAAGAACACCGATTCAGACACAAGCACTCAAGCGCAAATGCTATCTACTTACAAAGTCAATTCCGATACCACAAACACTGTATCGACCCAAGGTACTAGCTTTCAAAATGCTTTAACCAACACAAATCTGACGCAAAACCAAATTAATGCATACAAACGCCAGGACACTTATAAAGAAGGCGACAAACAATATTCGACAGTGGATTCCAATACGCTTTATTTAAGCGACCAACACACCGCCACACAAAGCCAAGCAGCAAAAGACTTTATTCTGAATGCAAGTGGCGCAAATATCGGCATTCCAAAAGTGCAATACAGCAAACCAACGCCAGATGTAATCACTGCAGTTGCTTTTAATAAATTCATTACGGCCCAAGCCAGTTCTTCCACAAATACGTTGACGAAGGCATACGCTTCTAGACAAAAGACTTCTATGGGAACGAGTCAAAAGAAATTGACAAGTGATATGACCGTTGGAAACACACAACAAAAGAGCTTCTTCTCGCAATTATCGCAAGTACCGATCCTGGGACAGATTCTGTCAGCTGCAAATCAGTTTTTATCATTCGTTCATTTGATTTATGAGTATGGAGAAAAACTCGAATCTATGGTCGTAGGAATCGTGAACCTTGGTATTCAATCTACGATGGCAATCCAAACGGCTATAGGAAATCCATTACATCAAAGCGCTGTTCTGTCGTTACCCGGCGCGCTTATTAACAAGGCTCATGCCCACGAATAATGTGGGGGAATAATCGCGTTGCCACATTGCGCGCCTCCATCGTCATTCCCGCGAAAGCCGTCATCCCCGCGAAAGCCGTCATCCCCGCGAAAGCGGGGATCCAGAAAATGTTAAAACTGGATTCCCGCCTTCGCGGGAATGACGTTCTCCGCAACGGGAATGACGTTCTCCGAAGCGGGAATGACGTTCTCCGCAACGGGAAACATCTACTCGATATTTTGAACTTGTTCCCGCATCTGCTCGATCAGCACCTTTAGCTCCACCGATGCATTGGTTAACACAAGGTCAGTAGCTTTAGAGCCTAACGTGTTTGCTTCTCTATTCATCTCTTGCATTAAGAAATCCAATCGCCGGCCAACAACGCCTTTTCCTTTCAAAATCCGACGTGTCTCCACCGCATGCGATATCAACCGATCGACCTCTTCTGCAATATCTGCTCGCTGCGCGAAATACACCATCTCTTGTTCGAGCCGCCCTTGATCGACCTCCTGTTTCAATTCTTGAAGACGTTCTGTGATCGATGCCCTTTGTTCCTTAATAATATTCGGTAGAACAGTTTTCACTTTCTCCACTTGTTCGACGAGTAAATCTAATTTCTCCAAAATCACCGTCACTAATGCCGAGCCTTCTCGTGCCTTTGCTTCATTGAGTTCTATTAACGTCTCTTCGAACAACGTCAACACCTCCGGGCACACCTCTGATAAATCTTTTAATTCCATTTTTATCACCCCAGGCCAACTCAACAGTTCCATGGGGTTTACTTTTGTCACTCGCTTAAAACGCTTTTGAATCTCTGACGAAGCCTTTTGCAATTGATCAACCACATCAAAATCCAGAGCAAGAACGTTTTTCTTTTTCTTGGAGGCATTGAAAGATAAAAAACAATCTACTTTTCCTCTCTGCACATGTCGTTTCACCAAATGACGCAATTCAATTTCTAAGGGGCGAAAAAATTCCGGCAAACGAAATCCGAGATCCAAATAACGGTTATTAACAGAACGAATTTCCCACGTCACAGAGCCCAATGGGTGTTGTAATTGCTTGCTCGCAAAAGCAGTCATGCTTCTAATCATGTTTTTTCCTTTTATAAGCGGTGTGAATAAATCGGGCGGATAATACATTAGAAATAGATAAGGATTTCATTACAATGAACTTTATTGTCATCCCCACGAAAGCTAAGTGGGGACGACAACAGAGCAACTATTCATCGCGCCTCTTAAGCATAAAAATAAAGACGCCTTGCAAAACTAACAATTTCTAAAACAAACAATGATTCCAATTAATATACTGATCCCTGCATACAATCCGGATAATCGACTGATTACATTAGTCCACGAGCTACTCAAACAGCCTTTCTTGAACATCACGATTGTCGATGACGGTAGTGATGCAGAAAGTCAGCCAATCTTTCAGCATTTGAAAACGTTAAAGAACGTCACGCTCTGTGAACACGTTCACAATCAAGGAAAAGGCGCTGCTTTAAAAACGGGGTTCCGTTACATCCAAAAGAATTTTCCCACTTCTTACGGCGTTATAACCGCTGATGCGGACGGCCAACATTTACCGAAAGACATAGAGAAAATTGCAAAAACTCTTTTGGACACCCCAAACGCATTGATCTTGGGCGCACGCTCTTTTGATCGAACCGTTCCCTTCCGCAGCAAATGTGGAAATCTTTTGACACGAAAACTCTTCCGCCTCATGACCGGAGTAAAAATCACAGACACACAAACAGGGTTAAGGGGTATTCCCATAAACTTCATACCCACCTTGTTAGAAATCAAAGCACAGCGATATGAATTTGAACTCGACATGTTATTACTGTGCAAAAAAATGGGGCGTGCTATTCAAGAAGTTCCTATCTCAACCGTTTATTTCAACAACAACCGTTCGTCTCATTTCAATCCTGTCATCGACTCGTTGAAAATCTACTTTGAACTCTTCCGTTATATTTTGCTTTCTCTCGCAACCACTTGTGTGGACTACGCCACTTTTTTCATCGCATACGGTCTTGGCGTTGATTTACTGTTTAGCCAAGTCTTGGCGCGAACCGCTTCCGTGTTATTTAACTACCCCATCTCCAAAAAAATGGTGTTCTATTCAGAAAACCATCATCGCGTTGCTTTTCCAAAATACATTGCACTCGTCATCTTTGGAGCATTGGTGACTTACGGCATCATGAAACTCTTAATCATGGAGTTTTCATTTTCTTTGTTGCCGGCAAAAATCGTTGCAGAGTTAATGCTCTACATCAGTAACTACATCATTCAAAGGCAATTCATTTTTACTCATCCAAAACCAGATCAAACTGTCACTTTTAATTTAGAAAGGAGCCCGTCATGCGATTAGACACGAGAACTACGACCGAACTTCGTCCTATCAAATTCACTCGTCACTTTACAAAACATGCAGAAGGATCTGTTCTCGTTGAATACGGTGAAACAAAAATCATTTGCACTGCGAGCTTCATAGAAGGCGTGCCTCGATTTTTGAAGAATTCAGGAACCGGATGGCTCACCGCTGAATACGGTATGCTGCCACGTTCAACGAATGAAAGAATGGATCGCGAAGCCGCTCGCGGAAAACAATCCGGTCGCACTCAAGAAATCCAACGACTCATTGGGCGCTCTTTACGCGCTGCAATAGATCTCTCGGTCATGGGGGAAAACACTCTTCACATCGATTGCGATGTGATTCAAGCGGATGGGGGGACGCGCACTGCTTCCATTTCTGGTGGGTGCATCGCTCTTGCTGATGCAATTCAGTATGCCTATAGCAAAGGGTTCATTAAAAAGAATCCCATGAAGCATCTCATTGCTTCTGTTTCTGTTGGAATACGAGAAGGGGAGCCTCTTTTGGATCTTGATTACGATGAAGATTCATCTGCAGAAACAGACATGAATGTAGTGATGGATGAAGAAGGGCAGTTTATAGAGATCCAAGGAACTGCAGATAAGAATCCATTCTCCACAGAGCACTGCCACGCCATGCTCAAACTAGCGCAAGAAGGGATTGAAAAGATTATTGCGCTGCAGAAAACAACGCTAGAATTGCCGGCCTAATTGCAAGAGCTGTTGTCATTGCAAGAGCTGTTGTCATTGCAAGAGCTGTTGTCATCCCCGCGAAAGCGGGGATCCAGGCCAACGTCATCCCTAGCTGCAGCGGGGATCCAGGCCAACGTCATTCCTAGCTGCAGCGGGGGTCCAGGCCAACGTCATTCCCGCGAAAGCGGGAATCCAGAATCGCGGGTGTAGTTCAATGGCAGAACTTTAGCTTCCCAAGCTAATAGCGTGGGTTCGATTCCCATCACCCGCTCCAAAATTCCCCCACAGTCATTCCTAGCTTCGGCGGGAGTCCAGACCCTCGTCATTCCCGCGAAAGCGGGAATCCAGTAATACATTCATACAACTGGATCCCCGCCTACGCGGGGATGACTTATTGAAGAAGATGAAATACAAGAAAAACAGAACTGGATCCCCGCCTACGCGGGGATGACAACAGAATAGGGATGACAACAGAATAAGAATACCGACAGAACAAAAAAATCGGGAACAACCAAAGATAAATCAACCAGCGACAAGTGTTCCAGACACAGAATAGAAAGGCATATTTTCCAGCACACCCTGAATAATCACCTTAGTCCCGTTCTTCCCAGCACGAACAAACTCTTGATTCAGCCAACGAGCATCTTCATTAAACAATCGAACACAACCGTGGCTCGCATGATATCCCGGTAGAAAACTTCCATGCATCGCAAAACCACGATAGAAAAACATGCAATATGGCATCGGCGCACCGCCTTCTCCCACAGGGAATCTAGTGGATATACATCCTCTGCCTTGTTTCCGCGCCACGAAAAATTGCCCTCTTGGCGTTGTACAACGTCGGCCCACGTCCGGGCACCATCCTTTACCACCTGAAACAGGCCCCCAATGCACCAAGAAACCATCACTATCGTATGCGCCAAACGCATGCACTCGCATATTGATCAATACTAATCGACGCCCCACAGGTTCAATGCGTTGTGGCATCGGAGAAAAATACATGTGTGATGTGTTCATTAAATTCTTAGGGACTGCAATCACCATCCCCGCACGCAAACGCATATTGGTACGATTAATGCGTCGCACAATGTCGCGATTTTTCGCATCAGGAAAAAGATTCTCCCAAGTTTGATTTCGTTTCACCCGCACACACTGATACCCATTTTTGCGACACAACTTACTGCCATAACCGGCAAATGCAGGAACAGTGAAAAAGGCGCAAATAATGAAAATGAAGAAAGAACGGAACAGTGTTTTCTGCATTGCAAACTCCTTATGCAATCTTGATTTTGATGTGTTGGTGAAAATGATAAAAAAATCCGTGTGTTAGCGTTTGGGTTTGTATTTACGACTTACTTTTTTCGACTCATCCAACAAACTTGTTTCCATATTGCTGCCTGTGCTACTAACGCTAGTTTCACTCTCTACACTAGTTAAGCTGTCTTGAGACGTACGATCCCGCGAATTGAATAAACTAGAGTCAGGTTCAAAAAAACCAACAGAGCCAGAACTAGCTTCAAGGAATTCTTCAGCACCACCAGATTCAACACTTGTTTCTACATATGAGTTTTCACTTTCTTCTTCACTGCTTCTTTCACACCCATTCTTCAATGCACTCATTTCTTCATCCTTCCCTTCATGCTCTGACTCCACACGAATACACACAGATGAAGATCGCAGATTTGTTGTGCTCACTTTACCCGCAATATTAGTAACCATCAGCCCCATCGCGTCACTCTCGGCATCCGGCAACTTAAATACGCTTTTCCCAGAAGGAGAAAATTTCCAAAGTCTAATGCCAGGAAGATGTGTCATTGGCGGCCGATAAAGCTCATTGATTGTCTGCACCACACGTTTTACTAATTCTGCGCGATTTACCTCTGATAAATCAGCCCATTTTTTTCCATCTCGCCTTGAAATTGCATCTAATATTTTTTCAGCAAAGCACTTAAACTGTGGGTATTCTTTTAAATTTTTATACCCCCATACGTTTAATTTTTTACGCACCCTTTCCGCAAATTCACTCTCTCCCTTTCGCCACCCCTTCAATTCTCGTGCATTTTTTTGTTGCCTATAAAGAAACTGTGCAGCCCCAAACGCGATAGTTCCCCCAGTCATAATAAGCCCTATCGCTGACCCACCAATCTTCACCGCATCTAAAAGCCAAGCTTGAAATTGACTAGGCTCGGAAGGAAAGTTTGCGATTTTCATTGTAAGCGTAGCGCTTTTGCATAAATCAAGATTGTTACAAGCAATAAGAACCCAACTGTAAGGGCCTTCATCGACTCCTATCGGTGGGTTCCATTTCAACAATAAGAAGCCTCGGCCAGAAACAGGATCCTCTTGAAAGTTGATTTGCATCCATTTTTGAACAAGATCTCCACCGGCTTGAGTAGCATTCACAGCCTTAACCGCAGGACTGAAATCCCCCAGAATAAGCCACTCTGTTCCATTGACTGTGATTTCTTTACCGATATAAATCACTTGGCCAGTAGGTAAAACCCATTCAGGAGGATAAGCACGAGGATCGAAAGGAAGATTTAAAGGAGCAGTGGAAGTACGGTTATTGTAAGCACACGTTATGTCGCCAACCGAAGGATCCCAACCTCCATCATGGCTGAAAATAATGCGGCCTTGAGTCACATCTGCCTGAGTAAAATTATCCACAGGCAGTCCATCTTTAAGAAACAGTCCGTGAGAACAATTCGGGTAAAATACAATTTCAGCTTTAGGCACCCCACCAACAGTCGCCTGCAAATATTCCTCCGTCACGGTGGTGTTTTGACCACGTTCAGTCGGAATTCCAATCTCAGTCAGCAGTGGTGTCAATGCACTTTGATCGGAAGAATAAACAATTGCAGCAGGGGCACCGTCTTTGGGGAAGGTGAAGACGATGCGTTTATCTGTCGGAAACGCGGCACTTTGAACTTGGCCCGTTATTGCCTGATCATAGATCTGCACAGGTTCTGACAAGAGAAGATCTGTCCCATTCCAAGCACCAGTAACAGCATAAACCCCCGCTTTTTTATCTCCTGATTGATAGCTATTAGCAATAACGACAGTCTCTCCATCAGAAAGCACAGCAGCTGCATAGTAGGGTCGATAGCCTATTGAACCCTGGGAGTTATATTCAGACGAAAAAGCAGGACCCTTATATTTTAAGGGCTGCCTCGTAGAGGGGTTCACGGAATAGACCATGGTCTGCCCCTCTCCCGAATAAGGGATAGGGGCACTAGAAGAACATGTAACAATCGCCACTTCTCCGGTAGGCCCATTCACTCTCATGATGGTGGGAAACAATGAAATAGCTGTAACATTGGGGTTCCCTAAACACGTCTTATCACCAAGTGGATTATTATCTTTATCGAAGAATTGAACTGCTAGCACAACGGAAGCCGCACCACAGGTTCCACTTTTATCGCCAAATGCCACACCTTTGACATGATTATCAAATAATGCCATTGATGCTGTAAAACCATTAGCAATTCTTTTCGGTGTATTGATATCCGTCTTATCGTATCCATTAAGCGTCATTATATCTATTTTCGAATAGTCTCTTTCAGTCCAAACACAAGTAACAGGCAACTTTCCATTGTCCTCATAAGATACACACTTAAATCCAAAAGCCGCCTCTGTCTCCACCAAACCACTATACTCATAAGGGCCTAAATAATATGTTCCGTCCGATTTCACCTGTTGGATAAACACGCTATATCCCACCATAAACCGTTCTGCCTGAGGAAGGGAAAATGCCCAAGGATATGAATAATATTTGTCGCTAAGCTTTATTGGATCCACCGTATAATTATTAAATTGCCCCTCTGTCTTATTAAATCCTTCCGGCTGAAAATAATTTCTGTTTCCGCTATCACTATTCCAATTTTCTCCAGTGAACATTACGACATCTCTACCACTGCTATCCTGAAATATAGCTACTGGAATAGATAAAACAGAAGCAGGGTAAGGAATGCTCGACATCACAGAAACAATATCGGTTACAGGATAGAGGTTTGCCGGCAGAGCTTCATTTATAGACAAATTTGTAGGAACATCAGTATTTAGTGCAGTCAACAATCTATAGTCTGGCTTTTTTAAGCTAATTTGAGCATCCCCAGAAAAACCACAAAACGCTTGTTTGAAGAAAAGCGCACCAACAACTGTCCCGACACAAACTGTTGTCATCTTAAGAAGGAGCGTAAAAGTTATGGAGGCACTGTCCTTTTCTGTCACACCCTCATCAAGTTGTACATCTTGCCCAACTTCCGGAAGCAATACATTTTTTGGAGCAAAACTGGTCCACAAATTTCTGATTGGTTCAAAAGTAGTCCACATGTTCTTACCTCCCTTAATAAATCCAGCTGATACTGAACTAGACGCAACCCTTATCTATAAATTATAGACAGGCTTTACCATGGAACAAGTAAGAAACAAAGCTTGTTATCTAAGATTTGGCATTTAATTGAGAAGCTCAGGAAAGGGAGAACTACTGCAAATCATCTGATTTGCAGTAGTTGAAAGAAAATTACGATGCTGTATCACCAACACATTGCACTAGATCTGCATTAGCAGCCGTTTCGGAACCAGCAGTACAATGCGAATCAGTATAGGTTGTAACTATATAAGGAGTACTTCCTATAGTAACCTGTACTCCAGTGGTAGCAGCAACAACTCCAGCTCCAGACATATAACTTGAAGCAAGTTCTGTAAGAGAAGGATAACCCCCTTGTTTCTCAGCAACCGCTATAGCGAACCCTGCTTTTATAGCGCCAACTGTGGCTTTTTTGGCAGCCGTAAGCGCATTGCCTTGCAAATCTACATACCTCGGGATCGCGACTGCGGCTAAGATACCTAGAATCACAATCACGATAACTAATTCGATTAAGGTGAAACCCTTAACATTCCTTTTGTTCATATTCACATTCTCCGTAGAAATAATTGAAAAAAAGCGCGTGCAATCTATCAATGAACAAATACACAAACAAGAATTTTCCGCTTATTTATAGCCCCAAACCAACATCACCCCTCCCCTCGAGCAATCTTTACACACCCTCGAATAAAAGACCCACTCTCCGCAAATTTCAAACGATCACTTTGCAAAGGACTATAAAGAAAATCTTTATCGCTCAGAGGAATCTCAGAAGTCGGACGAATATCTTTGCCATAACTAAACAGCTCACCATGAAAAAAATCGAGCTTCATGAGAGACACAAGCTCATGCACTTTCATATTATTAATTTTTATATTTCCGAAATCATGACTCAGCGAAGATTTGATCATCATCAACTCTCTCATCTCCTCAATGATCGTTTGCACCTGCCTCACATAAGGATTCGGCGACAACATAGTAGGCGACTGCATGGAATAATAGACAGGCACGTTCTTCTCGAAAGAAAACAAAGCAGGCCCCATCATTGTAGGAATTTGATCGAGCCCATAAGTTTCAACATAAATTTTTTGAAATTCAGTAATTGGCCCACCCGAATCATCGATAAAAGGGCGATATCCTGCTCGATCCCCCAAAAAAAGATGCACAAGATGCTTAAAAGTATCAATCGCATAAATATCCGGTCGAAACCCCTCTTCTCTCAAAATAGAAACCACTTTTAACCATAAAATTTCAAGTATGGTCTTCCGTCGTCCGATCTCTGAATGCTCATAAATTTTTCTATATAAATAAGCTTCCAACGCCGCCCACGCTTGAGATTTTTTTTTGTATTTTTTTAGACCTTCGTCCCAGGGCTTTGTTAGGTAGATGATTTCAGACTCCCATTGAGTATTGAAACTTGGACTGTTGTATAACGCCTTAAATACTTGCCATTGCTTAAAAATGTTCTTCGGCGGAGCACATGTAATCTGATATTCCCTCATCAATTTTTTGTGATGCCGAGCCTCTGAAATTTTTGGGATCATAAATAATGAACGCGCACCAGAAGACACTGAATAACAAGCCGTCAAGCCAAAATACTCAAATATTCCTATCTCTATCCCTTTATCTGGACCCGATAACTCAACAGAAAACACTAGACCGTCTGTCTCAAGATAAATATCAACTGAATTTTTTGTAATAAAACCAAAAGGAATCGAACGATAACCTAACTTATCCTTTAACTTATCCGGCACAGAAGGATCAAATAAGGGAACACTCTGATGCTCCATCGGAAGATAAACCGCATCATCCTGCATAATTATTTCTCCGAACGGATAACGCACACGTAAAAATGTGTATTTATCCGATGGATCGATTGCTTCCATCACTTTAAAAAGATCTGGATTACTTTTAGCCGTGTATTTTCGCGCGGACTCCCACGTCAACTCTTCAATATAAGGAGAATATGATTGATCCATAAGTAATCCCTCGTTCATATTTCAACCGCCATCGTAACCCCAGAAAGGGTAAAAGCAACGAATTAACTACGTAATTTTACTATTTTTTTTATGGTGTAAATTTACTCTATAAAAACATCCAAATAATTTCGGTTAAAAATGTCTCTAATTGAACATGGTTCCCAACAAAAACTATCATGTGCTCGTTTTATCTGAACTCGTCACAGAACTCTCATCAGAATAGTAATAAATGCAGCTCTCTAAAAACGAGACGGGAGGCATACTTCTTCGAAGCGGCTTATCCCAAACACATGCTCGTGCACTTAATAAGAAAAATAATAAAACGCCATACTGGATTCCCGCCTTCGCGGGAATGACAGGGGAATGACAGATAAAAACTCGCTATAGAGGGCATACCGTTTGCTCATAATAGAGGAACTAATAAAGAACTTACTACTATTCGACGCGCCGATTTGATGACGATTTTGACAAAAAATGATCTGTAAACGGACGTTCTGGAATAGGAGTAAAAAATTAACAAGGAGAAGGAAAATGTTAGTACTTGCAAGAAAAGACAACGAATCAATCATTATTGGCGATTCCATTGTTGTGACGATTCTGAGCACAAAAGGAAATAAAGTTCGCGTTGGAGTCACCGCGCCTAAAGACGTCTCAGTACACCGTGAAGAAATTTATGAGAAGCTGAAGACACCTAAAAACAATGGGTTAGCCCCAATCCAGACGTGTACCAACAGGCCTGATCAGCCCGCTTCTGATAACAAATAACAAGCCTTTAGATTGGCGATTTCCGGGCGTTATCGCGGAAATCGCCCCCAATCATCTTCCAAATTTCAGCTTTCCGGAGGTAACGATATTGATGATATTGCTTTTTAAAAGCTCGCTTTTTGTCCCCTGCTTAGAAAAACAAAAAATAAGACATATCGGTAAATAAAAAATGAGAAACAAAAATTATCGGCACCACAAAATCCTCACCCCCGGAAACCCATACCCAGCCTTGAGTGACGGGCTTTCTTCGTTATAATGCCTCGGCTTTTTGTCCTTCATTAATAATAGTAATTAAGCGAGGTCCTTTTTTATGTCTACTATCGAATCAGAAGAAGCTTCACAAAAAATCAATCAGCACTTGTCCGCAAAGAGTGAACCTTTAAGAAACAGCGTCCAGGTTGCCCTCAGTAACTATTTTGCAAAATTAGACGGCGCCTTGGTCGATAATCTTTATCAAATGGTTTTGAGCGAAGTGGAAGAACCATTATTAAGAGCAGTTATGAGCCACACAAAAGAAAATCAATCTAAAGCTGCTATTTTGCTTGGATTAAGCAGAGGAACGCTCAGAAAAAAACTGAAACAATATGGACTATTAGATTAGTTGTAATCATTAGAGATGTGATTTGTCGCGTCTCTAGAACTTTATGGATTTGAAAGGAGAAATCATTATGATTTCTCCTTTCTTTTTTACAGCTAAATATCGCAATGAATAATGCTAATGTGTTTTCAATTCCAGACTCTAAAGCGCTTTGCGACATCCAACCCTTGTTCCTTCAAAATAAAAAATACTTGTTCACCAAAAACCGCCTTCTGATCGCCACAAGCAAACTCTTTTCGATTATTAATCAGCTGAAACACGGCGCCATGCATACAGACGTGCATCAACTGAAACACTATTTATTAAAAGAGCTACGAGCATTTCAATCGCACGCAGAAAAAGCCAATTACGATATGGACAACGTCTTGATTGCGAGATTTTTAATAAGCGCAACGCTGGATGAATTCATTACGCGCATTAACGACTCTGTAAAAGAGAAATGGATGGAAGCACCGCTGCTCAAATATTCCAATGGAGCGCACAACGCGAAACACAATTTCTTCATCGTGCTTGAACGACTCTGCCACTCTCCTGAAGAACATATTGACCTCATTGAGCTTGCTTACATCTGCTTAAGTTTAGGCTATGAAGGCATGTATAAAACAACAGGGCACCAACAAGAATTACAAAACGTTACTGAAAAAATTTATCAAATCATCCGAAACGAACGTGGCGATTTCAATAGAATACTGCTCCAGCAACACGCGCCTTCTAACAAGGCAAAACACACTCGATCGTTTGTCAAATCATTCACGCTGACACTGGCTTTCTCGATCCTAATGCTCACGAGCGTTTATGCAGGACTCAGTTACTTGTTGAATTTTTCTTCTCAACAGATCAACCAACAAATCACCCAAACAGTTAACTCTTTAACTAAATAGGTTCTCTATGCAACAGCCCTATTCCAACCAAGAATTGATACAACGTTTTAAAGAAAGCATGACTTTTTTAAAACAACATCACTTCTCTGAAAAAGAGAAAAAGACGCCTTTTTTCAATAGGCCTTGGTACCTCATCATCGGCAAAACAGGCGTAGGAAAAACATCAATCCTCAAAAACTCAGGGCTAAAATTTTCACTAGAAAGAAAAATTGATGCTTCAGAAACCTCCTTCCAAACACATCTCTTTGATTGGTGGGTATCAAAAAACGCCCTCATTATGGATGTCTCTGGAACATATTATGAAGAAAACGATGAGCAATACGCGCTACTGCTTAAATTACTGAAGAAAAATTGCTACAAAAAAACATTAGCCGGCATCATGGTTGTTTTAGAAATTGATGATTTGCTCCAATTCGAAGAAAACACTATTCAAACGCTTAAAAAACAAATTTCTCTCATCAAAAAAATATGCGGAAAACAAACCCCTTTCTATCTCCTAATAAACAAATTGGATCATCTAAACGGCTTCTTTGAATTCTTCGACGATTCCAGCTTGGATGAACGTTCTCAGATTTGCGGGTTCCCATTGCGCCAAAAAGGCAAGATAGAGCATCAACTTAACCCATATTTTTCCTCTCTCACTCAAAATATTTATGACCAATTGGTTTGGAGATTGAGAAACGAACCGGACACAAACAAAAGGGCGCTTATCAATGATTTTCCTCAACAAATCGTTCAACTGCACCCGCAGTTACACCGTTTTCTAAAGAATCTACAAAAGAACAAGCTTCTAGAATCAATCAAAGGACTTTATCTCACATCTGCGCTTTCGTGTTCTTTGAACACAATTACAAATCAAGAAGAAAAAGCGTTAACCGCTTTATGGGTCAACCCATACCCAAATACCCAAAGAGCCTTTTTTATTCATGACTTGCTCGAAAAGAAAATTTTCTCAAACGAGCCTTATGCCTTATCAAAAACCTCACGCAAATTACGCACCATCGGTTTAAGCGCCACGATCTTGTTCCTCATTACCGTTTCATTATTAACCGTAGCCTATCTGTTTTATGCCTTTAAAAATGAGATGTCCCGACTGAACAACATTGAAGAACAAATGCTTGCAGCTCAAGCCACACTACAAACCAACGCATCAAATCAGACGTACTCGCTCCCCAAAATATTAAAAATCCTGAATCAACTGGAAACAAACGAATTGCAGATAAATCACAAACACTTGCTGCTCAACCCTCTCAACAAATCTGCGCAACTCAAACAAAAAATGCTTCTGACGCACCAGCAATTGATCAATAAAAGCCTATTACCAACGCTTTCTAATCTGTTTTCACAAGCATTAACAAAAAAGGATTTATCCAATGATTCGTTGTATTGCGCATTAGCAAGCTATTTGATGCTGACCACACAAACCAATTTCGACCCCGCTTATATTGTTCTTTCCTTGCAAAATATCTTTGGTGATCGTTTTTCCACGGAAACCTATTCTGAATTGTTAATCGCCCTTCAAAAAAGCACAGAAACCAAAAATGCTCCACAAGCCATAAATACTTCCCGAGTACGAGCTGCACAAGACCGTTTAAAAGCGCTGTCACCAAAAGAACTAGCCACCATTATATTGAACAACGAAACTCCCAATAATCGATTGCTCTCGCTTAACCTCAAAACCAACGAAACAGCAGCCTCCGTGCTAACGTTTATTAATTACGACACCGCCATTTCCAGCATGTTCACTCGGCAAGCTTTTCAGTTCATCGAACCGCAAATGATTCATGCAACGGCAGATGCCGCACTGAATGGGAATTGGGTGATTGGAGAGATAGACACAAAACATAAAGCATCAGAAAAACAAGTGGCCACATTCGAGGAAGAATTAAGCCAAATGTACAAACTAAATTATGCAGATGCTTGGTTGCAATTTATTAACAACATTCAGATGGTTAATTACACCAATATCCATCAACTAAAAGCTGCTCTAGATACCCTAACAAGCGATGAATCACCACTCCTACAATTGATCGGAATTATTCAAGACAATCTGGTTTCCCCAGTTGCTTCCATGAATCCAAAGCTACAAGCGTTAAAAAATATCCCAACTGACGATGACAACAACCAAGCCTCTGTCGCCCATCTTAAAAATGTCTTAACTGCATTGAATGCATACATCAGTCCATTAACAAACTCAGATCATTCCGATCAAACGGCTTTTCAATTAGCCAGCTACCGCATGAGAAATCATGGGAAGAATGACCCCATCGAACAGTTGTTACAGATTTCTCAACTGTACCCAAACCCTATAAAAACATGGATTTACAACCTGGGGATGAATGCATGGCAGCTCATCTTGTTTCAAACGGAAAACTATTTAAATACGGCCTGGCAAACGACTATTTTTCCTCAATACAAAGCGCAGTTAGCCAATCGTTTTCCTTTTCAAATAAGCAGCAGCAATGAAGTCTCTTTAGATAGTTTCAAATACTTTTTTGCAACGAATGGATTATTCAACGTCTTTCTAACCCATAACCTAGCGCCTTTTATCGATACAAGTGAAATGCCCTGGAAATTAAAAAATATGGACGGAATCACACTAGCTATTTCTAACAATGCACTACAAGCCTTGGAAAAGGCATACGAAATACAACATCTCTTCTTTTCTGGATCTCAAAACTTACACATCCCATTCACGGTACAACCCGCCCAAATGAGTGACTCTATTCAAAACATGACAATTGCTATCGGCAATCAAAGCGCAGATTTCCAAAACACATCTCCTAACACCGCCAAATCATTCTTTTGGCCAGACGATATGAATGCAAATTTCGTAAAAGTGACTCTGACGGACCAAAAGAAAAATAAGACCATTTGGTTAAAAACAGGCCCCTGGGCATGGTTAAAAATTCTGAATCAAGGAAAAGTAATGAAAAAAGAAAATAATCAATTCACAATTTCCATCGAAAAAAATCAAAAACAAGTCGATCTGGTCATTAACACAACGGATCATCCGTATCCCTTTGACCTCGAAAACCTTTTCAACTTCAAATTACCAGAGCAATTTTCTTAAGCAGGGGTTGCTCTTTAACCCCTTTAAAAACAAGTACCTATCTTCAAACATCCTCCTCGCGAAAGATTAAGGATCCAGCTACCCGTCATTCCTAGCTGCGAAGGGGATCCAGAATTTATATATTTTCTGGATTTCCGCTTCCGCTAGGAATGACGGAAGAAACAAGCTGAACTTTCATTAGGGCATTTTTTTCTTCGCATGTAGAATGCGCGCCGCTATTGATACGCTAGTTCGGTGCTTCTCATTTCTAGACTGTTTCCGCCCTTCCGTAATTTCTTAGCATTTTTGTAATTGTAATAAAGGTAAAAACAATGAACCCAAAGAAAATCTATGTGGGAAATCTTTCCTACAGCACAACTGGCGAAGACTTGAACGAGTTTTTTAGCCAATACGGAACGATTTCAGAAGTGAAATTAATTTCTGACTTCGAAGGCCGCTCAAAAGGTTTTGGATTTATCACTTTCGAGACCGAAGAAGGAGCACAGAGTTCACTGCAAGCGAATGATGTAGACCTGCAAGGGCGAAAACTGAAAGTCAATATCGCGCGAGACAAGCCAGCAAGCGACGGCGCTAGCCGTGGTGGTCGTGGTGGTCGCGGCGGCAGCAGCAGCGGCGGCGGTCGTTTTGGAGGATTCCACGGCGGTAATAGATAATCTCTGAACGTAGAGACGCGATTTATCGCGTCTCTATCCCTTTCTCTCGTTTTTCCACATGCACCCAATCACGGATATGAACATCCTGTTGCGGGAATGCGATCTCAATCTTGTTTTCTTTAAATGCTTTGTCCACTGCAAAATTCAATTCGCTCATCACGGTATAACGCAAATTCACATTCCGAATCGCACAATAGAGATTAAAGTTCAACACACTGTCTCCAAATCCAGAAAACAAAACGCACGGTTGATTTGTATTATCATCGGTAATCACTTCTGCATGCTGAAATGCAACCTCTAATAAAACTTTTTTGACCAACTCAACATCGCTCCCATAAGCCACACCCACACTAACCTGCGCTGTTCCAATAAAATCCTTAAACATGTAATTAGTCACTTGCCCGGTCAAGATCTCTGAATTTGGAACAATTAAATCAGACCGCTGCAACGTCCTAATCTGTGTGGAACGAATACGAATCTTTTTCACAAACCCTTCAGTCCCACCAATAGAAACACGGTCCCCCGGCTTAATTGGTTTCTCAATCAAAAGAATCAGCCCTGAAACAAAATTGTTCACAATGCCTTGCAGACCGAAACCAACACCAACGGAAAGAGCACCCGCGATAATAGTTAGCCCTTCAAAATTCACACCGGCAATCAGTAATGCAACCAATAAAACAATCGCAATGCCGACATACCCAATAATAGAAGACAGGGCTTGTTGAGATGCTTTTTCAACACTGAGGTTGGTACGCGTTTCGATGAAATTACACAGCCAGCGAATCACCAACGACATAAAAATAAAGAATAAAAAGCCGGATAAAATCCGAGAAGGAATCAGACCCATGCCCGCAACTTTAAATCCGTTCAATAGCGCGTTTGTTAATGCCGCAAAATGCAATTTCGACATTCCCCAAACTTTGAACAAGATAAGAATAAAGCCACCCCAAATAAGCAAAAAACCTATGGCATACAGCGTTAACACCTCAGGAGGCGCCACATGTTGTTTAAACCCGATGAATCGCCTAAAACTTTCAATCACTTCAGAATGACCATGAACAAATAAATGCAATGATCCAAAAACGATTTTGTATAACACCCACGCAATAAACAGATAGATCAATGTAACCGTCACGCTTACTAATAAATAATTTACAAGAACCTGATAACCCAACCATTCGGCAATCAAAATGGTTAAAAGAAAGGCTGTTAACAGGGAACTAATAAACAGCCTCAAAACAATGTGTTGCCCTAATATTTTTGGAACACGGTTCACCAACCACAAAACACTAATAAGACCGATCGCAAAAATAGTAATAAACACAGTACGAGCAACATCAATAATCAAGAGAGGAAAATGTTGATCATTGAATAACACGTAAATAACGGCGCTGATCAAAATAAAATGAGCAAGCAATTTCAGCCTTGTAAACAAAGCCGTTGAAATATCTTTAGACAATCCACAAAGAGGAGGCAATGTATTCAGTGGCAAAAAGAAAAATCGAATCAAAACCAAAGAGATGCTGTAACAGAAACAGAGATAACTCGCGGCCATCAAATCGGTAAACTGTTTTAGCAACAAACCTTCGACGCTTGTCACAAGAGACAACAGAACCGACCCCAATAACAAAATGTCATACCGCGCTATAGAGTCGATAAACGTGATTTTCAATTGATCCGTAACGGAGCTGATCTTCTTTGTATCAACATATTGGTAAGCAATTTTCTTTAATCTCAATCCAAAAAATAAAAACACAATAAAAAAAGATACAAATACGATTAAAGACCATGAGCCCGCAAATTGTTTCCACCCGCTGCTCTTAAGAAACAGTTGCAAATCAAAAGAGGATTGGATTTGTGTGGCTAACTTTTTGATAGATAGAAGCGTTGAGAAAAAGGTTGGCTTTACTTCCAACAAACCAGCAGCTGTTAATTCTTGTATCTTCGAACTATAACCAGCCATTACTTCTTTAGTTTGTAACGATAATAATGCGCATTCTGATTGACGAGACGTTAATTCATCTCTTTTGTCTTGTAGGTATTTTTGAACCGAGGTCAAAGGAACATTTGCCTTTTCTGGCTTGACGTCTTCCCATAGTTTATTGAGCTCAGCGATATTTGTTGTTGCATGATCAGCACACTGTTTTGCCTGAGCCTGAAGACCCGTTAATTGATTTATTCCTTCCTGGAGCACTTTGCTGTTCAACTCTTTTGAATCAAGATCCGTTTTTAACTGCTCGAGTTTTTGATTTGCTGCCTGAACATCAAATTTCGAGCCATTCGTTACAGCGCCGAAACCAACAGCCGAAACACATAAAAGAGAAAGGAAAAGAAACCCTTTAAAAAACTTCATATTCAAGACCCTGACTGGTTGCCAAAAAGGCTGGAAATTACACATAAAGATCCATGATGCAAGAGTGAAATGTTGTTTTCAGAAATTCTCACAAAACCCAAATGGTTGTATCCATCTGTAGCAACCGTATCACCATGCCTAGCTGCAGCGAACAGACCATCCATTTCCGCGCAGATAATGGGCCTGTTGCAATCCGAATTTTTCGAGAAATTTTTGACGCGTAATTTATTGTTTTTTTTGGATCCCCGCTTTCGCGGGGATGACGAAACAGGCGGATTACGACACGCCAATAATGTGTAAAAATACGATAAATAATCGCTAAAACAGAGAAGTATTGGAGGCTCAGCCCCCTTCTATCTTTTTCAAAATGCTTCGACTATTCTTTATTTTCTCTCTCTATTAAGGCCAAAAATGATATGAATCAAGAACCTAAAAAAACAGCCTCACACACCATTTCGTCTGCTCACATAAAAAAATGGAGATTGATATTTTGTTTCGCTGCATTTGTTTTATGCATCGCAGGACTTCTATGGATGGGCGGGCGTGATCTGATAACCGCTAATTCATTGCAATCTCAAAATGCCCAGATGACGTCACAAATACAAAACATGACGACAATGCTTCAAAAACAGCAAGATTCAATCACCGCTAACCAAAACGACATTCAGCAACTACAGAACTTATCGAATCAAAACAGTTGGCGATTAGCAGAGGTAAACTACTTGATTCAATCGGCCAACATCACGTTGCAATATAAAAAAGATATTCCAACCGCCATTCAATTACTTCAAGCAGCCAATCATCAATTAACGCATGCACTGATGACAGATGACGTTGTCGCATTACAAAAAATGCTGAAAGCTAAAATCAATGAACTGCAGAATGCTCCAAAAATAGACACCGTTACTCTTTATATACGCATTCAAAAATTGATTGATAACGCCGATACATTGACCCTGAGCAAACTAAAATTTCCCAAAAAACCATTGACAGAAAAAACCTTAAAAAACATACCTGCCTGGAAAGCAGCATTGCTAAAAAGTTGGGACAAAATCAGGAGCGTTTTAATCATTCAACGTCACAAAGCAAAAGTTGTGCTGCCGTTTGATGATCAACAAAAATTACTCTTTGTGATGAATATCAAGATGTTACTCACACAAGCCCAGTGGGCTGCTTTACAGCAAGAATCAACAATCTTTGAGACCAGCATAAGCCAAGCAATCCTCTTATTGGATCGGTACGCTTTTCAGTTAAACAACACACAACAGATGATTAAAGAATTACGTGCGTTGAAAAAAATTAGCTTAAATCGTGATGTACCAACGATGACGGATTTATTAATGACGTTGCAGAAAACAACGACAGCAAACACTTAAAGGAAACGATAAGTTCTGCGCCATTCAAACGCGGACTAACTACCTTATAAGAGGAACGATCATGCGGATTATCTTTTACTTTCTAATTCTCATTGCGGCGTTACTCGCTGGCATCGCTCTAAAAACAAACCCCGGCTATGTCTTAATCGCATACTCCCACTGGACTGCAGAAATGCCTTTATGGCTTGCTCTCGTCATCATCGTTGGCGGTTTTTTGCTTTGGTATGTCATCGCCAAAATTTTCTCGACCATTCATCACTCATTCGCCTACTGGAGCAATTGGAGAAAAGAACGCGTACGAAAAAAGAACATGCTTTTGTTTCAACAAGGCCTCCTAAATTTATATACAGGCTGTTGGAAACGCGCAGAAAAAATGTTGGTCCAAAGCGTTCAACTAAGCGACATACCTATGGCGCATTATCTAGGAGCAACTCAAGCTGCTAGTGCCCTCGGCTGTTATGACCGCGCGGCAAAATACATTCAAAAAATTAAGACAATCGAAGCGGGAGAAATATTCATCGACATCGTGCACGCCCAAACATTATTGGCTCAAGAACAATATGAACTCGCGCTGAAACTACTAGAAAAAATCCGTATGCGAAACACGAAGCAATCTTGCGTATTGAAATTGCTCCAAGAGACTTATGAAAAACTAGATCGCTGGCGAGCGTTGATCGGGTTACTTCCTACTTTGAAGAAATACGAATTGCTCAATAAAGAACAAGCCCGTGCCTATGAAATCAAACTCTATTGCTCCTTATTTTCGAGCAAGCAACTCTCCGAAAACGACATCAAACAAACCTGGAAAAACGCGCCTCGCGAGTTGAGAAAACAATCAAATGTACTATTTTCTTACTGTTCAAAGCTGTTAGAGATGAATGAAGACGATGAAGCCATTGAACTATTGGCTCGTCACCTTTCAAATTTTTGGGACGATCAGTTGTGTGCACTGTATGGAAACATCGGCGCAACCGATCTAAAAAAACAGCTAAAGATTGCTGAAAAATGGTTTAACAAACAGCAAAGCAACCCAGTACTGTTATTAACACTCGCGAAAATAGCTGGCGCGCAAGGGGAATGGAAAAAAGCAGAAAAGTATTTGTTGGCGAGTTTACAGCTCAAAGAAACGCCCCAGACCTACGCTTTACTGGGATTAGTGTATGAACGCTTGGGAAACATTGCAGAATCTTTAAAAGCTTACAGACACGCATCTGAAAACTTGATTAATACAACCACTTAAACAAACGGGGACTGTTATGACTGTTAGAAAAATATTGTTTTATCCCAATGAGCGTCTGCGAAAAAAAGCAGAACCGGTTGAAAAAATAGATGATAAAGAGATCCAACAACTGATCGATGACATGTTTGAAACTATGTATGAATTCCAAGGCGGAGGATTAGCTGCTACTCAAATCGACGTGCATAAACAAATCATTGTCATGGATCCAGACAAATCTCAAAAACTCGTGCTAATTAACCCAGAGATCGTGGAAAAATCCGGCTCATCTAAATACGAAGAAGGCTGTTTATCGCTCCCCGGGGTCTCTGCAGTCGTGCAACGTTTCGAACACGTAAAAGTCAAAGCATTGGATAGAAATGGCAAACCATTCGAAATCGAGTCAACGGGCGATTATTTAGCCGCTTGTTTACAACACGAGATCGATCACTTGCACGGTACGTTATATATTGATCATGTTTCCCCGTTGAAACGCACATTGCTCATCAAAAAAATGAAAAAAATCATGAAAATGATGTAACACGCTGTTGCCATTCTTGGCTTCTTGTTGGGATCCAACTAACGTCATCCCCGCGAAGGCTGGGATCCAGTCCTTCGTCATCCCCGCGAAGGCGGGGATCCAGTCCTTCGTCATCCCCGCGAAGGCGGGGATCCAGTCCTTCGTCATCCCCGCGAAGGCGGGGATCCAGTAATAAATTCAAATAAGGAGCCTACCTTGAAACACCCATTAAAAATCGTATTCGCCGGCACTCCTTCGTTCGCTGCACAACACTTAGAAGCTTTAATCCATTCTCATCGCTCGATTACGGCTGTTTTTACACAACCGGATAAAAACGCAGGGCGTGGCCGAAAAATGCAAGCAAGCGCCGTCAAACAACTCGCGCAACAACACCACCTTCCTATCTATCAACCGATTTCACTGAAAGAACCCTCTGCGATTCAAACGTTTCAACAGTTGGCGCCTGATTTATTGATCGTGATTGCATACGGCCTTGTCCTTCCAAAAGAGGTCCTTGATATCCCCCGCTTGGGCTGCATCAACGTCCACGCTTCTTTATTGCCTCGTTGGCGCGGCGCGGCCCCTATTCAGCGAGCCATTCTCAACGGGGATACGGAAACCGGCATTACCATCATGCAAATGGATAAAGGGTTAGACACGGGGCCTATGCTTACAAAAGCATCCTGCGCCATTGAATTAACCGACACAGCAGAAACATTAGAGAATCGGTTAATCACTCTTGGAAAAGACGTGCTCTTAAAAACGCTTACGCAGTTTGAACAAGAAAAGGAAATACCCTTTATTCCTCAAAACGAAGAAAACGCTTGTTACGCAAAAAAAATCACAAAGGAAGAAGCGGATATTCATTGGGAACAATCTGCCATACAGATTGATCGACACATTCGTGCATTCAATCCCGCGCCAATTGCATTTACGACAATACAATCAGAGCGCATACGCATCTGGAAAGCATCGGCGTTACCCATGGAAACGCAAGAAGCGCCGGGAAAAATCCTGCAACTCAGCCCAAACGGAATCGACGTCGCAACCGGCGGCGGAGTCATCCGGCTAGAAGTCTTGCAATTCCCTGGAGGAAAAGCACTCCCCGCAAAAGAAATCCTAAACAGTCGCCGAGTTTTCTTTGAAAAACACTGCACTTTTGACACACATCATTACTCTCACCCGTAGAAATGCAATTCATCGTACGTATATAAACGTAGTGAGTATTTAAAAAGAAATTTTTCGTTTGAAGATCCCTGTCTAATGGCCATCTAGCACTACCCTGTGGATTTTCCGATGTTAGCCAGTAAGATGCGCGCTCTTTTATTTCAATGAAGGAGCGCTCTAAGTGTTTGATATATGCATCATCGGCGCGGGCATCGTCGGCAGCGCTATTGCCAAAGAATTATCAAAATATCAACTGCATATATGCTGGCTAGAGAAAGGAGAAGATGTCAGCGTTGGAACAACCAAAGCAAACAGCGGAATCATTCACGGAGGCTACGCTGCAAAACACGGCACGTTAAAAGCAAAGCTGTGCAGAAGGGGCAACGAACTCTATCGTCAATGGGTCAACGACCTGCATTTTCCACTCGATATGATCGGAGCTTTTGTCATCGGCTTTAACGATGAAGACAAAGCGGTTCTTCAAAAGCTGTATGAAAATGGAATAAAAAACGGCGTCAAAGACCTACAGATAGTGGACGGCGATTTCGTTCGACAAAAAGAACCGCATTTAAATCCTGACATCACATGCGCTTTGTATGTTCCCTCGGTAGGTATCACCTCGCCTTATGAACTCGCGATTGCCTTAGCAGAAAATGCCATCACAAACGGCGTGGAATTGAGACTGAACAGCGAAGTCGTTGCGATCGAAAAAGAAAAAGATCATTTCAACATCACAACACACTACACTCCGCTTTCCGTTCATTTTGACTACCCAAAAAACATTAAAGCAAAAATGGTCATCAATGCCGCTGGATTACACGCGGACGATGTGGCGCAATTAGTTGGATTGCACGATTTCAAAATTCATCCGCGCAAAGGCCAATATCTGCTGTTCGACAAAGACCAAGGCCCGCTTGTTAATAGTGTGGTGTTTCAAACTCCTACGCCCATCAGTAAAGGCATTTTGGTCACTCCTACCTATCACCGCAATTTACTCATTGGTCCGGACGCTCAAGATGTTTTGGAGAAACAAGACCTTGCGACAGACGCAAGCAACTTAGCTCGTGTGGTCGAAACAGCCAAAAAAACGCTTTCCACGTTTGATCTTCGAAAAGTCATCACCTCCTTTGCAGGAAATCGCGCAGCTTCTGACCGAGGAGATTTCATTATTGAAGAAAGCAAAGTCGATGGATTCATCAATGTCGCGGGCATTGAATCTCCAGGATTAACAGCAGCGCCTGCGATTGCGGAATACGTAATCGACATCCTTCGAAATAAAGGACTCGCGTTTACTGAAAAATCAGACTTCAAAGCACACAGAAAGCCTTATCACCATGTCGCTCTTATGAATAAAGAAGCACTAAACGCTTTAATTAAAGAATCTCCAAATTACGGTCGTATCGTGTGTCGTTGCGAAACAGTGTCTGAAGGAGAAATCGATGAAGCATTAAAAAGACCTGTTCCAATCGACACCTTCGATGCCATTAAACGTCGAACCCGCGCAGGCATGGGACGATGCCAAGCTGGTTTTTGTACTCCAAGAATATTGGAAATTCTGTTCGATCAATTACACATGCCTATAGAAACCATTAGTAAAAACGTTAAAGGATCAGAGATTGTGATCGGACGAACCAAACGAGCATTAGAGGAAGAGAAATAAGATGAAAAGTAGTTATGAATGTGTCGTGATCGGTGGAGGCCCCGCCGGCATGGCAGCAGCTGTCGCTGCAAAAAGAAACGGCATTAAAGATATTTTGATCATCGAGCGCGAAAAAGTATTAGGCGGCATTTTAAATCAATGCATCCACAACGGATTCGGCGTACATCATTTCAAAGAAGAATTGACCGGCCCTGAATACAGCAGCCGCATGATCGATTTGGTCCGTGCAGAAAACATCGAATCCTTATTGGATTGCATGGTGTTATCCGTTGACACAAAAGACCGTACTGTTCACGCCATCAGTCCAGAACACGGGTATCTGCAAATCAAAGCTAAAGCAATCGTATTAGCCATGGGCTGTCGAGAACGCACACGAGGAGCCATTCGTATTTACGGCAGTCGCCCTTCCGGAGTCTTTACTGCCGGAACAGCTCAACGACTCATGAACATCGATGGGTACATGCCAGGAAAGAAAGTCGTCATTCTAGGTTCGGGTGACATCGGTTTAGTCATGGCAAGAAGGCTCACTCTAGAAGGCGCTAAAGTTGAGATGGTGGTGGAGTTAATGCCTTATTCAAATGGCTTGCCCCGTAATACGGTGGAATGTCTGTACGATTACAACATTCCTCTCTTACTAAGTCATACCGTTGTGCAGATTCATGGAAAAGAACGTGTAACCGGTGTCACCATTGCGAAAGTAGACGAGAACGGCAGGCCCATTAAAGAAACCGAGCGTTTTGTAGATTGCGATACGCTTCTGCTTTCAGTGGGATTGATTCCCGAAAATGAAATCTCAAGAGGCGCAGGCGTTCAATTAGATCCCATGACGCAAGGCGCAATTGTTGGCGAATCTTACCAAACCAATGTCGAAGGCATCTTTTCTTGCGGCAATGTCTTGCACGTGCACGACGTCGTCGATTTTGTCACAGAAGAAAGCTCTGTCTGTGGAGAAGGGGTTGCACGATACATTGCTAAAAATCTGCAAAATGAAATCACTCATAAGCTCACCCCAGGAGAAGGCATTCGATCCATCGTGCCACAAACCATTAACCTCAATAACCTAAACGAGAAAGTAAAACTCTATATGCGCGTCAAAGAAATTTCAGAGAAACGTGCAGTGGTCGCTTCTATTGGAGATCAAATCATCGCTAAAAAACGCGACATCAAATTCCTTCCAGCGCAAACCGTCACGCTTGAATTAAAGAAAAAAGACCTGCTTACAGCGGCCGGAAATGAAGTGGTTATATCTGTTCAATAAGAGAGAAATATATGGATACAAAAAAACTCATTTGCATTTGCTGCCCAATCGGTTGCGAGTTACAAGTCAACAAGACAGAAAATGGTGTTGAAGTCACAGGAAATAAATGTCCTCGAGGAAAGAAATACGCATTAAGTGAAATCGAAGCACCGAAACGTTATGTCACAAGTACCGTCAAAATTGAAGGCTGGATGTACCCAGTGATTTCCGTAAAAACGAAAGAACCCATTCCAAAAGAAAATATTTTTGAAGTCATGAACGTGCTTTCTGATGTCACGATAAAAGCCCCCGTTCATGTCGGAGAGATTGTCGTAAAAAATATCCTAAATCTAGGGGTTGACATCATCGCCACAAGAAACACAGATTAAATCCCAGCAATACCTGAGCTAATGCAACAACAACCAAAAACGCGAGTATTTTTGACTGCACTAGAAAAAACTCGCAAAATTCACCCTCATTATGGCTTAAAGAAGGATTTCGACCATGGAATACCAAAAACGCTATATTACGGATCAGGTCGCAACCGATCTCAATCAAAAAATGGTTTTTATCGGGGGGCCAAGGCAAGTAGGAAAAACAACACTCGCTCAACATTTCTTACCCAATACTCAATTAGGCTACTTGAATTGGGATATTCCGATGCATAGAGAAGCTATCTTGAAACGAGAATTGCCAGATACTCCTATATGGGTCTTTGATGAAATCCATAAATACAAAAAATGGAGAGACTTCTTAAAAGGTCTCTATGATCAATATCATCATCAACGCAAGATCTTAGTAACAGGCAGTGCGCGTTTAGATTACTACCGTTATGGTGGAGATTCTTTGCAAGGGAGATATTACTTTTTGCGTCTAAATCCTCTCTCTGTTGGAGAATTACACCTCCAATCCATGGAAGAAGTACAAACCTTGCTTACATTGGGTGGGTTTCCAGAACCTTATTTCAGCGGAAAAGAAATCGATGCCAAACGATGGTCACGAGAATACAGACAACGTTTGATACAAGAAGACCTAGTAAGCCTAGAACATGTAAAAGACATTCAGTCTCTTGAATTGTTAATGCTCAGATTGCCTGAGCTTGTAGGATCGCCATTGTCCATCAACTCGCTTCGAAAAGACCTACAAGTAAGCCACGCGACTCTTTCGAATTGGCTCGATATCTTCACAAGACTCTATGCTATTTTTCGCTTATCTCCGTTCGGTTCTTCTCGTCTACGTGCAGTAAAAAAAGAACAAAAACACTATCACTACGATTGGACTTTGATTGATAACCCGGGCACTCGATTTGAAAACATGGTAGCCATGCACTTACTCAAGTGGGTGCAATTCGAACAAGACACAAAAGCAAGAAATTTAGACTTATGCTATTTCAGAGATATTGACGGCCGCGAAATTGATTTCGTCATCACAGAAAATAAACAACCTTTGACGGCTATTGAGTGCAAATGGAGTGATACAGAAATTAGTAAAAGCCTTCATTATTTTAAAAAACGTTTTCCTCAATGTGCCGCTTGGCAAATCTCAATGACAGGAACGAAAAATTATTTATCGGCCCAAGATATTAGAGTCGCCCCCGCCTTAGAACTCTTACAGCAATTAATCTAGACGCTCATAAAGCATCATCGGCGCTCGATAAAATAGTCATCCTGTTATCCCCTAGATACTTCCTCCAAAATAACTATGATGCGCCCTTTATTTTTGCCCTGGAGGAATGTCACATGTCAAACGACTTCGTGTTTACATCTGAGTCTGTCTCAGAAGGACACCCCGATAAAATTTGCGATCTCATCTCTGATAGCGTTCTTGATGCCCTCATAGCACAAGACCCCAATGCTCGTGTGGCATGTGAGTGCTATACAAAAACAGGCATGGTGCTTGTTGGCGGCGAAGTCACAACAACAGCATGGGCCGATATCGAAGCAATCACACGCAATACCGTTAAAGAGATCGGTTACAACCACTCAGATATGGGATTCGATTGGGAATCTTGTGCTGTCTTAAGCACGATCGGGAAACAATCCCCCGATATCGCACAAGGTGTCGACGAAACAAGAACACACGAACAAGGCGCAGGAGATCAAGGATTAATGTTTGGTTATGCGTGCAAAGAAACCGACGTCTTAATGCCGGCTCCTATCACATATGCTCATCGCCTGATGATGCGGCAAACAGAAGTCCGTAAAAACGGCACCTTGCCTTGGTTACGTCCTGACGCAAAAAGCCAGGTCACGTTTCAATACATTGATAACAAGCCACACAAAGTGGACACCGTTGTTATTTCCACACAACACGATCCTGATATAGAAAATAAAACCATTCGCGAAGCAGTGATGGATGAAATCATCAAACCCGTCATTCCTGCAAAATGGTTAGACAAAAACACGAAGTACTTCATCAACCCAACCGGTCGTTTCGTTGTAGGCGGTCCTTTGGGCGACACCGGCCTTACCGGTCGAAAAATCATCGTTGATTCATACGGCGGTGTTGCTCGCAGCGGCGGGGGTGCTTTTTCAGGAAAAGATCCTTCAAAAGTAGATCGTTCGGCTGCTTACATGGCTCGTTACATTGCAAAGAATCTCGTGGCTGCGGGACTTTTGGATCGCTGTGAATTGCAACTGTCGTATGCAATTGGAATCGCCGAACCAACTTCTATTTTTATCGAAACATTTGGCACTCATAAAATAGAGGAAGAGAAAATTTCAGCACTGGTGAAAGAACATTTTGATTTGCGCCCCCGCGCCATCATCGCGCTCTTGGATCTCTTAAGACCTATTTATAAAGCCACTGCGGCTTACGGCCACTTTGGCAGAGAAGAAGATTCCTTTACCTGGGAAAGAACCGACAAAGCAGAAATGCTGAAAGAAATAGCGGGAATTTAATTGTCATCCCTAGCGAATCGTTATCCCCGCGAAAGCTAAGGATCCAGAAAAATTGAAATAACAACCTCCCTTCTATAGGAAACACACATGACTCAAAACTACAAAATCGCTGACATTTCCCTCGCGGCTTGGGGAAGAAAAGAAATCGAAATTGCCTATTCCGAAATGCCGGGTCTCATGGCCTTGCGTGAAGAATACAAAGAACAAAAACCATTAAAGGGTGCTCGCATTACAGGCTGCTTGCACATGACCATTCAAACAGCCGTGCTGATTGAAACGTTAGTCATGTTGGGCGCTAGCGTACGTTGGTCTTCCTGCAATATCTTTTCAACACAAGACCATGCTGCCGCTGCTGTTGCAGAAATGGGTGTACCGGTCTTCGCATGGAAGGGTGAAACAGAAGAAGAATATTGGTGGTGTATTGAGCAAACATTATCTGGACCGAATAACTGGCAACCAGATCTTTTGATCGACGACGGCGGCGACTTGACTCAGGTCATTCATGAAAAACATCCAGAACTGTTGTCCAACATTCGAGGCTTATCCGAGGAAACAACCACCGGCGTGCATCGCCTTTACGAAATGGAAAAACAAGGGTTATTAAAAACAGCGGCCTTTAATGTGAACGATTCCGTCACGAAATCTAAATTCGATAATTTATACGGCAGTCGAGAATCTTTAATTGATGGCATTAAACGCGCCACAGACGTCATGGTCGCCGGAAAAACTTGTGTCATTTTAGGCTATGGCGACGTGGGAAAAGGATGTGCACAAGCTTTCAAAGGAATGCATGCAAAGGTCTATGTCACTGAATGCGACCCTATCTGCGCATTGCAAGCAGCGCTGGAAGGCTACCAAGTCGTTGACATGAACGATGCCGCGAAATACGGCGACATTTTTGTCACTGCAACCGGTAATGTAAATGTCATTAACTTAGAACACATGAAGGCAATGAAAGACGAAGCCATCGTTTGCAACATCGGTCACTTTGATTCTGAAATCGATGTCGCTTCGCTGCGCGGCTATCGCTGGGAAAACATTAAACCGCAAGTGGATCACATCATTTTCCCAGACGGAAAACGTTTGATTCTGTTGGCGGAAGGACGTTTGGTGAATCTAGGGTGCGCCACAGGACATGCAAGCTTCATTATGTCCGTATCTTTCACGAACCAAATCCTCGCGCAACTCGAGCTTTGGAAGAATGCGAATCGATATGAACACAAAGTTTATGTGTTACCTAAATTACTCGACGAAAAAGTAGCGCGCTTACATCTCGATCGATTGGGAGTTGATTTAACGCAACTCTCAGAAGAACAAGCCAATTACATCAATCTAAAAAGCACCGAAGGCCCATTCAAACCGGACTACTATCGGTATTAAAAAGCGAACTTGTCTGGAATGCGTTCCCGACAAGTCTCCCTAAAAAGGTGCGTAATTTATTGATTTTTTTCTAGATCCCCGCATCCGCGGGGATAACAAAATGCGCGGATTGCAACAGTCCCTTAAAACGTAGAGATACGATTCATCGCGTCTCCTAGAACTGCTTGCAATAAACCTGCACTCACATAAAATATACTATATATAATATATTTATATGGAGATTGAGGTCGCTGGTGGTGGTCGGTAGTAGTGGTCAGGTCGCTGGTGGTCGTAGTGGTCG